>JBGPPG010000077.1:0-16141 GCA_041488455.1 Gemmatimonadota bacterium
CGGCGCGCCCATAGCTCAACTGGATAGAGCGTCAGACTACGGATCTGAAGGCTGGGGGTTCGACTCCCTCTGGGCGCATTGGCTTCACCTACTGAAACCACAGATTGTTGCGAGTCTCAGGCCGCTCACAGGAGCGGCCTTTCTCTTTCAGAACTGTGCCGCCCGCGACCCGGGCTCGCGCAACGCACTGGCGCTGCAGTAGCTTGTGACAGGAGGTTCATTTGCCCGTACGAGCAGCGCCGGTCTGATGACGGCAGGTTCGACGTCGGGCGAGCCGCCCGGCACCTTCTTGCGGAGGCTCGTGCCCGCCGCCGCGCTCACCTGCGTCGTCGCGCTGTTCAACCGCTTTCCCCTGACATACTTCGACTCTGGGGGATACCTCAAGAACGCGTACGCGTTCGCGCATGGCGTGCATCCGCCGACCAGGGGCGGCCCGTTCACCAACCCGTTTTTCTACCGCCCGATCACATACTCGCTCTTCCTGACACCCTTCGCCACGCCGGCGACGCTTTGGGTGCTGCCCTTCGCGCAGGGTATCCTGGTCGCGTTCGCCGTGAACCTCGCGGTACGGTGCGCCGGCGTGTCGCTCTCCACGCGGACGTTTCTGCTCCTGATTGCCGGCCTGGCCGTAGGAACCAGCCTGCCCTGGTTCTCCGGCCAGATGATGCCGGACATCTTCACCAGCCTCGTCGTTCTCCTCGCCTTCACCACCCTGTGGGGCGGCGACCGACTCAACCCCTGGGAGAGGCTCGGCACCGCGGGCCTCCTCACCCTGAGCCTCGCCAGCCACCTCAGCCACTTGCCGCTCTACGTCGGGCTGTTGGCGGTGGGCCTGGTCTGGCGCAAGCTCGCGGACCGCGAGACGCTCCCGGTGCGAGAGCTCGCCCTCTGTGCCGTCGGGCCGCTCGCGCTGGCAGTCGCGGGGCTGGTCGCATCGAACGTGCTGGTCAACCGGAAGCCAATACTCTCGGAGAGCGCCGACTTGTTCTACCTCGCGCGCCTGGTGGGTGACGGGACCGCGCAGCGATACCTCGACCGCGCCTGCGCCACCCGAGTGTACCTGCTCTGTGCCCAGAGGGACAGTCTCCGGCAGGACTCCGACTGGTTTCTTTGGGATCCGGCCGGGCCGTGGTCGAAATACCAGCAGGATCCGGCCTTTCTGGCCGAGGCGCGGGAGATCGTCAGAGCTACACTGCGAGAGCGATGGCGCCGGCAAGTGGTCGCATCGCTCCAGAACGCAAAACGCCAGCTCAAGACCTTCGGCACCGAGCCCGGTTGGCACCGATCGGAGGTCGAGGTGGCCCCGGCCCTGGCGGCCTTCGGCGCGTCCACACTCTCGGCGTACTGGGCGTCGCGCCAGGCACAGCGCGCGCTGCCCCTCGCGGCGGCGAGTGAGGTCCAGGAAGCATGCGTCTGGCTCGCCCTACTCGTCTTGCTTGGGTGCCTGCCCGTGCTTTGGGCGCGGGGGAGGCATACGGTTCTCGCCTTCCTCGGAATCGGGCTCGCCGGGGTGGTCCTCAACGCACTCGTCATGGGGGCGCTCTCGTCCGTAAATGCCCGGTATGAGAGCCGGGTCATCTGGCTGGTGCCGCTTCTGGCCTGTGTCGCCATGGCGGAGGTAGCCGGCACGCGACGTCGCCCCGACGCGTCTCAGCCCCGGGGCGGCTGATGCCCGACGTCTCCCGGCTGAAGGCATGGCGCCTCGAACTCGTTGCCGCGGCCATCGTCGCCGCCGCGTCAGCTACAGTTCTGGTCATTCCTGCGTCGTGGAGAGCCGATCCTCGCCCGTTCCCGGATGCGGTGGAGTACGCGATAGGTGCGCGCAACCTCGCTCACTCGGGTACCTACACGATCTCTGTGCTCGGCAACCCATACCCGCCGCGCTATCCGTTCGGCCTCTCGGCGCTTCTCACGCCCGCGTACCTGCGGCCGAACGTCAGACTGAACGACGGAGTCTACGGGGCGGTGGCGTTCGGCGTGATCGGGGTTCTGTGCGTTTATCTCCTGGCCCGGAGAGCGATCGGGTTCGCGGGTGGCGTTACGGCAGCCGTGAGCCTCCTGCTCTGCCCCCCATATCTCGAGTGGAGCCACCAAGTCATGGGGGAGACCGCTACGGTAGCGCTGGTCTCCGCCGTCGCGCTTTGTCTCTACCTCACGGCGTCGCGCGGCGGGGACGGGCGGTGGCCGGGATTGCTCTTCGTCCTCGGTCTCTTGTGCGGTCTCGCCCTTCTCGTGCGCTTCCCAAACGCGATCTTGCTCGCGGCCGTTCCACTGGCTCTGTCCCTCGGTGGTCGGGCCTTGGGACGGGATGCCCGCGGATGGGCCTGGTTCGGGATCGGACCCGCCGCAGCGGCGCTTGCGCTGGCGGTGTACGCGGTCCACACGTTCGGGACGATCTCCGGCACCGGCTACCGTTTCTGGGTGCCCTACTGGTACTCCTCACTCGGCAAGACGTTCTCACTTTCCTATGCCTTCGACGCCCCTGGGGCCTGGGATCGGCCGCCGGCCGATGTCCCCAATGCGCTCTTCTACTTGAAGCAGGCTTCCCGGCAGGCCTTCCCCGTCTGGTCGCTCCTGGTGGCGCTGGCAGGCGCGGTCGTCGCCTGCCGGTCGGGCAGGACGCCAGTGCGAGCCGCCTGCGTGTTCGCCGCGCTCTTCTCGGCGCTCACGCTCGGCCTCTATTCCGGGTACTACTACCAGAGCCTCCGATTCATGGCGCCGTTGGTGCCTCTCGTCGCCCTCGCCATCGGCGCGGGCGTGGCCTCGGCGCTTCGGCTCATCCGAGATGGCGCACGCCAAGGCAACTGGTGGTGGGTGGGGGCCGGGTCAGCGGTTTGCGTGATCGCGCTCGCTGGAATGGTCAGTTCACTGCGGCCAGCTTTGCAGCAGTGCTTCATATACCAGCACTACGTCCGCCACAGTCGATCGCTGTACGAGTTTCCCTGGCACTCCGCCACCGCCGCCGCCTACCGTCGCGCGGTCGCCCCCGGCAGCATCATCGCGACGGATGTGCTGCCCCCACTGCTCGACGAAGCTGGAGCCGTGGCGGGGAATGTCGTGGTTCCGTTCGTTCGCAAGGGCTATTGGGCCTCGCCGCACTTCCGGAGCGTCGGGACGTTCCTAGAGCAACAAGACTTCATTTGGGGGGCGGTCCACCAAGGGCGAAGGGTGTATACGGACTCGTACAGCCTCGGGGGCCTGCGTGAGAACGCCGACTCGAACGTCGAGCTCAACCGATCCCTGAGACGATATCAGCTCGCGGTCATTGCCCGGGAGGGTCGGGTGACCATATATCGGCTCCAGGACACTCCTTGCGACTCCGTAGCTCTCCTCGAGCGGTCATGCGGCAACGCGCTAGGGCGCGAGATCGAAGGCAACGACGTCGCGGCCGCTCACCACTAACAGGAGTTGCGTGCCCTCGTAGCGGACGGTGATGGGTGGCGCCGCGAGGCTACCGCCGAGGGGATACTGCCAAACGACCCCACCGGTGGCGTAGTCGATCGCGAAGAGCGTGCCTTGGAGCCCCACAAAGGCCACACCGCCCGCCGTGGCGACCAGCCCGCTCGGATTGGCGACCAGGTCGGGGTCGCCGTCGGGGAGGGCTGCCTCCCACACCTGCTCGAGCGAGGGGACGGCCAGCGCCCGCACCCCGTACCACGCGGCACTGACATTGTGGAAATACCCGGTCGGCGCCCGGCGACCCGCCCCACTGTCCGCCGCGACGTACAGCGTAGCCTGCTCTCGCACCGGCACCAGCAGCAGATGGCGCTCGGCGACGTAGGCGGGAGGCCACCAATTCGTGGCACCGTTGAGACCGGGCCGCACCACGAGTCCGGCCCGCGTCGGTTGCAAGCCGACCTGCCGAAGCGGAGTCCCATCGGCCGCCCGCCGGTCTGACCATGTCTGCGTCGCGAAGGGAGCCGCCCGCACCAGCTGACCGGTCTCCCGGTCGAGCACGTAAGCGAACCCGTTTCGGTTGGCCTGTATCACCAGCGACCGGCACGGGCTCCCCCGAGCGCAGTCGGTTACGAGTATCGGGGCTTGCGTGGCATCCCAATCGAACTCGTCATGCGGCGTGAACTGATACCGCCACCGTGGCCGGCCGCTGGCGGCGTCGACCGCGAGGAGCGCATCGGTCGGGAGGTTGGCCCCGGGGCGCCGCACTCCAGCCAGGCTCGGGTAGGGCTGGCCCACGCCCCAGAAGACGAGATTCAGCTCGGGGTCGTAGGTGCCCGTCATCCAGGCGCCTCCGCCACGCGGCTCGGCCCCGCCCCAGCTGGCGGCGTCGGAGTCCCCCGGCGCGGGCACCGTCGGGAGGCGCCAGCGGACCTGGCCCGTCGCCGCGGCCAACGCCACCAGCGCCCCGCGGCCCCCCTCGTCTCCCCCGCCCAGGCCCACCACGAATCCGTCGCCCACCGCGAGCGGCGCACTCGTGGTGACCGTGCGCCGCTCGCCATCGTCGAGATCCGTGATCCACCGGCGTTGCCCCGTCGCGGCGTCCAGACCTACCAGACGGCCATCGTTCGTCCCATACGCCACGATGCCCCCCGAGAGCCCCGGCCCGCGATTGGAACCCGGGCGGCCGCGTTCTCTCCAGCGCGACGGTTCAACGTGCTCCCACCGGACCCGACCGGTCCTAAGCTCGATGGCGTACGCAGTCCCCGACGGAGCGCTGACGTACACCAAGTCTCCGGACACCAGGGGAGTGCCGGCAATGCTCGCGCCGCTGCCATACGCCAACTGCCGCACCCAACGGGGGCGCAGGCGGGCCACGGTCTGTCGGTTGATGTCGGTAAGCGGGCTGAAACGGTAGCCGTCGTAGGTACGGGCGAAGCTGAGCCAGCCGTCGTCTGCCGCGGCGGCAACCAGCCGGGCTGCTGTCACCGGCAGGATCGGCGGGAGGCCGGCTGCCGGCCGACTGGCGGGCGCCGCCTGACGCTGGCGAAGCCACGCCACCACCTGCCACGCGGCGCGGGCATCGAGCGGCTGCGCACGCATCTCCGTGCCCGGGATGCCGCGCGTGATCGCCCGAAAGAGATCCCAGTCGGGCAGCGCTTGCCCAGCACCGGCCAGCAGGGACGGTGCACTGGCCCCGGCCGCGTCCGATCCGTGACACCCGCCGCAGGTTCGAACGAAGTGCTGCTCGCCGGCGGCCAAGGCCGCGGCGGAATCCGGTGACCTGAGATTGTCTGGACTAACCCTGATCAACGACGCATGGCCACTGACGAGCGGGGTGAGGTCGACCAGGTGGCCCACCACTAGCACACCCCAGGGCACGTCGGGCAGCTGGCCCGCCAGCTTCAGGGCACTGATCCTGACGAGGTTCCGGCGACCCGGCGTCCAGAGAACCGCCACCGCCAGCGCGGCGGCCAGCCCCGCCCACCAAAGGTGCCGTCCCCCAGCGCGAGCACGTCTCACGTCAATTTGCAGGATCGGAAGCCGTCCACGCTGCGGGCCTCCGGTCGCGATCCACTAGCCCGCCGGGATCCGAGACCGCGGGATGGAGCTGCCGGTGCCCCGACTCGCCGGCCGCCCTGCGGTGCTCCATTCGTCGGACGAGGGTGTGCTCGATCACCAAGCCGAACACAATCCGGTCTGCGATCTCATCCACGATTTTGGCACCCCGCTTGCCCAGGAGCTGCCGAATCGGCCGCCGAATCCCGGCGATCAGGCGACGCCGGTGCTGGTTGCGAAACCACACGTGGTTCTGAAACTCCCGGTCGTTCGCGCTCAGACGGTGTTTGCTCGCGAAATGCCGAAGGCTGGAACGCAGCCACGCGTCGCTCCACCGGAGCAGGAAGTAGGGTACGTCCACCCACGCGAACGGCGGGGGCGCCAGGTGCGTCACCACTCCCTCGGGCTCGAAGTAGACGGTACCGCCCGCCTCGTGGGCCGCCAGGCAGATGTCGATGTGGTCAAAGAAGGACAGAAGCCGCTCGTCGAGGGCGCCGATTTGCTCGAGAGCGCTGCGGCGCACGAGCATGCAATGAAACTCCACGAGATCGATGGGCTCGCGGCGCAGCTGCGAACGTACCTCCGCGATCGGCCGGTTGACGTGTCGATGCTCCTCGTGCAGGTGACGCCCTCCGGCGTCGACAATGCGCAGGTCCGCGCCCGCAGTGTGAACGATGCGTGGCGCGCCGCTTCCGTCGGCAGCGTAGCAATAGAGGGGGCCGACGACCCAGGCGCCGGTCTCCTCGGCGCAGCGGAGCAACGCCTCCAGGCAGCCCGGCTGCACGAGGACGTCGTTGTCGAGGAACACCACGTACTTGGTCCGCACTTGGCGGAGGGCGAGGTTCCGGGCCTCATTCGAGGTGAGATAGCGGTCCGTGCACAGTAGCGTGAACCCGCGCGCCGCGGCCTGCTGGACGAGGTAACGGCGCAGCGGTGGCGGGGAGTTGCCGTCCACGTAGACCAGCTCGAACGGAATCGTCGTGGCCGCATAGATGCTCTCCAGCGAAGCCTGGGCCTTGCTGAACTGCTCGCGCGGCACCACCACGATCGTGACTTGAGGCTCGGTCATGGCGCTCTTCCCCTCCTTTCAGCCGGCCTGGATGGGCGGCGGTAACGAGACGAAGCTGGGCGGCTCGGAACGGTCACCGCGGCCTCGCTCAGCAGGGCGCACAATCGTGTGTTCGAGAAGCCCGTCGAAGAGAATGCGGTCAACGGCCTTTGCCGGATACTTCATTGGTCGTGTGCGCAGCAGCTGCCAGAGGAAACGCGGCAGCAGGCGGCGCCGATGAGCGCTGCGCCAACTCCAGTGGCTCCGGAGCCCCGGATCGTCGGGCGAAAGCCCGTGCTTCCGAGCGAAATGGCGCACAGTCGACCGCAGCCAGGCGTTGCTCCACCGGAGAAGGAAGTACGGCATGTCCGAGAAGGGGAGCGGTGGCGGCAGCGTGTGCGTCGCTATCGCCGCGGGCTCGAAGAAAACGCTTCCACCCGCGGCACGGATGCTCAGGGCAAAGTCCGCTGGCTCGAAGAAGCACCGGACCCCCTCGTCGAGTGGTCCCACCCGATCGAACACGTCGGTGCGCACCAGAACGCAGTAGAACTTCACCAGATCGCACCGTTCTCTTCGAAGGGTCGGTGCCTCGGCAAGCGGGCCACGCGAGAGTTGCGGGACGTAGTGAAGCCGACGGCGTCCCATCTCCTCGACGATCCGGATTTCCGCGTCCGTATAGTGGACGACCCGCGTGCCGCCGTGGTCTACGCACATGAGCGGACCGACGACCCAAGCGCCGGTCTCTTCGGCGCAGCGGAGGAGCGCCTCCAGCCAGCCTGGCTGCACGAAGACGTCGTTGTCGACAAAGGCCACGTACTTGGTCCGCACTTGCCGGAGCCCGAGGTTTCGGGCCTCGTTCGAGATGAGATAGCGATCCGTGCGCCGCAGCGTGAACCCATGCGCCGCGGCCTGCCGGGCCAGATAGCAACGCAGGGGTCGCGGCGAGTTGCCGTCCACGTAGACCAGCTCGAACGGGATCGAGGTGGCTGCATAGATGGTCTCCAGCGATGCCTGGGCCTTGTTGAACTGCTCCCGCGGCACCACCACGATCGTGACCTGAGGCTCGGTCATCGACGTTCTCCCGCCCCGCTGTCCCTCCGGGTCCGAGTCGCCTCGAGGTAGATCATTCTCTGGCTCAATCCGCCAAGAATACCCCCTGCGACGTACGCGGCATCGGCGACGTATCGCATGGCTGAGAGCGCCATCGAGCGGAGCGGCCTCCGGGCGTCGAGCCCGGGTGCGAAGTACCAAGCGGCCGCGAGGGCCGCGCCCAGGATCCCCGTCCACCCGACGGCGCGAGCTCCGGCGCCGAAGGCCGCGAGGGCGACCAGCACGCCGAGATGCATCGCATGGTAGCTGCTGAGGAACACCATGCCCGGAACCGGCGACGGCACGCTCAGTACCCGGGCGATTCCGAACGGGCTGTCGTTGGTCTCCGAGAGGTCGTAGCGGTAGAACTCCACCCGGCGCCTGGGACCGTGCTTCCGGAAGAGGTAGGCATGCCCGTACCCATAGCGAAACCACTGGACCAGGAGCCCCCGAAGCGTGGAGCGGTGAAAGTGAGTGACCTTGGCAGCGGGCTCGAACCAGAGCTCGTAGTCCGCGCGCGCGACGCGGATGCACAGGTCGATATCCTCGCCGGTTGCACAGCGGCCGTCGAAGCCGTTGACGGCCTCGAGGGCGCTCTTGCGAAAGGCGGCGTTGGCCGTCGCGAAGAAGGGATGGAAGACGCCGACGCCGTGGCGAGGCAGATAACCCTTCCGATAGCCGCTCTTGGTGATGTCGATGATCATGGCGCCCCCTCGTCGCTCCGTCCCATGCGCATCAGAGTCTCCGCCACGCAGAATTCCTCCACCAGCCCGCCTACCCGCGCCTCCGAAAGAATCTCGCCACCGACCGCGCCGATATGCGGGTTCAAATAGAACGGGCGCACCATCCGCTCGATCCATCCGGGCTCGGCCCGACAGTCGTCGTCGCTGAAGAGGATGACGTCGCCGGTCGCCTCGGCGATGCCGCGGTTCCGGGCTGCGGGGATGCCGGGCACCATCTCCACCACCGCGCGCAGCGGCAGCCGGGAGCGGAACGACTCGAAGACCTGTTCGTAGCTGCGCATGGAGTTGTTGTCCACAACAAGTACCTCGTCCGGTTGGAGCGACTGCGCCACGAGAGACGCAAGCAGGACGGCCAGCATCTCCGGCCGGTCCTTGGTCACGACCACCACCGACGTCCGCAACCGCGCCCCCTGGCTCACGCTCGGATCTCCTTCAGGTAGGCGATCGCTCCTGGAACGAGCTCGGCGATCTCCGGGTCGGCACCGCCGAGCACCGCGCCGTAGGCGCCCGCCAGGGGACTGAGTGCAGCCGGCAGCTCCAGGCCTTGCCTCGTCAGGGCTCGCTGGATGGCCGCGACGGTGAGCGGAACGACGACCTGGCCCCGGCCCGCCGAGCGGTTCACCACCACCAGCTGTGCGATCTTCCAAAACCCGCGCAGGAAGTCGAGGCTGCCCAGCTTGTACATGGCCGGATCCTGGAGCAGCTCACCGAAAAGCATCTCCTCCTCGATCAGGAAGCGGCTCACCAGCGGCCCCCAGGTCGGACGTGAGGAAATCTCGAGCGGTGCGCCCTCGAGGCACCGCTCCGGCACGCCCGCAAGGGCGAACGCGTCCGGGTTGGAAGCCTGCCAGAGAATCGACTGCCAGCTCTGCTCGAGATCCTGCGCGTCCAGCTCAAACGCGGCGTTGGCCAGCCGCACGAAGACCCGAACCCGCCGGCGCACAGCCGGAGCCTGGGCCTGCTGCTCGCGCACGGCGGCTTGGAGGAGCGCAAGCGACGGTGGCCGCTCGGGATCCCCCACGAGGAGGAGCAACAGCTCATCTACGTTGAAGTGGACGCTGGAGACGATGTGCGCGCTCCGGAGAGAGGCGCCCCAATGCTGCTGAACGGATCGGGCGAGCCTGCGCACCGACTCCAGCGCCTCGGGGGACGACTCCTCCACCAGCGGTGCGTCGAACGCTACATCCGGACAGCCCGAATCACGTGCGACGGGGTGGCCCAGGGCTTCACCGTAGAACCGGTCGAGGTGCGTGAGGAGAAAGGCCGTCGTGTCCTCCACGATGGTCTGGTCATCGGTCCGGAAGCGCCTGCGACGATGCGCCTGCAGCCGCTCGACCAGCAGCTGACCTGCCGGCTCGAGCGACGGCTTGGCGGCCTGGAGCGCTTCGGCCCGATCGAACGTGAGCCGGCGCCCACTCAGACCGTGGATCGCCTTCAGAACCTCGCTCACGGCCTTGTAGCAAACATTGTTGCGCGTGACCGTCTCGGTGCTGTACTTCCGGGTCTCGAGGAAGCGCCATCCAAAGAGGCTCCACCAGACCTTGATCTCGGCGAGCAGGCCCGCGTCGAGCGCCTCGGCGTCGGGCGTGGGGAGCTCACGCACGCAATCTCGGCCGTAGAGTAGTCTCCAGGTGGCCTTGCCCTCCGTGAAACGGAAGCGGAAGTGGTCGTTGACCCGAACGTCCCGCCTGAGGGTGGCCTCGTCTACGATCCGCAAATGCGCGTCGAAGAGGCGCGTGACGCGGGCGAGCCGCCCGTAGGCCCTGAGGAGCTCTGCGCGGTCAGCCGGGGCCAGCCCCTCGTGGATCAGCAGAAAGTCGATGTCACTGACCAGCGGCAGGATCTCGCCCTTAGCGCTCCCCCGCGTTAGGTAGACGGCCCGGATTGCGGGGTATCTCCGGAAGAGCCGCACGGCCACCCGGGTCGCGACCCGGTACGCTCCTCGGTACACCTGCAGCATCGGCGGGACCGAGGTGGCGAGGACGAAGCGCCGGACGAGCCTGCGGGCCGGACCCGCGCTAGCAGGCGCGCTCATTATCCACCTGCTCGTAGACCGCCTCGACCAGTTGGGCCGAGCGGTCCCAGCTGAAATGGTCCGTGACATGACGCCGGGCCGCCGCGCCGAGCTCGCGCGCCAGGTCTGGTTCGCGCAGCAGGCGGAGCACTGCCTCGCCGAAAGCCTCGGTATCCCCGTCCGGGACGAGCCACCCGGTCCGGCCGTGCTCCAGCAATCTGCCCGACCCGGCGAACGACACGATTGGTTTGCCGGCAGCCATGTAGTTGAGGAGCTTCTGCGGAACGCCCGCGCATGCGGTCCGTGGGTTGAGAGCGACGTCGGCACCGGCCAGGTGCGAGGGCAACGCGCGGAAGTCCGCGGGAACAGTCTGGATGAGGTCTCGCACGCAGAGCTCGAGCGCGAGGCGATCGTATTGCTCCAACGAAGAGGTTCCGACCACGAGCAGGCGCGCGTCTTTCCTCGTGTCCACCACGGTCCGGAATGAGCGGACCAGCAGGTCGATACGCTGGTACGGCGCGAGGTTGCCGGCGAAGACGAGCGCCGGCGTCTCATGGTTCCCGGCCGCGTGCCCGTTCACTCGGAATGCATCCAGCTCGACCCCGTTCTCAACCACTGAAACCCGATCCTCCCTAACAGCCTCCGCGCCGATCAGTGCCTCCTTGATGTTCTCGGTCACCGCGATGACGTGGTCCGATCGTTTGGGGAGCCATCGGTCGAGCGTCCTGCCGATGGCGCGCTTCACGCCGTTGGGCAGGCCAAGCGGATAGTATGGCAGCTCCGTTTCGAGAAGCGTATGCGCGTCGTACACGATCGGGAGCGGGCGGCGGCCGCGGGCGCAACGCGCCACCAGCAACCCTTCGTAGTGGTGGGCATGGATGACGTCGATCGCGTGCGCGGCCAGGAATTGGCGCAGCGCGAGGACCAGCATCGGGTCCACGATTGCCAGCTTCCCGCAAGAGGGCCCTGGCGAGATCTTGCGATAAGGCACCCTCGGGATCCGGTGGACGGCGAAGGGAAGCGCCTGGTCGTCTTGGCCGAGGTGATAGGTGATGACGTGGACCTCGTGCCCGCGGCGGCTCAACGCTTCCGCCATGCGGTGGATGCGGATGGGCGTGCCCCGCGGGCACGGGAAGGGACAGGCCGCGATCATCGCCACGCGGTAACGCCGTCTCATGCCCACCGCCTCGGCACCGGAGCCGGTCTGGTCGCCCACTGGGCGACGAGCGCCGCGTTGGCCTCGCGGTCGGGGCCCAGGCGGAGCTCATAGACGGCGCTTCGGCGCACCAATGCCACCGACGCCAGGAATCGCGACCAGAGAATCGGTACCTGCCGCCCCGGGTCGCCAAGGTCCAGCCGCAGCAGATACTCGAGGAGCTGCGGGATGCCGCTCCCCGCCACGCAGAAACGGAGCAGTGCCGCGAGGCCCCTGAGTCGCGAGAGGGGCACGACGCCCGCTTCGCCCGGGCCGACACGACGCCCCACGAACACCATCCCGGGCTCGGCGGTGTCTGCGATCCGGTCCGCGTAGTACCGGGTGTCGATGAGCACCTTCGGCCCATGGCGCGAGCGGCGGAACCGGTGCAGAAAGCGGGGGGGCACCTCGAGGGGCGTCCCGTCCACCACTCCGATCCGGATCGGGAACGGATGGAGCCGCCCGGCGCGGGAGACGAGCGGCACCTCCTCGGAGAGGAGGCTGAAGTCGCGCCGCTCGAGTAGCGAGAGGGCCAGCGTGGTCTTCCCGGCGCCTGAGGGCATGAGGCAAAGAATCGCGTGCCCGCCGTGTACGACGCCCATCGCGTGGATACGGTGCAGGCCACGGCGGTCGAGCTCCTCGCCGACCCGGGTCATGATGAGCAGGTAGCACTTTTCCCGGAGAAGATCCCGGTCCAGGCTGTGCGCCTCGGCTCGGCCGTGACGCATGTCGTAGATCACCAGCGCCTTGCCACCGGAGTCGTAGTACCGCACCCCCCGATGCCGGTACACGACGGCGTCCTTCGTGCGTACCAGCGGCGTCGTTCCCTCCGGAATTCGATCATATGGCGGCGGGCCCACTACGAGCTGCACCTCGAGGGCGACCGCCTCACCGGCCGGCGGAGCAGCGGTCAGGAAAAGCGAGAAATCGGCCTCTACGAGGGTCAGGCACTCCGGGTCGCTCGACAGCACCGAAGCCGGGACACCATGAAACGCGAGGTCCAACCGTCGGGGTGCCGTCACGCTGCGGCTCCCTCGACCACGAGCGGCCGCATGAGCCACACTGCGTTCGCGCGAAGCAGGAGAGAGCAGAGCAGGACTTCAGAACCTACCGTCGTCCAGGCCGCCCCCAGCGGCCCCCAGCGCGGAATCGCGATGAGGTTGGCGCCGATATTGAGGGCGACGCAAATGGCCAGGAGCGCCAGCAAGTCGCGCTCCCGGCAGATCGCCTGCGAGACCATCATCGCGATGCTGCTTACAAAGAGCAGCGGCAGGGAGAGCACGAGCACCCGGAGCAGCGGGGCGGCGTCGGCATACTGTCCGCCGAACGCGAGCCGCACGACCACGCCCGCGGTCAGGGCGACGACCCCGGCGACCGCCAAACCGATCCATCCGGCGCTCGTGAGCGCGCGACCCATATAGGTTCTGAGTCCGTCCCACTCACGCCGCGCGGCCATTGCCGCCAACAGCGGGAACAAGACGGTTGTGGCTGGCCGGACGGCGAAGCGCGACGCCTCCAGCACCTTGTAGGCGGCTTGGTAGCTGGCCACGTCGCTGTAGGAGCCCATGAAGCCAAGCATCACCGTGTCCACTCTGGCGTGGACCATCGTCAGGAGCGACACCATGAACAGCGGGAAGGACTCCGTGGTGATGTCCTTCGCCCGCCCCGCTCCCCACGAAAGCCGCACGGGGCCGATCCGGCGCCGCACGATGACATAGCCGACCAGCACGAGGATCGCGTTCGCGGCGACGTGTGCGACGAGGATCGCCCTGAAACCGAGGTTCGTCCGGATCACGAGCAGGATCAGGCCGACCAGCACCAGCCTGCAGCAAACCCCCGCGACCGCGTTATGGACGAGGCGCCGGATGCCCACGAAAAGCGCCCCGAAGCTCAGATAAAGCTCCTCCAACGCCACGTATGCCGAGGTGAGCAGCATGACGGACAACAGCTCCGGCCGCACGACGAGGGTGAAGGCGTTGACAAGGGCGAAGTAGACCGCGAAGAGGGGCAGCCGGAACGATACGACTTCGGACATCGCCGTGAGGGCGTTCTCGGGATCGCTCGCGGCGCTGCGGACCAGCTTGCGGTGGGTGCCCAGCTCAGTAAAGAGAACCGCGATCCCGGCCAAGGTCGCGGCGAAGAAGAACTCGCCCATGGCGGCCTTGTCGAGATAGCGGGTCAGCAGGGCAAGCGTGACGTAACCCGAGACCTTGTAGAAGAGGTGCGAGCCCAAGGCCACCCCCATGTCGCCAGCCACCCTGGGCAGCCGCCCGCCACCGGGGGCGCTCACACGAACCTCAGAATCACTCGCCAGTACGCGACCGCGACGCGGTCGAGCGCCTCCCTGGCGGCACGCTGCAGCGGGTTGGGCGTGAGCTCCTCGCGGAAGGGTAGCGGCCCTCCGTTGAGCAGCGCGCGGTCGGGCACGCGCCGCTCGCGCTGGACCACGCGTCGGCGGGCAAGAATCGCAGGGAAGTGACGCATGGTCCACCCCACTGCCCGGAACCACTCCGGCAGCCAGCCCTTCATGATTACGGCGGCAAGCTGCGCCGACTCGTATACCGCAAGCATGGGTGCAAGGAGGAGCAGGGTGTGCCAATGGAAGTACTTGAGCAGCACCAGCCAACGATTCCGGATCAGGCAGTAGACGCGGAGCGAAGCGTAGCGACCGCCCGGCCGGAGCGAGAGCCCGGGCGTGCCGTCGAGGTGCTGGCACCAGGCCGAGGAAACGCCGAGGATCTCACGTCCCCGCACTCTGGTGCCAAGGCCGAAGTCGTGATCCTCGTAGTTGAACAGGAACGACTCGTCGAAGGGCTGGCTCATCCCCAGGCGGCGGCGGTCCACGAGGAAGCACCCGGTTCCCAGCGAACCGATCCGTCTCGTGGCCGCAGGAACTTCCTGGCCCCGCCATCCCGCGTGATGCAGCGTCATGCCGCCGAGGAAGTGGCACTCGGCGCCGTCGAACTGCACGATGTCCGGACAGTTCGCGTAGAGAATCCGGGGCACGGCGACCGCCGCCTCGGGATCCGCGTCGAGCGCAGCCGCAAGCTGCGCGCCGACATCCTCCGGCAGAATCATGTCGCTGTCGAGGAAGAGGATCCGATCGCACGCGGCGGCCCTGAAGCCCTCGTTCCGCGCGGCTGCAGGCCCGCCGTTCCGATCGAGGCGGACGACCCTGACGCTGGAAAAGTGCTCGGTGACGAGTCGAAGGCTTGTGTCCACCGACGCGCTGTCAACCAGCAGGAGCTCCTGAACGCCCGGCTTCTGCGCGAGCGCGGCGCTCAGCGAGCGCTCGAGGTACGCCTCGCCGTTGTAGTTGATCATGCAGACGGTCAGCGTCCCCTGGTGGCTCATCCGGCTCGCCGGTTGGGGTTGCCCGTGCAAAGGCCACCGACTGCCCCTGCGCGTAACCCGTTGGCGTGGCAAGAACTGCTCCGACAGCGGGCGGCGGCGCGATCGAGGCCGGATGCCAGAGGTTTATTACAAACGAGACAATGAGTTAGGTAGGCGGGACGGGGGGAGCTACGAAGGGCCTGCGCGACGAGAGCTACGAGCCCGCATTTTGGGTCCCCGAGGGGGGGTGTGGCGCGATCACTACAGCGCGCTCGAGCAATTCCCTCAACGGGCGGAAGGTGAACCCCGCCTCTCTGGCATCACGGACGATACCGGGGAGAGCCGACGCGGTCTGGCCCCGATCGCCGCTGAGATCGCGCGGGTCCCCGTCGTGAAGCACCACGATTGCGCCGGGCCGAAGCCGGTTCCTGAGGCGCCGGCGAATGACCTCCACTCCGGGTCGCTCGAAATCACGGGCGCTCATTCTCCAGCCGAACGTGACGTACCTCCAGGGTCGGAGCGCCCCGCGCACGGCTGGCGTCTGTTGCCCGTACGGCGGGCGAAACATTCTTGGCGTCCGGCCGGTCTCCTCTACAATAGAGTGGTGTGCCTCGTCGATTTCTCGTCGGACGCTGGAGGGCCTCTCCAGAACGAGATTCGGATGTCTCTGGGTGTGGTTGCCGAGGTCGTGTCCCTGTTCGCTGACGACTCGCGCAACTGAAGGCAATCGTCGAACGGCGTCACCGATCATGAAAAACGCCGCCGGGACGCTCAGGGTGTCGAGCGTCTGAAGAATCCGCTCCGTCCATTCCGAATTGGGGCCATCGTCAAAAGTCAGGTATATGAACGGCCCCCGATCACCATCCCTGACGACCGGACCGAAGAGGCTGCTGTTCGGGCGGAGCCCGGTCAGCAGCGCGCCCGCTCCGCCGGCCGCCAGGACGCTCGCCGCTTCGATCAGCATACTGAAGATGCTACACGTCTATCAGCCCCCGGGCCAGGAACGGCTGCGAAGCGGCACTGAGCCACCGGGCCGAATCCGTAAGACCTTGCGCCGCCTAGCACAGGCGGGCAGATTCACGCTCCGCGAAATCGGGGCGTGGCGCAGTCCGGTTAGCGCGCCTGCTTCGGGAGCAGGAGGTCCCCGGTTCAAATCCGGGCGCCCCGACTGAGTAACCAGGAGCCCTGCAACGGAATTCGTTGCAGGGCTCTTTCATTCCATACGCGTAGTCCTTCGGAGCTAGGCCGAACGATCAGTTGTGACC
>JBGPPG010000078.1:0-16016 GCA_041488455.1 Gemmatimonadota bacterium
CGCCGGGTGGCCGAAGGCGTCCGGAGAGTAGAGCACGTCGCTGCGGCCGCCGAAGCGCTCCGCATCGGCGCGGCCGAGCAGCAGGTTCCGGACGAGGGCCTCGCCGGAGGGGATCTGCTCGTCGGGCAGGACGTACCAGGGACCGACCTGGAGGCGCCCGGCCCGCACCAGCGCGTCGATGCGCGAGGCCCGGTCGGGACGCGCCCCGAGATAATCGGCGAGGAGGACGCTCTGACCGTCGAGCAGGAAGCTGCGGAACTCCGGGTCGGCCTCCAGCCGCTCGAGCAGGTCGTCGAGCATGGATATCAGCCGGGCGCCAAACGCGGCGCGCGGCAGATACCACTCGCGATCCCAGTGGGTGTGGGGGATCAGGTGGAAGACGAAGCGATCCACCAGGGGCTCGGCGAGCTCAGCTGTAGTTGGTGAACGGCTCGACCAGGAGCCGGAGATTCAGCGGCTTGTAGCGGAAAACGTGAGTGAGACGGACCTCGGCCTCGCCGATCCGCTCGACCCGGCTCTCGAGCAGCTCGAACTCAGCGGCCGATCCGAGACCGAGCGCGTTCAGGCGGTCGGCCTCGGCGCGACAGACGTCGCCGGGGGTCGGGCGGCTCGCGGGGTAGGCGTCTTCGTGGTGGTCGACGAGGGCGCGCCAGTGCGCGTCGCCTGCGCGCTCGACGGACCCGCGGATGTCGTCGCGCGAGAAGGGCATGCCTCGCGGAGACTCAGGTGCGGGGCGGCCTGAGGGCGGATCGGGCGAAGAGCAGCCCGAGGACGATCGCGCCCACCAGAACCCAGTTCACCTGGTTGGTCAACGAATTCACTTGGTACGCCAGGTTACTGAAGCTCGTCCGGGCGCTTTGGCTGATGAGCAGGGCGTATTCGACCATGGACCCTCCGAGGGGGAACCCCTCAAGTCCACGCTACGCAGGCCGGGGGCTCCGGTCAATCGTCCAGGGGCCGGACCGCCCTGCGGAGGGCGAGGCTCATGCGGAGCCTGATTGCCCGCCCCAAGCGCCCCAGCCCCTCGCCCACGACACCCCAGCCCTCCTCCAGCAAGCGGGCGCACACCGCCGAGTCAGGCGTCTCCCGGCCGATCTCCATCCTGCCCTCCCACGATATAACTGGCAAAACTGCCTTTGCAGGTTACAATGTGTCGAAGGATCGGTAACCTGTCAAGACCGTTTTACCGGTTATATTCCGCGAGAGCTTCGAGGATGGGTATGACGAGCGCAACAACTGAGCACCCCCCGTTCGAGTGGGTAGGCGGACGGGACTGCCTCGACTTCGCCAACACGGTTACCTGGGCGGGACCCGAGCTGCTCAACGAGCGGCTCGGTGGTTACGGCGACCTGGTGGAGTGGGCGGAGCAGGCGGGAATTCTGAGCGAGGCAGCGGCCCGGCGGCTCATGCGAGCCGCGCGCGCCGCGCCGGCCGCGGCCGATGCCGCGCTCGGCGACGCGCACGCGCTCCGGAACGCGATCCACGAGGTGGTCGGCGCCCGCGCCAAGGGCCGTGAGCCCGAGCGCGGCGCGGCGGACACGCTTAACCGCTTCCTCGGCCGCGCGCTCGGCCGGCTCCGGCTGGGCGTGGAGGGCGACGCCTGCTCCTGGGTATTCGTGGACGAGGGTGACGAGCTCGACCGGATGCTCTGGCCGGTCGCGTGGTCGGCCGCGAGCCTCCTCACGTCCGACGACGCGCTCCTCGTCAGGCGCTGTGCATCCGAGCGGTGCGGCTGGCTGTTCGTCGACCGAAGCCGCAATCGCTCGCGGCGCTGGTGCGACATGAAGTCGTGCGGCAACTCCGCGAAAGCGCGGCGCCACTACGCCCGGAAGGGCCGGCGCGAGGCGGTGGACTAGAGGAGCTTCCGCGCCGCAGCCCGGAACCGTCCCGGGTCGAGCATCCGGGAGACGGAAAGCCCGGGTACCTGCATGGTCCCATCGCGGGCCATCACCAGCTTGATCACGTCGACGTTACGGCCGTACCACCGGGTGCTCGGCTCGAGGTCGGAGGGATAGACGAACCCCGGCAACGCGGCGACCGCGAGGTCCGCCTGGCTGCCGATGCCTGACTCCGGCACCGTGCCGGCCCAGAGCGCGGCACCGTAGCGCATCGCCTCGCGATACACGGCGATCGCCTCCGTGAGGCCGCCCACCCGATGCACCTTCAGATTCCATATTTTCGGGCCGTGGAGCTGCGCGATCTGACGCGCCCAGCTCGCGTCGTGCAGCGTCTCGTCCAGGCACACGGGGGTCTTGAGCTCCCGGCCCAGCTGCGCGTGCCCCACCAGCTCATCAGGGCCGAGCGGTTGCTCGATGTAGAGCAGATCGGCCGCGTCGAGCCCGCGCAGATTGGCCTGGTGCTCGGGCCACGCGTACGCTCCGTTCGCATCCACGGTGAGCGGGATGCCGGTCCCCGCGAGTGCGCCCCGTGCGGCGCGGACCGGCGCATCGTCCCAGCCCGGCGCGACCTTGATCTTCACCCGCCGATATCCTTCGGTGAGCGCGTCGGTAATCCAGCGGGCAAGGGTGGCTGGACTTCGGTCCTCCGGAATCCCCAGGGCGACGCCGCAGACGATCGTCCGGGCGGGCGTAGCGTCCACCCGCTCCGCTACGAGCGCGGCGAGACCGGTGCCGCGCCGGTCGGCCGCGAGGTCCCAGGCCGCCGTCTCCAATCCGGCGCGCGCGAAGCGGTTGCCCCTGACACCGGGACGGAGTGCCGCGTCCACGTCCTCCGGAAGGTCGAACTCGCGGCCGATGACGCGGGGAAGCAGCACGCGCTCGAGCATATCGCGCGCGCTGGTGAGGGTCTCGTCGGAGTAGAACGGCAGCTCGAACGGCGGGGACTCGCCGTAGCCCGTGTGTCCCTCGGCGTCGTGCAGCACGACGACCAGCGACCGCCGCTCGCGCATCACGCCGCCCGAGATGCCGAACGGCTCGCGGAGCGGGAGCGTCAGCTCGTAGAGCTCGGCCCGGTCGATGCGCATGGGAGATCCAGAAAATGGAGCTCGCCGCTCCGGCGGTGGAGCGCGCCCTGCGCCTCCAGCTCCAGCATCACCGCGACGAGGCCGTCCGCCGGATGGAACACCAGGGCGTGAAGCGCGCGCTGGCTGCGGGAGCCCACGGAGGCCGGGTACTCACCGAGCGGCAGCTGAAAGAACGTGTGCAGCTGCGCACTCTCGCAGCCGCGTCGCGCGTAGTCGAGGAGCACCCTGCCGGAGCAGATGTTCCCCGTGCCCGAGAGACCGGGGCGGAGGGCGCCGCGGGCACTGGCCAGATCGAGCACGCGGAGATTCCGGTCGCTCAGCTCCCACCCGCCATAGGCAACGCGGCGGTCGGCATCGAAGAGCCGGTTGAATACGGTGATGCCGTCCGCATCGCGGGCAGCTGCGAGCATCTCTACCTGGAAGTCGTCGTCGAAGCGGGCGTTCATCAGTTTCAGCTGCACCCGGGCCCCATGCCGCGCCGCCTGGCGAATGCGGCCCGGCACCTCGGCGATCCACCGCAGGATCTGCGCGCGCTCATCGGCGAGCGGGTCGCCGGCCAGGGTCGGGGAGAAGTCCTTCTCCAGCGGCACCTCGCCGGGCCCCCAGGCGCGCGCGAGCTCCGCGGTGGTGTACGTGTATTCCTCTTCCGAGAACGGCTCGCCCAGGCGGGGCAGATGGTACTTCACCGACGGCAGCGCCAGCATGCCCTTGGCGCCGGCGCGGGTGAGATCGCGTGCGGCGCGGACGAGGGCGAGATAGTCCTCCATGCTCCGGTCCCAGCCCCTGCCCTTCCAGGTGACGGTCCAGCCCGCGCGGGCGCCGGCGCTCCGGCGCTCGACCGTCATGCGCGCCTCGTGCACGGCCCAGGCGGCCATCGAGCGCTCGCCGGTTGCGGTCTGGGCGATCACCGTCTTGAGCACCACGAAGGCGACCCCCGCGTCCCGGTCCGCCTCGAGTTGGTCGGCGTTGAGCGAGAGCTGGCCGGAGCCCTTCCCGATCGGATGCGGGAGCGGATACCCGAGATAGCGGCCCGCGAGATCGATGCGGTAGACCTCGCGCACGTGCGCCGGGAAATCCCGGGGGAGGCCGCGACGGAACCGCTCGAAGTCAGCCGCGAGCTGCGCGCGCACGCCGCACCGCCGCCGTCACCTCGTCGCGCTCCCCATCCGGGAGGGCGGGACCCCATGGATCGTCGCAGGCCTCGGGCCCGAACGCTCCGTCGGCGGCGGCGGCCCAGAGCATCCGCCGGACGTAGCCTTCCATCGGGGGCCGGAACGTCGCGCGCGCGAAGTCGTCGCATGCCGCGGCGAGCCGCACGAAGCGAGGCCAATCGGCGTCGCGCCGGGCGGAGAGCAGGGCGGCCTGGACGTCGGTGAGGGCCGCGCCCATCCCGATGAGGGCCGCGTCTGCGCCCAGGAGGAGTGAGTAGCCGAGAAACCGATCCTCGCCGGTGACGAGGAGCTTGTCGGGCATTTCCCGGATGACCGCCGCGATCTCCTGGAACGTCATGACCGAGTCCAGCGTGGCGACCTTGATGCCGAGCACGCCGGGCACCGCCAGCAAGCTGCGCAGCGTGCTCATGGGCCATGCGACGCCACCCGCGGCCTCGTATAGATAGAAAAGCAGCACCGGAAGCTCCCGGGCGAGGCGCTCGTGGTAGGCGACAGGATCATCCCGCGGTGGGAACGCGAGAATCGCATCGGCACCACTCTCGCGCGCCTCAATCGCGCTGGCCTCGTCCCACGCCCCGGCCACGAGTACGCGATCGGACATCGCGCCGCGCCAGACGCCGAGCACGTGGCGACGGTCCGCCGGCGCGAGATGCCGTCCCCGCCCCGTGTGGACGCCTACCGCGACGCCGGCCACCGGCCACTTCGCCATCCAGCGGGCGTAGTCAGCGAGCGCGCCGTCGTCCAGCTTGCCGTTGCGGCAAGGCACCGGGACGGCGGGCACGAGCCCGTGCCGGAGCCGTTCCACCAACGCCGAGAGCGGACGCGTCACCAGCGGATCGCCCGGGGCAGCCTCACCAGACCATTCCCCGATGTTGCTCCCGGAGATAGCGCTGCTCCTCGATCATGGTCTTGAGCGGCACGCCGGTCTCGAGCTTCGCCGCGACCTCCCGCCCCACGATCCGCAACACCACACCAGCTATGATCACAGGATCGGTCCGCTTGAAGCGCACTTGTCCAAGGATCTGATCGCCGACGCCGAGCGTCACCTCCTCACCGATACGGAAGCGCACCCCCCGCTCGGAGATGTCGATCACCTCGTAGGAGCTGCCTTCGATCACGATCCGCGGGCGGGCGGCCGTGGGGTACTGGATCCGGTAGTGCTCCCGCTCGGATGGGAAGCTCACCGGCCCGCCGCGCGCTGCGCGTTGTGCTGCTCGACGAGCGCGCGCTGATCGGCGGCGAGATTCAGCAGATCGAGCTTGGCCACGCTGGTCTCGGCGAGGCGGAGCGGTTGGCCGGTGCCGAAGACGAACCGCTCGAGGCCGACGGTGGCGAACAGCGTGGCGAGGTGATCCTCGGGTGGCCCCCAGATCCAGGAGATGTCCCACCAGATGCGGGCGGCTTCGACCCGCGTGGAGCCGAAGTGCACCTCCTCCACGAACGCCCGGTCGGCATGGGTGACGAGCAGGCGCACGGCCGGGTGCGATCGCAGGAGCGTGCGCACGGCCGCGGCCGGCAGCTCGGGTGCGCGGTCGTACGGGTGTCGCTGGCGCCCGTCCTCCAGCCGGACGGCGAGCATCAAGAGCTTCTGGGCTTCGCCGCAGGCGCCGGCAAGCCGGCGTAGCGCGGGTCCGGCGGGGTCGAGCCCGTAGAAGGTGGGATCGGAGCGCACTGCGGGTGTGTCGGCTGCCACAGCCTCAGCGAGGGAGCGCTCCCAGCCGGGCAGACCCGGATGCACCGCGGGGACGGGACGCAGCTTCGGCTCCCGCTGCGCGGTCTCGTAGAGCCAGGCGTTGCCCTCACCGGGGTCGCGCCAGAAAAGGCCGGGAAGGTGGGTGGCCCACGCGACGTCCACCCCCACCCGGTCCATCGCACGCACGACCGCATCGGGCGACGTGCCCGGCACCCGCCGGAAGGGGTACGCGCCGAGGAAAACGTTGACGTCGATGCGCATCAGGCGGACGGGAAGGCGCCTGCCGGGAAGACCGCGGCTGCGTTCCGCCACTGAACCCGCTCGAGATCCGCGGGGGTGAGCAGGTGATCGAGGTAGCGGAGCTTGGCCCAGCCCGTGTCGATCGTGAGATCGCAGCCCCAGAGCAGCCGGCCGACCCCGACGGCCTCGAGGCACGACTCCAGCATGCCGCCGTCCACGCCGCTCCCCGACAGGTCCACGAACACGTTTGCGAGGTCCCGCACCGCATGCAGCGAGTGGACCCAGTCGCCGCCCCCGCCGATGTGTGCGAGGATGAAGCTCACCTTCGCGTGCCGGGCAGCCAGGCGGCCCAGCTCCGAGGCGTCGGACGCCTCCTGTCCCGCCACGTCTCCGCGACGCCCTTGCCAGATGTGATGGAGGACCGGAACGCCATGCTCGCGGGCCAGTGCCGCGATCGGGTCGAGCAGCGGATCGTCAGCGCGGCGGCTGGCAGCCAGCTTGATCCCGATGAATCCCGCCGCAAGCCAACGACGGATTTCCGCTTCCGCGTGCACCGGGAAGTTCGGGTTGACGGCCACGTAGCCCCGGACACGGCCTGGATGCTCGCGCCCGAGCGCGGCCAGCGCCTCGTTCGCGTGGGTGAGATCCGGCGGCGACGGGAAGTAGGTGGGCGACGTCCGGCCCCAACTGCCGAGAATGGAGGCGACGTGACACGTGATCCCCACGCACTCGCCCGCCGCGAGCCGGCTCGCGTTGCGCTCGCGCCAGTCGGCCCGGGCGGAGCGCTCCGTATAGAAATGCGCGTGGACGTCTATGAGCATCGCCGGAAGATACGTCAGCCGGTCCGACTGGCGAGGACCTCACCCAGCACGTCGAGGGTACGGTCGATGACCGCGGTGTCATGGGCGGCGGAAACGAAGTTGTAGGCGGAGCGCTTGAAGAGGACGCCGCGGTCGGCTGCGCCGCGCGCGAGCGCCCGTGACGCCGACTCGTCCGGAAACTGGAGAAAGCACATCTCCGGCACCCCGGCGACGCCTGCGACCCGGTCGGGGTGGCGTCGGGCCAGCAGCTCGAGCCCGTCGAGCAGCCGGCTGCCGAGCGTGCGCAGCCGGGCGGGCACGCCGTCGCGTTGGATCACGCCCAGCGTGGCGCGGGCGGCAGCGAGCGAGACCAGCTCGGTGGCGAGCGTGGAGGAGATCCAGGTGCGGCTCACACCGGCCATCACCTCCCGGCGCCCCCCGACCGCCGCCAGCGGGAAGCCGTTCGCGATCGCCTTGCCCAGGACCACCAGGTCGGGGCGCAGGCGGTAGCGCTCGGTGCCGCCGCCGACCGCGAGCCTGCAAGCGGTCTTAATCTCGTCCACGACCAAGAGCGCGCCGTGCCGTTCCGTCTCTGCGCGCACCAGCACCAGCCACTCCGCGGAAGGCTCACGCACCACGACCGGCTCGAGAATGACGCAAGCGAGCCGGTCGCCGGCCTGGGCGAGCAGGCGACGCGTGCCGTCCACGTCGTTGAACGGCAGCTCGGCAAACAGCGCCCGTGTGGACGCCGGGACGCCCGCGCCACCCTCGCACCAGTCGAGCCACCCGTGATAGCCGCAGCCGAGCACGAGCTCGCGTCCGGTCGCCACGCGCGCGAGCCGCACCGCGGCGGCACAGGCCTCGGCGCCCGACTTCAGGAACCGCACCTGCTCGACCCACGGCATCAGCCGCCGGAGATCGGCCGCGAGCTCCTCCTCGAGCGCCGGCGCGAGCGGGCCTACGACGCCGTGGCCCACGGCTTCGATCGCCGCCCGCGCGACCTCGGCGTGGCCGTAGCCGAGCGCCACGGCGCCCAGGCCCATGATGTAGTCGAGATATTCCCGTCCCCCGGCATCCCAGACGCGGCAGCCCTGTGCCCGGATCATGCGTGCCGGGGGCGTCCAGCGGTCGTCCAGCGCGCCGAACAGCGCCTCGGGACGCTTGCTGCCCGTGGAGGTGTAGCCGGCGACCGGGTCGTCGCTCACGCGAGCGCCAGCTCGCCAAAGCGAGCGGGATCCTGGCGGTCGCCGCGGAGCCACACCCATCCGCCGCCGCCGCTCCACACGAGCTGTCCCACGCGACGGTCGCGATCGGGCAGCATCTCGTTGACCAGCAGATCGAAGCCGACGCGATCACCCTGCTGCCGCGTACCCCACTCGGGAACGCGGAGCGAGAGCGTGACGAGGTAGCCCCCTTCCGTGGCCGACCATGAGCCGGTCGTCATCGCCGGCTCGCCGGCGAAGCCGGAGGCGGCGCGAACCCGGATCGTATCGCCATCCGGGTCGGGCACGACCAGGAATCCGTAGGCCTCTGCGTCGGGCTCGAGCCGCAGGAAGATCTCGACACCGTCCGAATGGATGTCGTCGGGCTCGTTGTCGAGCAGGAGCGGCGGCGCGGCGGCGGGCCGGAGCACGACCTCCGGCTTGGTGACCTCGACAGCAAGGTAGAGCGCGTCGTCGTCCCAGTTCGCGAACGCCACGGCGGAGAAGTCGTCCGGCCCCGGGTACGGCTCCTCGCTTCGGCGATACTGGTCCTCGTGATCGAGCGCGAGCGGCTCGGCGAGGTCGAAGCCCTCGAGAGTACCATCGAGCGCGGGCGGTGAGGCCACGTGCACCGCGGTGCCGCTCTGCCCAAGCGGCACATCGCGGCGGACGAGCGGCTCGAAGACTCGCGGCACCGGGCGGCGGCCCCCGAGCCGCACGACGTCCCCGGTTGCGGGCGCTACCTCCCACCCCTCCGTAACTGCCTGGTGGCGGTGGGTCCCGTGCGCCGTCGTTACGGCGATCGCATCTCCTTCGACGACGAGGCCGGCGGGCGCCGGCGAGAGAACCGAGACGAATCGGAGGCCCCGTCCCTCGCCCGCGAGCACGACGAACGGCGCCGGACCGCTGCCCGGCGCCCCGGGGGCCATGGCCCGGAGCAGCTCCGAGGCTCCGCGCGAGACGAGCGCGAGCGACTGGCCCAGATCGTCCCGGGTCGCCACGACGCTCACGTCGTCCCCCGCCGGCACCGAGCGTCGCTCGGCGCCGGTGACCAGCTCGCCCGGGAGCGATACGGGTTGCCACCCGCCTCCGCCACGCACCTCCAGCCGGCCGGACGGGTGCCATGGCAGCTCGAGCCGGTGGTCCACCTCGCTGTCCAGCTCGACGACGTCGAGGAGATACTCGGACCCGGACACGACCGTACGGTTGACGGGGCCGAAGCGACCCCGCACCCAGCTCCATCCGTTCTTGACGTCGAAGAACTCGCAGACGGCGTCGTCCGGCTTCTGGGATACGCCGTCCAGTCGAGGCGCGTTGTGCGCCAGGGTCGAGCGATACCAGAAGAGGTCGCGCGAGACGTAGCTGCCCGTACCGAAATCGGGAAGCCAGTGCACGCCGCGCTCGTGCAAGGTGAGATGCAACCGGTCGGGGTGACCGTGTCCGCCGCCGTGCGCTCCGGCCTCGAGGCTGGCGTAGCGGCCTCCCGTGCGGAGGATCGCGAGCCCCTGCGACTCGAGCAGCGTGCTACCCGGGTGCCACCGGGCCGCCGCGCCTTCGAGCGTGGGCTCCATGGCCAGCAGCATCCACCAGGAGAGATCGGCGCGCCCCCGGTGGGCGGGCGGCGGCTCGCCCACCTCGTGCAGATACGAGTCGAACGGCTCGGCGGGCGGGGCGGGCGCGGCGTAGAGCCCGGCGAGCCAGTCATCCATCTCGTCCGGCCCCGCAGCGTCCGTGGGCCGGCTCCGGCGGCCGGCCTCCCAGAGCTCCAGGTACATCGGCTGCGCCAGCGAGGTTCCGAACCGCGAGTCCTTCCGGGCGGGGAATGTCAGGTCGGGCAGCGCGGTGAGCGCCGGCGCCTCGAGCGAGGCCCGCACGCGCGCGGCGAGCTCCTGCTCCCGCAGCGGATCCACGCCGGCCGAGCGCACCCAGTCGAGCCCGACGAGCAGCCCGCGCAGCGCGAAGAGGTGATAGTTCTCCCCCTCGAACCACATCCCGTCGCGTCCGAAGCCCTGGAACAGGTGGGAGATCAGTCCGGTCGGGCCTTCCACCGCCCGGCGAAGCAGCTCCTCGTCCTCGAACCACACCGCGATCGCGGCCAGCGCGGCGCTGTGCCAGGTCTGGCGGTTGGAGAAGCCCTCGTCGAACTCGCCGATCAGGTTGGCCGCCTCGTCGGCGACACGGGAGACCCCGTCGGCGGTGGGACGGTCGAGACACCCGCTCTCGCGGAGGAGCATGGCCGCGGCCAGGTATTGCGTGAGCCAGATCGACTCGAGATAGGTGGAGAAGAAGAGCCGGCTCGGGCCCAGCACGTTGTCGCGGTTGGGGTACTCGAAGTAGTGCTCGCCGTAGTACTGGAGCAGCTCGCGTGACCGGGCCCCCGCCGCGTCATGGCCCCCGATCGCCGCCAGCGCGGCGAGATGAGCCGCCCGCTCGCCCAGCCACAGGTGCTGGAACCGCGCCCACCAGCGGTCGTGGCGCTCGCCCCCGTACGACTTCCCACAGCGGGGACAGCTGTGAGCCGAAGAGCTCCAGGGATCGTATCGCAGCGGAGTGTGATCGTCGGGGCAAACCCCGCCGTCCACCGAAAGGAGGGCCTTAGCGGCCGGGATAGGAGGCCGGCGCTCGAGCACGGGTGCGGCGCGCTCCGCCAGCCGCGCCACCAGACGCGAGAGGTCGGGAGAGCCGGCCACCGTCTCGCGTCGCGCCGCGAGCAGCTCGGCGGTCACCACGTCCGCACTCCTTCGGCCGCCCAGACGACCGGCAGCAATCGCGCGCCCGCGCCGACGGCGGCGCGCCGTGCCGCCGCAACGTCGTCGCCCGCGACGAAGAACATGCAGCCTCCGGCCCCGGAGCCGGCCGCCTTCCCGCCGAACGCGCCGGCGTCGGCCAGCGCCACCTCCAGCGTGGCCATATCCCCGGTACACATCGCCGGATCGAGCGCCTGCTGCTGCCGCCAATTCTCGCTGAGCAAGGCGCCGACGCGCGCCAGGTCCTCGGCCGCAAGCGCATCGGCCATTTCGGCCGCGATCTCGCGGATGCGCCGAAGGGCCCCGACCACGGCACGGTCGCCCCTCTCGTACGCCTGCATCACACGGGCGATGGTCGCGCCGGAGAACCGTGAGGCGCCGGTATAGCAGAGGACGATCCGGCGGGCCAGCTCGTCCGCGAATCCCGGCGCCAGGCGCAGCGGCGTCGCCTCAGCGTCGGGGTCGCAGAATCGAAGCAGCAGGAACCCGCCGTAGGCGGCGGCGAACTGGTCCTGCCGCCCGCCTGGAATCCCGGCCTCGACCGCCTCCAGGCGACAGGCGGCGTCGGCAATGGCACGGGTGTCCGGCCGCTCTCCGTGCGCGGCCGCAAGCGCCGCGACAAGCGCCACGTCGAGCGCGCCCGAGCTGCCGAGCCCGGAGCCCGCGGGCGCGGTGCAATGCGTGCGGAGGCACAGCGCGCAATCCGGCCGCGCGACCCGGAGCGCAGCCCGATGCAGCGCCAGCCCACCAGTGCCGCCGAGTGATTCCGGCCCATCGAAACGAAGGGTCTCTCCCAGGTCCTCGGCCACGAGCGTGACGCCGGTTCCGCCGGGCAGCACTTCGGCCTCAGCCGTGAGCGCGATCGCCGCACTCACCACAACGCCACCCTCGCGGGCCGAGAACGGCGGCACGTCGGTCCATCCGCCGGCGAAGTCCAGGCGCACGGGAGCGGTGGCGCGGGCGTGGCGCATCACGGAGCCACCCGCCAGTCGTGCACGGTCACGAGCTCGCCCCGCACGTCCATCCGCACCCCGTGCACCCTGCGGTTCATCCCCTGGAGGCCCCGCGCATGATAGAGGAAAGCGACCGGCATGGAATCGGTGAACATCCGCTCGGCCGCGGCAGGGTCGCGCGGCGCGGTCATGCCGGCGAGCGCGGCGAGAGGGCCAAGATATCCGAGGCCGAGGTCGCCCGGAATACCGAGGATCGCCGCATCGAAATCATGGGCCGGACCGTACAGACGATCGAGAAAGGCCGACAGCTCGAGCTGGCGGATCGTTACCCGGAACCCGGCCCGGGCGAGCTGGGCCTGGACCATCTGCTCGAGCGCCCCTTCCCCGCTCCCGACCGTCAGCAGCTCGAAGTCGGCGCGTGAAGCCGGCCGGAAGGCGGCGGGCCGAGCCGCGACGCCGGGCGGCACCGGACCGGTGGCCGGCGTCCCGTAGCCGTAGACGTACCCCTCGACCAGCTCGCGCCGGTCGAGCGCGTCGGAGATCCTCCGCCGCACCTCCACCCGGTCGAGGGGCGCGCGTCGCGCGTTGAAAACGAGACCGTACGTGAAGAGGAGCGGATAGTCGAGCACCTGCAGGCGGGAGTCCCGCCGGACATAGGCCGCATGGGCCGGCTGGATGCCGGCGAAATCGAGCTCGCCGTCCACCAGCGCGGCGAGCTTGGTCACCGGCTCGTCCACGACCGCGAGCACGAAGCGCGCAATCCCGGGGGGCCCACCCAGCGCAGAGGGAAAGTCGGGGTTCGCGGCGAACACCCAGCGGCGATTCGGCTCGTGGCGCACGAAGCGGAACGGCCCGTTGCCCACCGGCCGCTGATTCCACTCGGCCCGACGGAGCGACTGTCGCGGCACCGAGTCGAGCAGGTGCGCCGGGAGAATGGCGAGGTCGGTGAGGACGTCGGGGAAGCGCTCCTGCGGAGTCGTGAAGCCGAGCACGACGGTGGAGTCGTCGGGCGCCGACACGGAGTCGAGATCCGCGAGGTCCAGGAGACGCGGGTAGCCGACGACGGGATCCCGCGCGGCCTCGAGCGTCCAGCGGACGTCGCGGGCGGTGGTCGTCGCCCCGTCGGCCCAGCGCACGCCCGGTACCAGCTGGAAGCGGAGCGTCGTCCGGTCGGCCGACCAACTCCATTCCCGCGCCAGGTACGGCCGCGCCACGAGCGCGCTGTCGTAGCGCGCGAGGGTGGTGAGCAGGACGTAGCGCTGTACCTGGCGGGCGAGCGGGTGAACGGCGAGCAGCGGGTTGATGCTCTGGAGATCGGCGCCGGAGGCGTAGAGCACTGTGGCGCCACGGTCCTGCGCAGGCGCGCAGGCACCGAGCGCTGCGACGACACCGAGGGTCCACCAGAGCGGCCGGCTCACCCGCGCATTCTACTCCGAATTGCCGGGAAGTGTGAACCGGACGACATTCCGCCCATGCTCCGTCCCCTTGTCTTGCGGGCCGCCGCGGGCGTCGCCGTGGTGTGGGGCGTGGTGACGCTCGTGTTCCTGCTGCTCCATGCAGCTCCGGGCGACCCAGCCGCGCTCCTGGTCGGGAGCGCGGCGACGCCGGCCCAGATCGCGGAGCAGCGGCGCACGCTCGGGCTGGACCGCCCGCTGCCCGTCCAGTACACAGTCTGGCTCGGCCGCTTCGCGCGCGGCGACTGGGGCACGAGCATCGTGACCGGTCGTCCGGTCCGCGCTATGCTGGGCGACGCCTGGCCCGCGACGGCCCGCCTCGTTCTGCTCTCCCTCTTGCTGAGCTATGCCCTCGGCATCGCCGTCGGCGTGGTCCAGGCCGGCGTCGGGGGGACCCGGCTGGACACCGCACTCTCGGCCGCCAGCGTCACCCTCTTCGCGCTGCCGGCGTACTGGCTCGGGCTGATGCTGGTGATGCTCTTCACCTACCGCCTCCGCCTCCTGCCCGCGTTCGGGGCCGCCGGGCTCGACGCGGAGTTTCTTCCCGGCGGGGCCCGCGTGGCGGATGCGATCCGGCATCTCGCGCTTCCGCTTGCGACGCTCACCATCATCGGCGTGGGCGGCGTCGCCCGATTCGTTCGCGGCGCGATGCTGGACCTCCGCGGGAGCCTGTTTCTCGTCACCGCCGAGGCCAAGGGGCTCAGCGCTCGTCGCGTGCTGATCGACCACGCGCTCCGAAACGCACTGATTCCAGTGATCACGCTGCTGGGCCTGTCGCTGCCGGCGGTGTTTTCGGGCGCGGTGTTCGTCGAGGCCATCTTCGCGTGGCCGGGCGTTGGCCGCGTGCTGGTGGAGGCCGTGCAGGCGCGCGACTACCCCGTGGTGCTCGCGGCCGCCGCGGTGAGCGCGGCGCTGGTCGTCACCGGCAACGTGCTGGCCGAGGTACTGACGGGCTGGGCGGACCCGAGGATCCGAGCTTCCCATGCGACGTGAGGCCCCGCCCGGCCGGGACCCCCGCGCGGTCATCGGCGCCGTGCTGCTTTCCGGCGTCGTCCTGATGACGCTCCTCGTTCCGCTCCTCAGCACCAGCGATCCCGCCGCGCAGCACGACGTAGTCGCCACGCGATTGCTTCCGCCCGGCAGCACCGACCGGTTCGGCGCCTTCCACCCGCTGGGCACGGATCGCCTGGGCCGGGACGTCTGGACCCGGCTCGCCTATGGCGGCCGGGTATCGCTCGCCGTCGGGACGCTCGCGGTCGTGCTCTCGGTGGCGATCGGCGTCGGTGTGGGCGCCGCCGCCGCACTCGCGCGTGGCCGCCTGTCCACCCTGCTCCTGGCGCTCACCGACTTCGCGCTGGCGGTGCCGCGGGTGGTACTCCTGTTGCTGCTCGCCGCGCTCTGGGCGCCCAGCGTTACGCTGGTCGTGCTCGTGCTGGGTGTCACAGGATGGATGACCATCGCGCGGCTGGTGTATGCGGAGTCGCGCAGCCTGGTCGCACGGCCGTTCGCCGAGAGCGCGCTTGCACTCGGCTCGGGGCGAGGCCGGCTCCTCGTGCGACACCTGTTGCCGAACCTGCTCACACCGGTCGTGGTCGCGGCCGCCCTCGGCGTGGGCAACGCGATCCTGCTCGAGGCCGGGCTGTCGTTTCTCGGTCTGGGAGTTCAGCCGCCCGCGCCGTCGTGGGGCAACATGATCGCGGCGGGCCGGGACGCGCTGATGGACGCGCCGTGGATCGCGGGCGCCCCGGGCGTGGCACTGGTGCTGGTGGTGGTGGGCTGCACGCTGCTCGGCGACGCGCTGCAGGACCGGCTCGGCCCCGCGCGCGGCGATTGACCGCTCAGTCCACCTTGAGGCGGTAACCGACCCCCGGCTCTGTGAGCAGCAGGCGGGGCCGAGCGGAGTCGCGCTCGAGCTTGTGCCGCAGCTGGGCCATGTACACCCGGAGGTAATGCGTCTGGGTGGCGTAGTTCGGCCCCCAGACCTCGCGCAGCGCCTGGCGCTGGGTCACCACCTTGCCGGCGTGCCGTACGAGCAGCGTCAGAAGCTTGTACTCGGTGGGCGTGAGGTGCACCTCGACCCCGGCCGCAAATACCTGGCGCCGGGCGAGGTCCACGGTCAGATCGCCCTGGGTGAACACGGGGTTCGCGAGCTCCTCGGGCGACCGGGTCGCGTGCCGGAGCGCCACGCGGATGCGGGCGAGCAGCTCGCCCACGCCGAACGGCTTGGTGAGGTAGTCGTCGGCTCCGGCGTCGAGCGCGCCGACCTTGTCGGTTTCGAGCCCGCGGGCCGAGATCACGATCACCGGCGTGGCCGCCCACTCGCGCAGCCGGCGCGTCACGTCCAGGCCGTCGGCGTCGGGGAGACCCAGGTCGAGCAGGATCACGTCCGGGTTGCGGCCCGCCGCCTGGGCCAGCCCTTCGCGGGCCGTCCCGACCTCGACCACCCGGTATCCGTGTCCCTCGAGCGCGGACCGGAGGAAGCGCCGCATCTGCGGCTCGTCCTCGATCACCAGGACCGTGGGCGCGGGCTCGGTCATCAGGAGAGAAGCGGGATCATGCGGCGGCGCCGTCGTCCCGCTGGAGGTTGGGGGGCGGCCCGCCGAGCGGAAGACTGAACCGGAAGCTGGTCCCGCCACCGGGGCGGTTCTCCGCCCAGATCCGTCCGCCGTGGGCGGTGACGATCCCGCGGCAGATCGTAAGGCCGAGCCCCGCCCCGCCCGCGTGCCCCTGGTCGCGGGCGCGATAGAACTTGTCGAAGATCCTGCCCTCCTC
>JBGPPG010000079.1:0-16001 GCA_041488455.1 Gemmatimonadota bacterium
ATACCGGATCCGCTCGGCCCCCGGGATCGTGAGGCGCACCGGGTCGGCCCAGGTCGCAAGCAGGAGGCGGTCCCATTCGATCCGGCGGCCGTCGGACAGCAACAGGTCACGGTCGCCCGCCGGGATCGCGGTGACGGCAACGCCGGTGATCAGCTCGATCTCCTGCGTGAGATAGAAGTCGGCGTCCCGAAGCGGGATCCACTCTTCGGGCGCGTTGCCGGCCAGGTAGTCCTTCGAAAGGTTGGGCCGGTCCACCGGGCCCACCGGCTCTGCGCCGATGAGGGTGATGGAGCCGTGAAACCCCTCGCGCCGGAGCGTCTCCGCCGCCACTTCGCCGGCCGCCCCCGCTCCCACGATGGCGATCGTCCCGATGTCGGCCCCGACGGCGGGTGCTCTGGCCGCGGTCCGCTTGCCAGTCACGCGCACCGTGTCGGCCTTCCGCTCCACCGCCCAGCAGGCCACGGGATTCAATGCGGGCGGCCGGACCGGCGCGCCGGTGCGGAGGCTGAAGCACGCGTGATGCCAGGGGCAGCGGACCGTGTCGCCCACGAGCAGTCCCTCGCTGAGCGGGCCGCTGTAGTGGGTGCACACAGCCCCGATGGCGAACACCTCCGCTCCCTGCCGCACGATGAGCACCGGCTCGCCCTGCGCGTGGCCGAGCAGCATGCGGCCGTCGGAGAGCGAGCTGTAGGGGACCCCTTGAGCTAGATCGGGGCCGGAGAGGGGCGGAGATTCGGACATGATGTAGAGCCTCTAGCCGTTAGCCGTTGGCCGTTGGCTAATGGCTAACAGCGAATGGCCAACGGCTACTTCTTCCCCCATCTTACTCCCAATGCGCACCATCATCGAGCCGTTCAAGATCAAGACCGTCGAGCCGATCCGGCTGACTACGCGCGAGGAGCGCGAGATCTATCTCCAGGAGGCCGCCTACAACGCCTTCCGGCTTCGAGCGGAAGACGTGCTCATCGATCTCCTGACCGACAGCGGCACCGCGGCGATGAGCGCGGAGCAGTGGGCCGCGATCATGCGCGGGGACGAAGCGTACGCCGGCAGCCGCTCGTGGTTCCGCTTCGAGGAAACGGTACGCGACATCTTCGGGTTCCGCCACGTCCTGCCCACTCACCAGGGGCGCGCCGCCGAGCGGATCCTCTTCTCCGTGCTCTGCGAGCCCGGCCACGTCGTTCCCAACAACACCCATTTCGACACCACCCGCGCCAACATCGAGTTCACCGGTGCCGAGGCCGTGGATCTGCCGATCGCGGAGGGGCGGGTTCCGTCCTCGCGCCACCCGTTCAAGGGGAATATGGACGTGGCCGCGCTGGTGGCGCTCATCGACCGGGTCGGACGGGACCGGGTACCGCTCGTGATGCTCACCGTCACCAACAACTCGGGGGGCGGGCAGCCGGTCTCGATGGAGAACGTGCGGGCCGTCTCGGCGGTGTGCCGGGAGCGCGGCATTCCCTTCTACATCGACGCCTGCCGCTTCGCCGAGAACGCCTGGTTCATCAAGCTGCGCGAGCCCGGCTACGGCAACCACACACCGCTCGAGATCGCGCGGGAGCTGTTCGCTTGCGCCGATGGCTGCACCATGTCGGCCAAGAAGGACGGCATGGCCAATATCGGCGGGTTCCTTGCCAGCAACGACGACCGGCTCGCCCAGCGCGAGCGCGACCTCCTCATCCTGACCGAGGGGTTCCCGACCTACGGCGGACTGGCGGGCCGGGACCTCGAAGCCGTGGCGACCGGCCTCCGCGAGGCCCTGGACGAGGACTACCTGCTCTACCGGATCCGGTCGACAACATACCTGGGCGAGCACCTGGCGCACGCTGGCGTGCCCATCGTCCAGCCACCGGGAGGCCACGCTATCTATATCGACGCGGCCGCCTTCTTCCCGGCGATACCTCCGCTCGAGCTGCCGGGACAGGCGCTGGTCGTGGAGCTGTACCGGGAGGCCGGCATCCGCGGGGTCGAGATCGGCACCGTGATGTTCGGCCGCCGCGACCCCGCCACCGGCACGGAGACCGCGGCGCCCATGGAGCTGGTCCGGCTCGCGATCCCGCGCCGCGTGTACACCCAGAGCCACATCGACTACGTCGTCGAGGCCGTCCTCGACGTCTGGGAGCGCCGGGAAGAAGTGGCCGGCTACCGGTTCGTGGAACAGGCGCCGGTGCTACGCCACTTCACCGCCCGGTTCGAGCCCCTCACTGCGACGCGGGCGCTCCGTACTTCTCGGCCAGCTTCTTCGCCGCGGCCAGATGGCCCTGGAACGCCGGCGCCACCTGCAACACGAAGGACTTGAGCTCCGCATTCTTGATCGCGGGCACGAGCGTCTGGGTCACCGCGTCGATCACCGCCTGGTGATACGCCACCTCGTGCGCCAGGTACGCGCGGTCGAACTCGTCGCCCTTGAGGGCCCGGAGCTTTTTCATCGCGGCCGCGTGATCCTTCGCCCCCTGGTCGGGCTTGGGTGGCGTCGGCGTGACGCCCAGCTTCTTGGCCAGATCCCGCCCCTGCTGGCGGACGGCGGTGTGATCGTGCGAGAAGGTGCGCCCGAGCTCGCGGACGTCGGCATGCGCGGCCTTGGTGACGGCGAGGTCAGAGGTCTCGATGTCGGCGGTGTTGGCCTCGTCGAAGATGGCGACGATGGTAGCGTCGTCGAGCGCGGGCGCTGGGCTTTGGGCGCGAACTACGGCGGCAAGAGCGAACCCGAGCGCGGCGGCGGCCGCGAGCGAGATGGTAAGGCGAATGCGACGATGCATGGGTCCTCCCGGTTTGGGTGGATGCAGTCTTGCACAATTAACACAAAAAGTCAATATTATATTTGACTTGTTACGAACCCCTCGCCGGGAGCCCTGATGGACCATCCGCTCTGGAGCCGCCGCTTCTTCACCGGCACCCGGGGCCGCATCGTCGCCCTGCTCCGGCGAGCCGCCCGCACGGTGGAGGAGCTGGCCGCTGCGCTGGATCTCACCGACAATGCGGTCCGCGCCCAGCTTGCCGCGATGGAGCGCGACGGTTTGGTCCGTCAGCGCGGCGAGCGCAAGGGAACCCGGAAGCCCGCCGTCGAGTACGAGCTCGACCCCGAGGCCGAGACCGCGCTTTCGCGGGCGTACGTGCCACTGGTCGGCGCGCTGATGCAGGTGCTGGCTGGGCGGCTGCCGCGAGGGGAGTTGGAGCGCCTGTTGCGCGAGGCGGGAAATCGTGCGGCGGAGGGGCTGCCCCGCCCCGGCGGAGACGCGGAGGAGCGCGTGCGGGCCGCGAGCCGGGTGCTCGACGGGCTGGGTGGGCTCACCGAGGTGGAGGCCGACGACGGCGGCTGGACCATCCGGAGCGCGGGCTGTCCCCTGGCCGAGCTGGTGGGGAAGCATCCCGAGACCTGCATCGCGCTCGAGGCGCTGGTCGCCGAGCTGACCCGGCTGCCGGTCCGCGAAGCGTGTGACCGGGGGGAGCGCCCCGCCTGCCGGTTCGAGGTGGGCGGCTCGCCGGGGCCGACCCGGGGCCGGCGCAAGACCTAGCCTTCGATCTGATACACCTCTTCCCGCACCGGCCGGAACCCCCGCCGCACGTAGTTGGGCAGCGCGTTCGGATGGTCGAGCGTGCAGGTGTGGAGCCACACGCGCGTCGGACGAGCGGCCCATGCGGTCTCGACCGACTGCGTGAGCAGCCAGCCGCCGAGCCCCCGGCCGATGTAGTCGCGCATGAGGCCGAAGTAAGCGATCTCCATCGAGCCGTCCTCGTGCACCTTGAGCTCGAAGTAGCCCGCCGGCGCCGCATCGACATACAGCACGTACAGCGTGACGTTGCCCGCGTCGAGATAGGCCCTGATCTGCGCGTCCGTCCAGCTGAGGCGGTCGGTCCAGCGATACTGGCGGCCCACCTCGGCGTACAGGTATCTGAAGAAAGCCGTGGGACAGAAGCCGACCCGCTCGATCCGCGCGTCGCCGTCGGGCGTCCGCGCGGGGACCAGGTCGGCCGGGGCTGACATCGTGAGGTAGGTGCGGGTCACGTCTATGGTGGGCATCCCGACAAAATACACGCGCCTCGGCTCGGTGCCTCCCTGCCTCCGTGGTGAAAAGAAAAAAGAAAGAGCCCTCCGGGTCACCGGAGGGCTCCTTCGTTGCTACAAGCGTCACATCGAATCGTGGTGCATCCGCCCGGCCGGCCCGGTCATCGTGTCGGGAAGCACGCGGGGTCTCATCCCGGTGTCCGGCGGTGTGAGTCGCCCGGTGTCCGGTGGTGCGACGCGTCCGGTCTCCGGGGGCGCCCGCCCCATGTCGTTGTCGGCCTGCCGGGTACATGCCGCCAGCGAGGCGGCGACGGCCAGAGCTAAAAGCATTCGCATGGCGAAAATCCTCATGCTCGGGTTCCGATCGGTTCCACTGCCGGCTCAAGCCGGAACGCCAAGCTAGACTCCGCCGGCGCCGGGCTACCGCGCGCCGGGTCACCCGCTCCCTGCGATGCCACGCACAGGCGCCGATCAGGTCATCAATTCCTCTAACCCACGATATAGATCGAGCGACTGAGGGTTCGCCAACGCGTCTCGGTTCTTGGCCTCGCGACCGTGGATGACGTCCCGCACCGCCAACTCGGTGATCTTGCCGCTGATCGTGCGCGGGATGTCGGCCACCTGGACGATCTTCTTCGGCACGTGGTGGGGGCTCGCGTGCTCGCGGATGCGTCGCCGAATGACATCGCGGAGCGGCTCGTTCAGGATCGACCCCTCGCGCAGACGTACGAACAGCACGATGCGCACGTCCCCTTGCCAGTCCTGCCCGACGACCAGGCTCTCGACGACCTCGGGAAGCTGCTCGACCTGCCGGTAGATCTCCGCCGTCCCGATGCGCACGCCGCCCGGATTGAGGGTCGCGTCGCTCCGGCCATGGATGATCAGACCGTCGTGCCGCGTGAGCTCCGCCCAGTCACCGTGTCGCCAGACACCGGGGAAGAAATCGAAATACGCCGCGCGATACTTGGCGCAGTCCGGGTCGTCCCAGAACGCCACCGGCATGCTGGGAAACGGCCGGGTGCAGACCAGCTCGCCGGCCCGCTCCCGAACCGGCCTGCCCTCGGGATCGAAGATCTCGACCGCCATGCCGAGGCCCCGGGTTTGGAGCTCGCCGCGCCACACCGGGCCGGTCGGATCGCCGAGCGCGAAGCAGGAGATGATGTCGGTGCCGCCGCTCACGCTCGCAAGATGGACATCGCGCTTGATCCGGTGGTACACATAATCGAAGCTATGGCTCGCGAGCGGACTGCCGGTCGAGAGGATCGCGCGGAGCCCGGACAGATCGTGGGTCCGGCCGGGCTCGAGCCCCTCTTTCTCCGCCAAGGCGAGGTACTTGGCGCTCGTCCCGAAGATCGTGACACCCTCCGCCTCCGCCATGTCCCAGAGGACCTTCGGCGGAAGCAGCGGCGCGCCGTCGTAGAGAACCACGGTCGCCCCGACGGCGAGGCCCGAGACCATCCAGTTCCACATCATCCACCCGCAGGTGGTGAAGTAGAAGATCCGGTCGTCGCGGGTGAGGTCAGTGTGCAGGACCAGCTCCTTGAGATGCTGGAGCAGGGTCCCCCCCGCGCCATGCACCATGCACTTGGGGAGCCCGGTCGTGCCCGAGGAGTACATGATGTAGAGCGGGTGATCGAATGGGAGCCGGGCGAACGCAGGCGGACCGGATGCATGGTCCCGGACGAAATCCCCCCAAGTCATTGCGTCGCGGATCCCGCCGACGGCGGGCCGCTCCCTGAGGTACCCGACCACCACGACCCGCTCGATGGCTGGAATCTTCTCCCGCACCGCGCGCACCCGCGCGAGCGAGTCGATCTCCTTGCCGGCGTAGCGGTACCCGTCCGCGCAGAAGAGCACCCGGGGCCGGATCTGCCCGAACCGGTCCAGGACGCCATTCGCCCCGAAGTCGGGCGAGCAGGACGACCAGACGGCGCCGAGGCTCGCCGTGGCAAGCATGGCGATGACAGCCTCGGGGAGGTTTGGCAGGAAGCCCGCGACCCTGTCGCCGGGACCGACCCCTGCCTCCCGAAGCGCTGCCGCCACCGAAGCCACTTCGGCCATCAGCTCGTCGAAAGTCACGATCCGGCGCCGCCCCAACTCGTTCCAGAAGACGAGGGCGGGCTGGTTGTCGCGCCGCCGCAGCAGATTCTCGGCGAAATTGAGCCGGGCGCCCGGGAACCAGCGGGGTCCGAGCGTGGGGTCGGGGGGCGCCATCCGATCGCCGCCCAGGAGAACCGCGTCCCAGGGCGAGCCGCCGGGGCGCTCGTCCGCCACGACGCCGGTAAACCGCCACACGGCCGGCCAGAACTCCTCCGGCCGGGCGACCGACCAGGCGTAGAGCGCCCGAAGGTCGGTGGCGGCAGGCGCGTGGGCGCGCGCAAAACGGGTCAGATTGGCCCGCGCGACCCGTTCCGGGGCCGGGGTCCAGAGAGGTTGATCCATGCGGCGAGAAATCAAGCGCGCGAGAGGCGAGGGTCAACCGCGACGGGATGAGGGCGAAATGCGGCGCCGACGCGACGGCCCGCGGCAATTCATTTTCGTGATGTGAGGCAGCGATAGCAGCTTACTTCGCGGGGGTCCGCTGGCACATGGAGTGCATCACCCGGCCGAGCGGCCCTTCGCCGACGCTACCGACGTCCCGACCGGTTCCTCAGCGGACCGAGGCGTCGCTGGCGCGGATCGAGGGGTCGCGCTACGTCAGGACGTGGGTGGGTTGAACGCCGCGTGCTGCTGCTCGACCCAGGACCGGTGGTAGTTCGGGTCCTCGAAGGCCACGGCGGGCTTGGCCACGTGGAGCGGGCGGAAGCTGTCCATCATCACCGCCAGCTCGTTGGTGAACTTCTGGCCGATGCTGGCTTCGGCCCGCCCCGGATGCGGTCCGTGGGGCAAGCCGTCCGGATGATGCGTGATGCTCCCGTATTCGATCCCCTTCCGGCTCATAAACTCGCTCGAGGCATAGAATAGGACCTCGTCGGAGTCCACGTTGCTGTGGTTGTACGGCGCGGGCACCGCGTTGGGGTCGAAGTCGTACGGCCGGGGACAGAAGCTGCAGATCACGAACCCGTCGCCCTGGAAGGTCTGGTGCACGGGCGGCGGCTGGTGGATCCGGCCGACGATCGGCTCGAAGTCGTTGATGTTGAAGATCCAGGGGTAGAAGTAGCCGTCCCACCCCACGACGTCGAACGGATGGTGGTCGAGCATCAGCTCGTTGAACGCCTCGTATTGCTTGACGAGGATAGGGAAGTCACCCCGCTCGTCGTGGGTCCGGAGCTCGGTGGGGCGGCGGATGTCGCGCTCGGAATACGGGGCTCCCTCGAGCAGCTGCCCGAACTCGTTCCGGTAGCGCTTGGGCCAGCGGACGTGCCCCCGGCTCTCGAACACCAGCAGCTTGGTCGGGGCCGCCGCGAGGTCCAGCCGCCAGCGGTGGGTGATGTTCCGGTGGATCACGATGTAGTCGCCGCTCTGGTAAGGCAGGTCGCCGAAGACCGATTCGAGAACCCCCTTCCCTTCGACCACGTACGCCACCTCGTCGGCCATCGAGTTCCGGTAGAAGTGCGCGTCCTGCTCGTCCGGCTCCACGTACAGCATCCCGATGTCCTGGTTGAAGAGGATCGGGATGCGGTCGAGCGTGGGGCTGCCGCCTTTCTTCGCCTTGGCCGTCAGGAAGTGCCGGTGGCGGAGTGAGGTGTCGTCGTCCTTCTCCCACACGATCTCTTTCACCCGCCGGGCGGATTTGACCGTGGTCGGGGGATGGACGTGATACAACAGGGACGAGGTCCCGACGAACCCCTCGTGCCCCATCAATTCCTCGGCGTGGATCCCCCCGTCTGGCTTGCGGAAGACGGTGTGGCGCTTCTTGGGGAACTGGCCTAGAGAATGGTAGATCGGCATCTAAAGACCTCCAGCAACAGCGTCGTTTCTCACAGGTTGCCCCGCAGCGCCTGCTCCCTTTCGATAGCCTCGAACAGGGCCTTGAAATTCCCCGCCCCGAAGCTCTTGGCGCCCTTCCGCTGGATGATCTCGTAGAAGAGCGTCGGCCGGTCCTCCACCGGCTTGGTGAAGATCTGAAGCAGGTAGCCCTCGTCGTCGCGGTCCACCAAAATGCCCAGATCGCGCAGCGGAACGATGTCCTCGTCGATCCGCCCCACCCGGTCCAGCACGGTGTCGTAGTAGGTGGTCGGCACCCGGAGGAAGTCGACGCCCCGGTCCCGCATGGCGGTCACCGTGCCGACGATGTCGTCGGTCGCGATTGCAATGTGCTGAACCCCGGGCCCCCGGTAGAACTCGAGATACTCGTCGATCTGGGACTTCTTCCGGCCCTGGGCCGGCTCGTTGAGCGGGAACTTGATCCGGCCGTTGCCGTTGGACACGACCTTCGACATGAGCGCGGAGTACTCGGTCGAGATGGTCTTGTCGTCGAACGAGATCAGGTTGTAGAAGCCGAGCACCGTCTCGTAGTACTGCACCCAGCGGTTCATCGCGCCGAGCTCGACATTGCCCACGCAGTGATCCACGTACCGAAGCCCGACCGATGGAGGATTGTACTGGCTCTCGAGCCGCACGAAGCCGGGCATGAATGCGCCGCGATAGTTCCGGCGCTCGACCAGCGAGTGGATCGTTTCGCCGTAGGTCCGGATCCCGGCCGTGACCACCTCGCCGTCGGCGTCGCGCAGCATCGTGGGCTCGTAGGCCGACTGCGCCCCCCGCTCGATCGCCTTCTTGTAGGCCACCCGCGCATCGTCCACCCAGAGCGCAATGTCCTTCACCCCGTCGCCGTGGAGCTGGACGTGGGCCGCCACCGGGTGATCGGGGCGGAGCGCGGTCGTGAGCACGAGCCGCACCTTGTCCTGCTCCAAGACATAGCTCGCCCGGTCCCGGACGCCGGTCTCCGGGCCACGATACGCCACCACCCGATAGCCGAAGGCGGTGCGGTAGTAGATGGACGCCTGCTTCGCGTTGCCGACGTAGAACTCGATGTAATCGGTGCCGTTGATCGGGAACGTATCGGCGGCAGCGGAGGGGGCGGTAAGGGCTTCGGTCTGCATCGATCCTCGCCTGGGGGTTCCGGGTCAAAGTTAGCCCGGGGACAGGGGGGGCGGGAGCAGCGGCCGACCCGGCCCGGTCGGGGGAGCCGACCGGCGCCATCGTGCAAAGGCCGTGTGCTCAGGCATCTCCAGCTTCACTGGACCCGGATTGGCCCGGGTCATGCGGCGTCATCCTCCGCCGGCTGGGGACCAGAGACCGGCGAAACTGCGGAAATAGTGGACGGATCGGGCCCACCGGGATAGCCTCCAAGTGACGGTCGTGGTGCCCCTTCGGTGGCTCGTCGGAACTCTCGCGGGGTCTGAATGTGAGCACGGCCACGGCATGACCGACGACGTCGGCCACTTGTTCGAGGCGTATCATGAGTCGCTCGTCCGGATGCTCTGGCGCCGGACGGGCGACCGTGACCGCGCCGAGGACATCGCGCAGGAGACCTTCGCCCGGGCCGTGGTCGCGCCGCCCCGGAACCCGCGGCCGTGGCTGTTCGCGGTTGCGCTCAACCTTGTGCGAGAGGACGCCCGGAAGGGCCTTCGGCAAGGGCGGCGGCTCCAGCTGCTCAAGAACGAGGTGGAGGCCCCGCCGGCCCCGGACGAGGCCCTGGAGCGGGGCGATCAGGTCGCGCGGGTCCGGGCGGCCCTTGGCCAGCTGGCCGAGCGAGACCGTGAAGCCCTGCTCCTCAAAGCCGAGGGCTTCAATTACGACGAGATTGCGGAGATCCTTGGGCTCGCCAAAGGCGCGATCGGCACCACGCTGGCGCGTGCGCGACGCCGGCTGGCCGACGCGTATCATGATCTAGAGGGCCCGATCAAGAATGTCGCACGTTGACGAAGGAACCCTCCACGCCCTGCTCGACGGCGAGCTGGCACCGGCCGAGGTCGTCGAAGTCCAGACGCATTTCGCGACCTGCCCTGCCTGTTCGGCTCGACTGGACTCTGCGCGCAAGCTGCTCGCCGAGACCGAGCGGCTCGTAAGCGCGCTGGAGCCGTCCGCAGCGCGCGGCGATCGGCTCGGAGCCAGCGCCGCGCCACCGCCGCCTCCCCCGCCACCGGCACCGCCGGCCCCGGTGTCCACTCGGCTCTCACCCGTCGATTCGATGGTCCTGATCCCGAACAACCCCACGGCCGCCGAGGTCCGCCGAAGCCGCCTCAGGATGCTGGCGTGGGCGGCCGGCGTTCTGGTTGTGGTCGGGGCCGGCGTGTTCGGAGTCCAGGTGCAGATGGGCCTCTACGACAAGAGGCCGGTCGGCATGCTCAGGATCCGGCCGGAGGAGTTCAGCACGCCTGGCACCGTCGCGGACTCCGTGGCCGCGGCGCGCCCAGCGGTCGCGGGTGCGCCGCGGCCCTCGGGGCCACTCGCGCAAGGTGCCTCGACCCCGGCACCCGCACCGGCCGTCGCCGCGGCCTCCCCGCGCCCCAGCGCGCCGGCGCCCGCCGAGATCAAGGCTCAGCCGGCCCCGCAGCCGTCGCCGCCGCCCAGCCTCGCGAACGCGCAGGGTCGGGATCGGAATCGGCCGGCCGGACAAGTCGCCGACGCCGCGCCGACCGAGGACCGCGAAGTGATCGCCGCGCGGGCGGCCAAGGCCACGCAGGCGCTGGATCGCGAGCGGAACGAGGCGCGGGCGGCGGCGGCCACCGCGGCGCTCGACTCAACGCGGCGCGCGGCGGCACAGCAGCAGGCGGCGACCCCCGCCGCGCCCTACGCACCGGTGGTTCCGACCCTCGATCAGCGAGCCCAGATTGCCAACCGCATCGGCCTTGACGAGGCGGCCCGCCAGCTGGGTGGGCCGCTGCACGCCATCGATGGGATGGCCCGCCAGCTGGTGGGGGTCGTGTCCCCGCAGCTCGTGCCCGGGACCGATACCTCCCGGGCGGTGGTCCGCGCCGTGTACGTGGATCGTGGGGGCCGCCTGATCTTCCTCGACCAGCAGCGGGTGCGCCCAGGCCAGACCGACCTTCCGTTCACCCCCCAGGCCAGGCGGAACGGCGAGTTGCGCTGGATGGCCGGACAAGTGCTGGTGGTGCTCCAGGGCGACCTCCCCACCGATTCGCTCAGGTTCATCGCGCGGCACGTGCGTTGAGACCTGGAAGCAGAACCGGACGGCTCCGTAGATCGAGCCGCCCGGTTCTCCCCTGGAATCCTCGGATTTCGTTGCGTTTTCGGGTAAGCCTCTCGACTTCACCTCCTTTCGGTCAGGCGCCAAGACGGCACCTTCATCCTGTTTCTCGATCTCAGCTCCGGAAGCGTGCGGCGTCGATGCCCAGCTTCCGGATCTTGTAGCCGATGATGCGCTCGGTCGTGTCCAGCAGGCGCGCGGCCCTGGCCCGATTGCCCCGAGCTGATTTGAGCGCGTCGCAGATCAGGTCTTTCTCCAGGGCGTCCACCGACACAGCGAGCGACTCGCGGAACCCGGTGCCGGAAGCTTCCGCGGTCTGAAGCGTCGGCGGCAGATGGTGGGCGTGCAGCACGCGGTCGTCGCAGACCACCACGGCGCGCTCGATCGCGTTCTCCAGCTCCCGCACGTTGCCCGGCCAGTGATAGCTCATGAGCATGTCGATGCATGGGGTCGAGATGCGGCGGACGCTCTTCCCGTGTTCCCCGGCGTACTTCTCCACGAAGTGATCCGCGAGGAGCAGAATGTCGGGCTTCCGGTCGCGGAGCGGCGGCACGCAGATCGCGAAGACGTCCAGCCGGTAGTACAGATCTTCGCGGAACACTCCGTCCATGATGGCGCGCTCGAGATCCTTGTTCGTCGCGGCGATCACCCGGACGTTGGCACGCAGGGTCTCCGTTCCGCCCAGCCGCTCGAACTCCCGCTGCTGGAGCACGCGCAGGAGCTTCACCTGGGTCTGGAGACTCAGGTCCCCGATCTCGTCCAGGAAGAGCGTGCCCCCGGCCGCGAGCTCGAAGCGGCCCTTCTTCCGGGTGTGAGCACCGGTGAAAGCGCCGCGCTCGTAGCCGAATAGCTCCGACTCGATGAGTCCCTCGGGCAGCGCCGCGCAGCTCACCCTCACGAACGGCTGCTTGGCCCGGGGCGAGTGGTAGTGGATCGCGTGGGCGATCAGCTCCTTCCCGGTGCCGGATTCGCCCCGGATGAGGACCGTGGTGTTGGCTCCCGCCACCTGGGTGATCTGCTCGAAGACGCCCCGCATCGGCCCGCTGTTGCCGACGATGTTGGCGAAGTCGTACCGCTCCCGAAGCTCCTCCCGAAGGTGGGCGTTCTCCTCCGTCAGCCGCTGCCGCTCGCCCTCGACCAGGCGCTGGATCTTGACCGCCTGGGCGAGCTGGGAGGCGACGACGCCGATGAACTTCGCCACCTGCTCGTAGTCGCGCGCCGGGTCGAAGTCGAGGTCCACCGCCAGGGCGCCCGCCGGCTGGCGGTTCACGACAATGGGCACGCAGATGAAGGTGGTCTCCTGCCGGCTGCGGTCGGCGGCGCGGTGCAGGAAGAGCGGCTCGCGGCTCACTTGGGGCACGACGACCGGCCGGCCGCTCGCGACCACGCGGCCGGTGATCCCCTCACCCAGCCGGTAGCGGGCGCGCTGACCGGCGGGCTCGATGCCGCTCGACGCCTCGATGACCAGGTGGCCGCTGTCAGGGTCGAGCAGCGTCACTGCGGCACGGATCACCCCGTGCGAGCGGCCCAGGATTTCGAGCACGCGGTCGAGACTGCTCTTCAGGTTGAGGGTGCCGGACAGCGCCTGACTCACGTCGAGCAGGGCGGCGAGCCGGCGGATCTCGTCAGTGGGGTCGGCGGACGCCACGCCGGGGCTCGACGGGAGGTCGGCCTGGGCGCTGTCCGGGAGCGGAGTGCTCACGCGTCGCCCCGGGCGGGAGTGGCTGGCAGGGAACGGGGGGCCATGGGTCAAGCCTAGGCTCCCCGGCTCGGTATGTCAATGGATATCTGCGATTAGTGCACTGCAGCAGCTCCATCAAGCCACGGTTGGCGAACTTTACGAAATCATGACACGACAACTGCGCAGAACATGCATAATTTGCGGTGCACTATGTCTTTCGTCTGGCTCCCCGTCCAAGGCTCCACTTGAGCGCCGGCGGCGTCACGAGCGTCGTCAGCATGACCATGATGACCACGGCCGAATAGAGGCCCGCATCGATCACCGGTTCCCCCTGTACGCTGAGGCTCAGCCCCAGGTTGGCGAAGATCAGACCGACCTCGCCCCGCGGGATCATGCCGATGCCGATGGAGAGCGCGTCGAGCTGCGTCCCCAGCGCGCCGAGGCCGCAGACCTGCTTCCCCACCACCCCCGCGAGCGTCAGCACGGCCGCGAGCCCCACGACGTCCGCTCGCGCGAAGGCGGCGAGATCCACCCGCATCCCGATCACGACGAAGAACACCGGCACCAGGAACGAGGCGATCGGCCGGATGAGGTCCTCGAGCGGGTGCTCGCCCTTGTCGGTGAAGTCGCGGTAATGCGCCGGCTCGAGGATGAGGCCGGCCGCGTAGGCACCGACGATCGCGGCGAGCCCGATCTCGGCGGCGATCCAGGACAGGAGAAAGCAGGAGACGAGTGCGGTCGAAAGCAGGACGCTTTCGCCGCGGAGCCGCGCGGTCGCCCCGAACAGCCGGGGTGAGATCCAGACCCCCAGCCAGAGCGCCGCGATGAGAAACAGGGCGGCCTTGCCGAGCATGATCCCGATCGCCCCGACCGACAGGCTGGTCCCCGCGTCCGCCGCCGTGATGAGGCCGGCCACCACCGCCAGGATCACCAGTCCGAGGACGTCGTCGATCACGGCGGCGCCGAGGATGATACGGGCCTCGGGGGACTGGCTGCGGCCCAGGTCGCGGAAGACGCGAGCGGTGATCCCCACGCTGGTGGCGGTGAGGATCGCGCCGAGGAAGAGGTGCACGTAGACGCTGTGGCCGGGGAGAAGTACGGCGCCCACGGCCCACCCGAGCAGCCACGGGACGACGACGCCGAGCACGCCGACCACCAGCGAGCGGCCGCCCACGTGGAGCATCTCCCGTACGGTGGACTCGAGGCCCACCTCGAACAGCAGGATGATGACGCCGAGCCGGGCGAGGGCGTCCACGGTGGCGTCGGTCTTGACCGGCTCGAGCCAGCCGATCCCTGCGAGACCCAGGTTGCCGAGGACGATGCCCACGAGCAGCTCGCCGAGCACGGTAGGCTGGCCGATCCGCTGGGCGAGATGTCCGCCCAGTTTCGCGGTGGCCAGGATGACCGCGAGGGCGAGCGCCACGAAGGCGACGGGGTCGGCGTGCATGATAGGGTAAGGGGTAAAGCGTAAACAGTGAACAGTGAACGGGGAGCTCCGGTTATGCGAGGAGCCCCCCGTTCACTGTTCACTGTTCACCGCTGTTACGTCCCCAGCGGATTGCACCCGCTTTCCTGGCCGAGCGCCCGGCACTCGTCGTCGGGAATGATGAGCCGGGCCGGCACGTTGCTGGCGCCGAAATTGGCATTCGGCGGTGTGCTGTTGGAGAAGCCCGGAGGGATCGGGATCGTGCTCAACCGCCCATACCGGCGGGCGTCCACCCAGGTCGCGCCCTGCTCCCACAGCAAGGAATACTTCCGGTTGTACAGAAGCTCGGTGAGGACTGCGTCGTGCGTCACCGCCCCCGAGTAGGCCGGGAGACTGCCTGCATTGGTCCGGACGAAGTCGATGTCCGTGACCGCCGCGCCAAGGTTGTTGAGCCCGATGTTGGCTTCGGCACGGAGCAGGAGCAGCTCCTCGTTGCGGATGGCGGGAATGTTGTGGTTCGGGTCCGCCTGTCCCGCGGTCAGATAGATCGTGAACTTGAGCGTCCCGGTGATCGCGATGCCGCCCACCGACTGGGGCGCGGGCGCCGTCTCCGCCGCCGTCTTGCTCACCACTCGTGCATCCGGCGTCACCCCATCGGTCTGCGTCTGTGCGGAGGTCACCAGATCGGGCAGCGCGAAGAAGTTCGGTGCATCGAGGGCGTCGGACAACTCGTTCTGCAGGTCGCCCGCGCCCGCCGAGTAATCGTAGAACACACCGGTCTGGAACTGACCGGCGTTCGCCAGGCCGCCGAACGTGGGTGCGGCGGTGGCGATGGCGGCCAGCGCCGCATTGTAGCACGCGGCCGGGCCGCAGGTCGAGTTGAGCGCCGTTGCCCGGTAGAGATATGCCTTTGCCGCCAGCGCCCGGTTGAAGCCGATGAACGTCGGCGGCGCGTCGAATCCGGCAAAGCCCGCCGGCAGCGGGAATGGGAAGGCCGTGCCGCCGGCCGCCGTCAGGTCGTTCTGAGCGTCGTTGAGCACGCCGATGATGTACCCGTAGGCGCTGTCCTCGCTCACGAACGGCGCGGGCGGGTCGGTGATCGGATGGTCCACATCCACCGGCGCGCCGAGCGATCCGTGCGAGCTGACGACATACAGAAACGCGAGCGCCTTGAGCGTCTTGGCGAAGCCCAGCGACGCGGAAACCTCCCCGGTGGAGAGGCCCTCCGCACCCGGCACCGTCGCCGCTTTGGGGGCGGCGTCGATGTAGGTGTTCGCGTTGCGGATCTCCCGGTACGGGTTGGTCCAGATCGCCGCACCGAACCCGGTGCCGGACAGCGGCCCGAAGAATGGCTCGCTGTAGTCGGGCTGGTTGTTGCCCGAAAGGTTGATGCCCTCTCGGCCCATCGAGCCCAGGCGCCAGATGTAGCTGGTCATGTCGAACCGGAGACCGATGATCAGGCCGGTCGCCGCGGCCGAGAGCTTGGTGCGGGTCGGGTTGGTCACCAGGTCATCCAGCGTGGGCTGGTTCGGGTTGGTGACGTTGAAGTCTCCGCAGGCCCCGACAAGGAGGGCACCCGCGAGAGAAGCGGCCGCCGTCAGGCGGCGCAGTGCGCGTGTCCGCATGGTCAGAACCCCAGAGAGACGTTGAAGAGGAAGCTGCGCATCGGCGGATAGGGCCCCAGGTCGATGTTCCGGACGATGGACTGCTGGCCGTAGTTGCTGACCTCGGG
>JBGPPG010000080.1:0-15846 GCA_041488455.1 Gemmatimonadota bacterium
ATTCCACCGGCGCGAGCCTCACGGTTTCGTCCGATTCCTCTTCGGCCGGGCACCACAAGCGCTGAGCACCCAACGGCCCGGCTTGCGCGCCGGCCCGGCCTCCCTCTACATCTAGCGGCACCCCTCCCCAAGGGAGCAAGCCGTCCATGGCAGTTGACCCAGGCGCGTCGGCGCGGCGTCGGCTGGTCCCGCTCGCAATCGTCGGCGCGCTCGTCGTCGCGCTCGCTTTGGGCGGGCGACGCGCCGCGGCGGTGGTGCCGGGGTTCGCGGCCTGGGTCAACGGCCTCGGGGCCTGGGGTCCCATCGTGTTCATCGCCGGGTATGCGTTGGCGTGCGTCGCCTTCATCCCGGCTGGCCTGCTCACCCTCGCGGCCGGCGCCATCTTCGGCGTGGTGAAGGGCGTCGCCATTGCGTTCGCTGGCGCGTCGCTCGGTGCGTGCGCTGCGTTTCTCATCGCCCGGTACGTGGCTCGCGGCGTGATCGAGCGGCGCATCGCCGGCAACGCGAGGTTCGCGGCGATCGACCGCGCCATCGGCCGCGAAGGACGCAAGATCGTCGTCCTGCTCCGGCTCTCGCCGGTCTTTCCCTTCACTCTCCTCAACTATGCGCTCGGCCTCACCCGCGTCCGCTTCAGCGACTACCTGCTCGCCATGCCCGGCATACTCCCGGCCGGCACGCTCTACGTCTACTCGGGCAAGCTGGCCGGCGACGTGGCCGCGCTGGCCGTCGGAACGGCGCCGCCGCACGGCCCGGGGTACTACACCGTGCTTGGTCTCGGGCTCGCCGCGACCATCGTCGTGACCGTCATCATCACTCGCATCGCCCGCCGGGCTCTCGCCGAGGCGACGGCCGAGGCCGCCGGGTCCGGCCAGTAGCGCCCTCGTGGCCAATGCGCCGTCGCCCATGATCGAGCCGCTCGACGAGTACAATCGCCGGCTGCTCGAGAGCGTCCATCCGCCCCAATGGGTGAACCCGTGGCCGAAGGCGCGCTACCATCTCGTGGTCATCGGCGCCGGGACGGGCGGTCTGGTGAGCGCCGCTGCCGCCGCCGGTCTCGGCGCCAGCGTCGCGCTCATCGAGCGCCACCTCATGGGCGGCGATTGCCTGAACGTGGGCTGCGTCCCTTCGAAGGCGGTGATCCGCGCCGCGCGGGCGTGGCACGAGGCGGCGCGTGCCCGCAAGGAGTTCGGCGGTCCGGCCACGGTGGGCGGCGGAGACTTCGGGGCTGCCATGGCGCGCATGCGGCGGCTCCGGGCAGGCATCAGTCCCATCGACGGGGCGCCGCGCTTCCGCGATCTCGGCGTCGACGTCTTTCTCGGCGATGGCCGGTTCGTCGCTCCTGACCGGGTGGACGTGGACGGGGCGCCGCTGAGCTTCCGGCGAGCCATCATCGCGACTGGGGCGCGCGCCGTTGTGCCGGACGTTCCGGGACTGGTGGAGGCGGGCTGTCTCACCAACGAGACCGTGTTCGGGCTGACGGCGCTTCCCGCGCGCCTCCTGGTGATCGGCGGCGGCCCGGTCGGCTGCGAGCTCGCGCAGGCATTCGCCCGGCTCGGGAGTGCCGTCACCCTGCTGGACCAGGGACCCCGCCTCCTACCCCGTGAGGACCCGGATGCCGCGGCGATCATCGAGCGGGCGCTGACCAGGGACGGCGTCACCCTTCTCCGGAACGCGCGGGTTGTACGGGTCGAGCGGGACGGTCCGGCCAAGGTCGCCGTCGTCGCCCGCGAAGGGCGCGAGGAGCGGATTGCGGCCGACGTCACGCTGGCGGCGGCCGGGCGCGCTCCGAACGTCGAGGGGCTGGGACTCGAAGCCGCCTGCGTCCGATACGTGGCGGCGGGCGTGGTGGTGGACGACCGGCTGCGCACCTCCAACCGGCGCGTGTTCGCCGTGGGCGACGTCGCTTCCCCGCGCAAATTCACCCACAACTCGGATTTCCAGGCGCGGCTCGCGATCCAGAACGCGCTCTTCTTCGCTCGTGCGCGAGCGAGCCGGCTCGTGCTGCCGTGGTGCACCTACACCAGTCCGGAGGTGGCCCACGTGGGGATGTACGAGCAGGAAGCGCGCGAGGCAGGGCATCGCGTGGAAACCCTGACGGTCCAGCTCGAGAACGTGGACCGGGCCATACTCGACGGCGAAACCGAAGGGTTCTTCCGCGTGCATCTCGAGCGCGGAACTGACCGGATCCTCGGGGCCACGCTGGTGGCCGAGCACGCAGGCGAAATGATCGGCGAGATCGCGCTCGCGATCGTGAACCGCGTCGGGCTTGGTGGCATCGGCCGGACAATCCACCCGTATCCGACTCAGGCCGAGATCTTCCGCAAGGCGGCGGACACCTGGCGGCGAGGCACGCTCACGCCTCGCGTCCGTCGGCTCCTCGATCTCTACTTCCGCCTGTTCCGTTAGGTCTAGTCCTGGTGCAGGCGGCGGCTCTGCCGATAGGGGAAGAAGTCGAAGATCTCCCCCTCAGCCAGCCGCCGCTGTACGCCGGTCCAGAAATCCACGTTGAGGAGATCCCCGTGGGCGCCGAGAAAGGTGGCGCGAAGCCGCTCGCCGGGGACCAGGAAGGCCCCGAACTCTTCCGGGAATACGTCGTGCTCGCCGACGTGGAACCACGGCTCCGCCGCCATCTCGTCCTCCGGCGACTGCGGTTGCGGCAGGCGGCGGAACACGCATTCCTGGAGCAGACACAGCTCGTCGTAGTCGTAGCAGATGACCCGTCCGTTCCGGGTCACGCCGAAGTTCTTGAGCAGCATGTCCCCCGTGAAGATATCGGCCCCCGCGAGATCCTTGATGGCGTTACCGTAGTCGAGGATCGCATCCCGCGCGGTGCCGGCGTCCGCCTCCGCCAGAAACAGGTTGAGCGGCGTCACCCGGCGCTCGGTGTAGACGTGCCGGACCACCACGCTTTCGCCCATCACGTCCACGCTCATCCCCGCCTCCCGCTGCAGGTACGCGAGCAGATCGTCGGGGAAGCAGCGGCGCCGGAATTCGAGGTTCTCGAACTCCTGTGCGTCGGCAAGGCGGCCCACGCGGTCGCGCTGGAAGACGAAGTGGTACTTGTCCATCACCCCGCGCCGAGTCGTGTTCTTGGGGGCGCCGAACCGGTCCTTGATGAGCTTGAAGACCACGTTGAACGACGGGAGCGTGAATACGCACATCACCATGCCCTCGTCGCCCTGGGCAAAGGCAAAGCGGGCATCCGGCCGCTCCAGGTGCCTGAGCAGCGCGCGATAGAGCTCGGTCTTGCCGTGCTTGTTGTAGCCGATTGACGTATAGAGCTCGTCCACCCGCTTGTGCGGCATGAGCGATTGAAGAAAGGCGATAAGCCCGCGTGGGTGCGGGGCGTCCACGAAGAAATACGACCAGCTGAACCCGAAGACGACGCTGGCTTCGTCCTGGGTGAGGAGCACCGCATCCACGGCGATGCCACGGTCGCCGTGTACCAGCGGCAGCACCAGCGGCACGAGCTCGCGGGCCCAGTGGATCCGGCCGACGAGGTAGGCTCCCTTGTTCCGATAGAAAGGCGCGCGCAGCAGGTCGATCGCGAGCGAATCGCCCCGCCAGCCGAGCTCGATGAGCCGGGCGTCCACCGCTCGGGCCACGAGTGCGGCGTCTCCGGATGCGTCCGCGTAGGGCACCTGCCAGGCACAGGCGCCGAGCAGCCGCTCGATCGGCTCTCGGCTGGAGCCCTCAGCACGGTAGGTATCGAACACCATCGGCCCCGTGCGGACGAGCGGGCCGCTGGCGGGGAACTCGAGGAACTCGGTGTCGGGGTCGGCGCCCACCGTGCCGAGCACGCTGCGGCTCGCCGAGTTGAAGAAGGTCTCCGCCAGCTCGGCGTCGGGCCGCGCCTCGACCAGCCCGGCGAAGACCGGGCGGATGCGGACCCAGGCTTCGCGCCCGCGCACCGCGTGACCCAGCACGTCGGCCAGGCAGGCCACCGCCCGCTCGACGTGGCGCCGGTAGAGGGCGAGCCGCTCCGCCGCGTCGGCCTGGGTCCCGAGCCAGTCGCGGGTCTCGAAACGCCGCTTCGCCCGGCGGGTGACCTCCGCGAACTTGGCACACCACGCCTCGTACTCGCCGAAAAGAACGGCGGCGGCGCGGTCCGTCCGAGCGTTGCCGTTCATCGGCGGGCGGCTAACTTACGCTGAGCGACTTTCCCCATTCTCGCCGGTCTCGTCATGCCTACCGTCTCCGCACCCGCGTACAGGAATCTCACGGCTCCGCTCCAGGGCGATGCGATCACCAAGCACGACGGCCGCCTCGAGGTCCCGAGCCATCCCATCATTCCCTTCATCGAGGGCGACGGCACCGGACCTGATATCTGGCGGGCCGCGCAGCACGTCTTCGACGGCGCCGTGCTCAGGGCGTACGGCACCGGCCGCCGCATCGCTTGGTTCGAGGTGCTTGCGGGAGAGAAGGCGAAGAACCGGCTGGACAGCTGGCTCCCCGACGACACCCTGGCCGCCATCGCGCATCATCTCGTCGCGATCAAGGGGCCGCTCACCACGCCGGTAGGGGGCGGCTTCCGCTCGCTGAACGTGGCGCTGCGGCAGAAGCTCGACCTCTACGCCTGCGTGCGCCCCGTCCGCTATTTCGAGGGCGTTCCCTCGCCTGTCAAGGCGCCCCAGGACGTGAACATGGTGATCTTCCGCGAGAACACGGAAGACATCTATGCCGGCATCGAGTACAAGGCCCGCACCGACGAGGCGCGCGCGCTCATCCGCTTCCTCCAGGAGGACTTGGGGGTCCAGACCATCCGGTTCCCCGAGTCGAGCGCCATCGGGATCAAGCCGATCTCGGAGGAGGGCAGCAAGCGGCTCATTCGTGCCGCCATCGACTATGCGGTGGCCCAGGGGTACGCCAGCGTGACGCTCGTCCACAAGGGGAACATCATGAAGTTCACCGAGGGCGGGTTCCGTGACTGGGGCTATCAGCTCGCCCGGGAGGAGTACGGCGCCACCGAGCTCGACGGGGGACCGTGGTGCCGGCTGCCGGGTGGGGTCGTGATCAAGGACGTGATCGCTGACGCCTTCCTCCAGCAGATTCTCACGCGGCCCAAGGAGTACGGCGTCATCGCCACGATGAACCTGAACGGTGACTACATCTCCGACGCGCTCGCCGCGCAGGTGGGCGGCATCGGCATCGCGCCGGGCGCGAACATCAACTACCTCACGGGGCACGCGGTCTTCGAGGCGACGCACGGGACCGCGCCCAAGTATGCGGGGCAGGACAAGGTCAATCCCGGCTCGGTGATCCTCTCCGGGGAGATGATGTTCCGGCACCTCGGCTGGCACGAGGCGGCCGATCTCATCATCGCGTCGCTGCGGAAGACGATCGGGCAGAAGAAGGTGACCTACGACTTCGAGCGCCTCATGCCGGGCGCCACGCTCGTCTCGACCAGCGGGTTTGCTCGCGTGATGGTGGAGAACATGGGGTAGCCACCGGCGGCGCCTAGTCGCGGCTCCGGAAACGGTCGAGCGCCCGCCTGTCCCGCTTGGTGGGCCGCCCCTTGTCCTCGGCGGCCCATGCACTGGCGCCGAGCCTGAGCTGCTCGGCAACGCGCTCCCGCGCAGCCCGGCTCTCCGGTCGCTCTTGGTACAGGCCCGCTGCGACGCTGGCCGGCCCTCGCCGCTCCGCTAGTCCCCGCACTACCATGATGTGCTCGTACGGCCCGAGGCGGAGCCGCACTTCGTCCCCCGGCTGGATCAGCTTGGCGGGCTTCGCCCGCTCGCCGTTCACCTCGACCTTGCCGCCCGCTGCGGCGTCGGTGGCGAGCGAGCGGGTCTTGAAGAACCGCGCGGCCCAGAGCCACTTGTCGATCCGGACCCGTTCCTGGACGTCGGTCATTGCTTCGTAATGAACTCCGGGTTCGCCGGCCGCGCAAAGCCGCGCACCGTGGCCGCCCTTTCTCCCCGCCCCTCCTCCCGGCGAGATTCCCGAAGTGAACCGCTCCCTTCCTCTCGTCGTCGCGCTGCTCGTCGGCTGGTTTGGCTCCCTCGCCGCGCAATCGACGTTCGTCCCCGACTCGATGGCGTCGGCGCAGGCCGTCGCTCCGGACTCGCTCCTGGCGGCGGCGACCGACGCGATCGCCCTGGGGCTGCCCTACCGGGCCAGCCGCATGCTCGATCCCGTGGTCCGCGACTCCACGCTCCGCACCCCGGACGCCGTGCTGCTGGCCGCGACGGCCGCAAGCCGGTGGGGCGGGTGGTCGGAGGTCGCCCGGCTGCTCGCTAGTGAGTCGTGGACGGACGTTCGTCTGCGGGGACCGGCGCTCCTGCTCGCGGCGCGCGCGGCGCTGGAGCTCGGCGCCGACACGAGCGCCGCGGCTCGAGCTCGCGAAGCGCTGGGCGACCTCGGTGACCCGGTCCGGCGCGCCGAAGCGCTGGTCGTTCTGGGCAAGGCCTCCGACCGCCTGGATCAGCGCGACAGCGCCGCGGCGGCGTACCTCGGGGCGGCGGAGCTGGTGCCCGCCGTCGGCGACTGGCTTCGGCTGCGCGCCGCGATGCTCACGATCGACAGCCTCGGCCGGGCAAGGCTCTACGCGTCTACGCGGCTCCCCGCCGCGATGGCGCGGGTCCCCGCCGTCGAGGCGGCGGCACGGGAACGCGCCGGCGACCTGATCGGAGCGGCGACCTTCTACTTGCGGCTCGGGAGTCCCGCCGCCGCGCTCCGGCTTCGTCTCGCCGCCTCGTCCGACACGCTCGCGCGGGCCGAGCTCCGGCATGAGCTCGGAGGGTTCCTCGGCGCTCCCGCTCCCGCCGGAGAGGTGCGAAGCGCGATCGTCGTGCTCGACAGCGCCTTCGGCCCGCTCACGCCGGACGAAGAGCTGGTTGTCGCCAGGGCCGCTGGCCCCGCGGGCCTTCCCCAAAGGGCGGCCGATGGGTTCCCCCGCGCATTCGCGGCCGGCCTCGACTCGCCGCAGGATCGGCTCGACTACGGGACGGCGCTGTTCCGGCTCGGCCGCTACGACGACGCGGCGCACGCATACTCGAGCGTGCCGGCCAAGGACAGCCTCGGCGGGGCGGCCGCTTACCAGAGGGCCCGGTCATTGCTCCGAGGCGGCCAGCTGGATGAGGCCCGGCAGGCTTTCCGGGATGTCGCCAGGCGGTTCTCGAAGGACACCGCGGCCGCCCCGCCGGCCCTCTGGCTGCTCGCTGATCTCGCCGCTGACGACCGGGATGATGGAGAGGCCCGGAAGCTCCTCGTCCAGCTGGTCCACCGGTTTCCCGCGTCCCGGTTCGCGCCGGGTGCACGCCTCCAGGCGGCGCTCATCACGCTGCTGGCCGGGCACGCACGCCAGGCGGCGACGGAGCTCGACTCGCTCGCCGCGAGCCCCCGCGCCGGAGACGAGGCGTCCGCGGCGGCGTACTGGTCGGGACGGGCCTGGACGGCCGCTGGCGACTCCGCCCGGGCCCGCGAGCGATGGACGTCAGTCACTACGCGCGACCCGGCGTCCTACTATGCCGGTTTGAGCGAGCGGCGGCTCGACCTCGCGACCTGGAGTCCACCGGAGGCACCGGACTCGTTCGTCCCGGCGCCGAGGCTGGACAGCGCGATGGCCCGGGCTGTCTTGCTGAAGGGGTTGGGGCTGCCGGACGAGGCGCGCTACGAGTACGAGCAGGTGGCGCGTGACGCCGAGTCGTCGGTGGACGGACTGTTGGCGGCGGCGGCAGCGCTTCGCGATGCCGGACTCGCGTCCCAGGGCATCCGGTTGGCCCGGCGCGCGGTCGCCCGCGGTGCGCCCGCGGACGCGCGGGTCTACCGGCTGCTGTATCCCGTGGTGAACGCCGAGGGGCTCGTGGCCGAGGCCCGGGCTCAGGGGCTCGAGCCCGGCTTCGTCGCCGCGCTGATCCGCCAGGAGTCGCTGTTCGACCCGGGCGCAACCTCAGGGGCGGGGGCGCGCGGGCTCATGCAGGTCATGCCGGAGCTGGGGACCACGGTCGCCCGGAGCCGGGGCTTTCCCGAGTGGGACCCGGTGCTGCTCTGGCAGCCGGATGTGAGCCTCGTGATCGGCACGCTCCACCTCTCGGAGCTGGTCGCGCGGTACGGGGAGCCGGTGCGCATCCTCGCGGCATACAACGCGGGCATGTCGCGAGTCGAGCGCTGGTCGGGGAAGAACGGCATGGACGACGCCGAGATTTTCGCGGAGCGCATACCGTTCGTGGAGACCCGGGACTACGTTCGCATCGTGCAGCGGAACCGCGATCTCTACCGGGTGCTGTACGGATGGTGAAGCGCTCCGTTATCTTGCCGCTCATCCCCCTGGTCGAACCCGGCACCGAGGAACGATGGAAACATCCGCCGCGGAGCGGGTAGAGGCGACCCCGGGTCCGCATCCGCGCCGGATCGGGCGGGCTTCCCTCCCCACTCAGCGCACGCTGCTCACATGGCTGTTCGTCGGCCGGCTCATCCTCGCCTTGGCGACGCTCCTGGGCGCCTCGCTCGTCTGGACCAGCCGCCCCGACGTCTCCTTCATCAGCAGCATCGCGGTCGTCTTCGCGCTCACGTTCACCGGCTACGGGGCGTGGGCGGTGTTCGTCCGGCGGGCGATCCCGAGCCGGGCGTTCCTCCAGGTACAGGCGCTGGTGGATCTGGGCCTGGTGACGGCGCTGGTCCACCTCTCGGGCGAGCCCAAGTCGGCGTTCCCCGCGCTCTACGTGCTTGTGGTCGCCGCGTACACGATGCTCCTGCCGTTGGGGGCGGGCGTGTTCACGGCGGTTGCCGCGTCGCTCATGTTCCTCGCGGACGTCGTCTGGGGCCAGGCTGTGGCCCCGGACACGGCATTCTGGCTCCAGTTCGCGGTATTCAACATCGTGTTCCTTCTGGTCGCGTTGCTGAGCCATCGGCTCCGCGAGGCGGGGGCGGAGCAGGCCTCGCTCGAGACGGAGCTCGAACGAGTACGGCTCGAGGCAGACGACATCCTGCGGAACATCCGCTCCGGAGTGCTCACGGTGGACGGTCTCGGCCGCCTGGCGTTCATCAATCCGACCGCGGAGCGGCTCCTGCGTCTCGACTCGGGCATGTTCCTGGGGCAGCCGGTCCTGGACCAGCTCAAGACCCGGTCGGTCGAGCTCTGGTCGGCGATCGCCTCCGGAATCCGGAACGGCCGGAAGATCAGCCGCGGTGAGGGGCTCGTGGCGTCGAGTCGGGGGGGGCAGTTTCCGATCGGGCTCAGCACCACGGTGTTTCAGCAGAAAGCACAGGAGGCGCCGTCGGTGACCGCCATCTTCACCGACATCTCCGATCTGAAGCAGCTCCAGGAGCTGCACCTGCGGGCGGAGCGCCTGGAGGCGGTGGCCGCGCTGAGCGCGTCGCTGGCGCACGAGATCCGGAATCCGCTCGCGTCGATCCGGAGCTCGGTGGAGCAGCTCTCCCGCTCGCGCTACGCCACCGACGACGAGCGATTCCTGGCCGAGCTGATCGTGCGCGAGAGCGATCGGCTGAGCCGGCTGCTCAACGAGTTCCTCGATTTCTCCCGGGTGCGGGCGACCGAGTTCGTGCCGGTGGACCTGCGCGAGGTGGCGGTCGCCGTCACGCGGCTCGTGAAAGAGCACCCCGAGTGCCCCGACGGGGCCACGCTGGAGGTGCAGGGACCGCGCACCATCCTTGAGGGTGATGCCGATCTGCTGCACCGTGTGATCCAGAACCTGGTCCTGAACGCGGTGCAGGCGGCGCGTGGGCGGGTCCACGTGAGGGTCGTGGTCGGAGAGGCGGACGCCACGCAGCTGCCCCACGGCCCGCTGGACCACGCCGTGAAGGTGGAGGTCCGCGACGATGGCCCCGGCATTCCGCCGGAGATCCGGGACCGCCTGTTCGAGCCGTTCGTCTCCGGACGGCCTGGCGGCAGCGGGCTGGGGCTCGCGATCGTTCAGCGCGCCGTGGAGGCCCATCGAGGGCTTGTGCTGGTGGACTCGAAGGCCGGCGCCGGTACCACCTTTACGATACTTTTGCCCGCTCAATGGACGCGCGAGGAGGTCGCATGAGCCAAAAGCCGTCGGTGCTCGTTGTCGACGACGAGTCCGGGATCCTCGACACCCTTCGTATCCTGCTCAGGAATGAAGGGTTCGAGGTCACGACCGCGCAGGGCGGCAAGGCCGGGCTCGAGCAGATCCGGAGTGGCAGTCACGACATCATCCTTTCCGACGTCCGTATGCCGCAAGTGTCCGGGCTCGAGATCCTGCAAGCCGCCCGGGAGCAGGATCCGATGACGCCGGTGATCCTGATGACGGCGCAGGCCTCGCTCCAGAGCGCGATCGCGGCGGTCAACTCCGGCGCGTTCTACTACATCCAGAAGCCGTTCTCCAACGACGACCTCGTCACGATCCTCCGCCGTGCCTGCGAGTTCCGCGCGATCCGGGTCGAGAACAAGCAGCTCAAGCAGGAGATCCGCCGCCGCGAGCGCTCCGGCGCCACGGTCACCCGCCCGATCGGCAAGGCCAAGCGCTTCCTCGAGGTGCTGCGGTTGGCCGAGCACGTCGCGCCCACCGACTCCACCGTGCTCATCGGGGGGGAGAGCGGAACCGGCAAGGAAGTGATCGCGCGCTACATCCACAACCTGTCCACCCGGAACGACGGGCCCTTCATGTCGATCAACTGCGGCGCGTTGCCGGAGAACCTGCTCGAGAGCGAGCTCTTCGGTCACGTGAAAGGCTCCTTCACCGGGGCTGTGCGCGACAAGCAGGGCCTCTTCGCAGCCGCGCGGGGTGGCAGCTTCTTTCTGGACGAGGTCGGTGAGATGCCGCCCTCGCTCCAGGTGAAGCTGCTCCGCGTCCTTCAGGAACGGGAGGTCATTCCGGTTGGCGCAACCGAGGCCATCCCGGTGGACGTCCGGATCCTCGCCGCCACCAACCGCGACCTGGAAGAAGAGGTCCGCCGAGGGAACTTCCGGTCCGATCTGTTCTACCGGCTGAACGTGATCGCGGTCAACCTGCCGCCGCTCCGGGAGCGGCGCGACGACCTGATCCCTCTCATCGAGCAGTTCCTGGAGAACATGAGCCAGGAGAGCGGAGGCGAGCTCAAGGCATTGTCGTCGGACGCGCTGGATGCGGTGACGGTCTACGAGTGGCCCGGCAACGTCCGCGAGCTGGAGAACGCGCTCGAGCACTCCGTCGTCCTCTGCAAGGGCAACCTGATCGACGCCGCCGCACTGCCGGAGCGGATCACCAAGCGGAAGAAGGAGCCGCTGGTGGCCGAGCGGTCCTACAAGAACCCGACGCTCGAGGTGATCGAGCGCGCCTACATCATGTACGTGCTCCAGGCCGAGGGGGGCAACAAGACGCGGGCCGCGGAAGTGCTCGGCATCGACCCCTCCACCTTGTACCGCAAGCTCTCACGCTACGAAGGTGAAGCGGTCTAACAGCTTCGTACCCATCGTCGTCGTCGTCGTGCTGGCCTGCGCCGTCTATGCCCAGACGGCGCGCTACGAGTTCACGTTCGACGATGTGCTCGTGATCGTGCGGCGGCCCCTGTTCCACGACATCGGGGCCTGGCGCGAGATCATCAGTGCGAGCTGGTGGACGAACAAGACGCTGTACCGGCCCCTCACCGCGCTCACCTTCGCCGCCAACTGGACCCTCGGCGGCGGCAGTCCGCATCCCTTTCACGTCGTCAACGTCCTGCTGCACGCGGCGACCTGCGCCGTGGTCTTTCTGCTTGCCCGGCGTCTCCTCGGCGCGTCGGCCGCCCTGGTCGCCGGCCTGCTGTTCGCCGTGCACCCGGTGCACGTCGAGGCCGTAGCCAACATCGTGGGGCGGGCCGAGGTCCTCTCCACGCTCTTCGCCGTGCTCTCGGTGCTCTGCTACCAGTGGGACGGCGCCCTGGCCGAGGCCGGCGACAATCGGTCGGCCCGCCGGATCGGTGCTACCCTGGGGACGCTGGCCTGCTTCGGACTGGCGCTCGCCTCGAAGGAGTCGGCGTTCGCGGTGCCGGGCCTGCTGCTCCTGAGCGATCTCTTCGACGCCGACCGCGCCGGCCGACCCTTTCACGAGAAGGTGCAACGGCACTTCCTGCTCTGGGTCGGCATCATCGTGGTGGGGCTGACCTGGCTCTGGCTCCGCTCCGCCATCGTCGGCGACCTTACCGGGCGCGAGGTAGCGCCCGGCCTCGAGGGGCTCGGCCTCGTCGGCCGGACCAAGGTCATGAGCGCCCTCGTTCCGCAGTATTTCCGGCTCCTCTTCTTCCCCCTCACGTTGTCGGTGGACTACTCCCCCGACTTCGTGCCGGCCCTGGCCGAATGGACGGCGCGGGGCATGGTGGGGCTGGCGCTGGTCCTGGTGACGGCGATCGTCGCGCTCCGGGCCCGCCGGGGCGCGCCCATTGTCACCTTCGCGATCGGCTGGATGGCGGCAACGATCGCTATCGTGGCCAACATCCTGGTCCCGACCGGCCTGCTCCTCGGCGAGCGTACTCTGTACCTCCCGTCCGTTGGCGCCGTGCTGCTGCTCGGCTGGGCCTGGAGCCGGCTCGACCAGCGGAGGCCGGCCCTGGCGGTCGCGGTCGCCACGGCGGTCGTCGTCGCTGGCGCCGCTCGCGTCGTCACCCGGAACCCCATCTGGCGCAACAACGCCACCGTCCTACCCAGCCTCGTGCGTGACGCGCCGGGATCGTACCACGGTGTCTGGGTCGCGGGCATGCTCGCCGGGGAGCGTAACCAGGCGGACTCGGCGGAGTACTACCTGCGTCAGGCGCTCCTGATCCGGCCGCTGGCTCCGCCGGTCTGGCGCGACCTGGCCTCGCTGCTCGAGCTCGAGGGCCGATACAAGGAGTCGGCGGACGCCTTCTGGGCCTCCTGGCGGCTGGATCACGACCGCCTGATCGAGCTTCAGCGGGCGGTCATGAACGGGGTGAAGGCGGGACAGGTGGATACCGCAGAAGCGCGGCTCAACGAAGCGTTGAGCGCCGTGCCGCCCGAACGGGCGGAAGTGCGGCTGGCGCAGGCAGAGATCGCCATGGCGCGAGGGCAGCCGCGCAAGGCGATGACGCTGCGGCGGCAGGTCGCGTTCGAGTTCCCGATGTTCGGGCGAAGTTGGGAGCTGGTGGCGGAGGCGGCGGAGGCCGCCCACGACTGCATCGAGCTGGCGCGCTCCACCAGCCGGATGCACGCCATCGATTCGACCGTGCCGAGCGTCGCCAGGTTCCAGGCGAAGCTGCGCGAGCTGAACTGCACACCTGCGGACACGACGCCGGCCCCCGCGCCGGCACGCTGACCGGGAGCGTCAGCGAGCGGGGAGCGCCGAGTCGGGCCCGGCGGCGGGGGCCTTGCCCGCCCGCGCCATGACGAGCTGGAAGAACCACTCTCCCCGTTTCGCGCCGTCTGCCGCCAGCGCCATGGCGCCCGTCGTGTCGCCGAGCTCGAGCAGGCAGACGTAAAGCCGGCCCCGGGCCTGGTAGAGAGTCGGGTCGATCTCCAGACTCCGGCGGAAGAGCGGGACGGCGCGCGCGCAGCCGCTCTCGAATCGCATCAGCTGGCCAAGGTCCTGGTAGACCCTCCCGTCGCGGTGGTAGAGCCCCGCTGAGCGCAGCATCGCCTCGCGTGCCTCGTCCGTCCTGCCCTGCGTCCGCAGATAGGCTCCATACATCAGCCACCCGCGGTAGTTGAGCGGCGCGTCGCGCACGAGCTGCTGTACCACACTCGGCGTGTCCATCCAGGCCGCCTGCCGGCTTGCCGATCGGACAGCCCCCAGCACGAGCAGCACGCCGAGACCACCGGCCGCGGCCCACCGCACGGGCCTTGCGGGCTCCATCCGGCGCAGGGCGGCGGCGGCGATCGCGCCCGCCGCGAGCGCCACGCCGACGCTCGCCAGGAGCAGCGTGCGCTCCGCGAGCAGGATCCCGCTCGTCACCAGGATGTTGCTGACCGGCAAGAGTGACAGGATCACCCAGGCGATGCCGAAGGCGAGTGCAGGCCGGCGCCGGCGTGCGGCCAGCCCGGTAGCGACGGTCACGAGCCCGAGCGCCAGCCCGAGCGCCTGCGCCGGTCCGAACTGGTTGGTCGCCACGAACTCAGCCGGTCCGTAGTCCGCGCGCAGGTGAGCGGGCCAGACGAAGAGCCGCACCCACTCCGGGACGATCCCCAGCATCGTCAGAACCCGGTCGCGCAGCCCCAGATCACCCAGCACCAGCGCAGGGTATTCCCCCACGGTCGCTCCGAGCGCGGCCCGCCGGGCGATCATCACGATCAGGGCGCCAAGGAACAGGAGCAGGTACGCCGGCAGGAGAGATCTGACCCGGGGGCCCAAGGGCCGCGGGTCCGTGACGACCGTGACCTCGGCGGCGGCGAGCAGGCCCAGGAGGATGATGCCGTTTTCCTTGCACAACGCGGCCGTGGCGACGAGGAGGACCAGGGCCACGCTGTCCCGGGCAGTGAGCTCCGGCCGGCGGCGGGCACGCACGTACAGCCACACGCCGAGGCATACGAGCAGGGCGGTGGTGAGCTCCGCCTGGCCGACAACGTTGCCGACGGCCTCGACGTGGACGGGGTGCACGGCGAAAAGCGCCGCGGCGATCCAGGCGCCGGAGATCGGCAGGAACTCCAGGGCGAGCCCGAAGATCGCCAGCGTGAGTGCCGCATACAGAGCGACGTTGACTGCGTGGAAGACCCACGGGGCGCCGTTTCCGACGACCCACTCGACCGAGAAGGCGGCGAGGGTAAGCGGCCGGTAGAGAGCGCCGCCGTGCTCGCGGGGCCAGTAGCCCTGAACGAAGTCGAACGCCAGCTGGCTCAGCGAGTGGACTTGCGGGTTGTCCCGGATGATCAGGACGTCGTCGAAAGCGAAGCCGTTCCGAAGACCCGGGGCGCTGGCGGCGAGCGCAAGCAGAACGAGCGAGCCGATCAACGCCGGCCAGCCAATCCGCTGTCGCAGTAAGCCCGACGAGCCCTCCCCCGCAGAATTTGTCATCGATGCCTTTGCTGCCGTCAAAGTCCAAATTCCTCAAGCACTTGTGGTCCACGAATCCCACGCGGCATGCCGATTGCCCGTGGCATTGTCGGCCAGAAGTGTTCCATCAGCGTCGTCCACGATCACCGCGGCAGGGCCGCAGGACCGAGGGGCTTACATGGCGAACCGCAAAGGCTTCACGCTCATCGAGCTGCTGATCGTGGTCGTGGTCATTGGCATTCTCGCCGCGATTGCGATTCCCAAGTTCGCGAACACCAAGGAGAAGGCGGTCAAGTCGAGCATGATCTCCGACTTGAAGAATCTCGCCACGGCGCAAGAGGCGTTCTACGCCGACTCCTCACACTATGCCACGACCTACGGCACGACGATCGCCACGGGTCAGGTGAACGTCAGTCCCAGCCTGCGGAACACGCTGGTCATCGACGGCGCCTCGAACGCGAGCGGCTGGGCCGCCACGGTATCGAACCCGGGCTACTCGCCGGGCTCGTGCGGTGTGTTCATTGGCTCGACCTTCTCGGCCTCCGGCACGCCCGCGGCGGCCACGCAGGAGGGCGTGCCGGTGTGCCCGTGATCCATCGCGCCCCTTTCGCTTAGAGAAGCCTTGCGGTATTCGGTGACGGCCCGCGACGAGCCGATGCTGCTTTCTCGCCTCCACGACAGCTAAGCGGTTGTCGGAGCATTGGTTGCCGTGACTGCCGAGTAGGGTTGGCATAGCTGTTGCCTTGGTACGGAGGGAGCTCGATATCTGGGCTGCCGCTCCTCACGCACAGCGACCTCTATAGGAGGATTCATGTCGGACCGTAAGGGCTTCACCCTGATCGAGCTTCTGATCGTGGTCGTGATCATCGGCATTCTGGCCGCGATCGCGATTCCGAAGTTCGCCAACACCAAGCAGAAGGCCGTCAAGTCGAGCATGATCTCGGATCTGCGGAACCTGGCGACG
>JBGPPG010000081.1:0-15808 GCA_041488455.1 Gemmatimonadota bacterium
CACCACCGGTCGGTCAGCAGGCCCGCGGTCCAGCGCCCGGCGAAGAGCAGCAGCCCCAGGGCCACCAGCAGGGCGACGATCTGCCGAGTGCGGGGGGACATTACCCGGAAAACAGTGAACAGTGAACGGTGAACAGTGAACGGGGGCTCCGATGGCCACCGGGCCACCGCTGTCCAACGCCAGCGGAGGCTGACCGAGCCGCGGAGGCCACCCGTTGACCGTTCACTGTTCACTCCTCACTGTTCGCGCCGTTCAAGCCTTCACTCCTTGTCCCGCCAGCCAGCTCATCACTTCGGCCCGGTAGGCCTCGAGCGCCCCTGGGTCTGTGGCCTCGAACCGGAGCACCAGGACCGGTTGCGTGTTCGACGACCGCACCAGACCCCAGCCCTTCGGAAAGGTCATGCGGACACCATCGATTGTGTTGACCGGATACTTGGCCCCGAAGTGCGTCACCGCCAGCTCAGCGATGCGGAACTTGATCTCCTCGGGGCAGTCCACGCGGATCTCGGGCGTGGCGTAGGTCTTGGGCAGGTCGGCCAGCAGCGGGGCCAGGCCCGGCGGTCCGGTGGAGACCACCTCGAGCAGACGGGCGGCCGCGAAGAGCGCGTCATCGAAGCCGAGGTAGTCGCCGCCGAAGAACATGTGGCCGCTCATCTCACCCGCAAGGGGCGCCTTCATCTCCTTCATCTTGGCCTTGATGAGCGAGTGCCCCGTCTTCCACATGACCGGCTTCGCGCCGGCGCGCTCGAGCGCGTCGGGCAGGACCTGGGAGCATTTCACGTCGAAGATCACCGGCACGCCCTTGCCGAACCGCCGCACGGCGTCCCGGCCGTAGATGACGAGCAGCTGATCGCCGAACACGACCTCGGCGTGCTCGTCCACGGCGCCGATGCGGTCGGCATCCCCGTCGAACGCGATCCCCAGCTCCGCGCCGGTGCGCCGGACCGCGGCCTGGAGGTCGTGCAGGTTCTCGATGACCGTCGGGTCCGGATGATGGTTGGGGAACGTGCCGTCCGATTCGCAGAACAGCGGCGTGACCTCGGCACCCAGCGCCTGAAGCGTCTCCACGGCGATCACGCTGCCGGTGCCGTTCCCGCAGTCCAGCACCACCCGCACCGGGCGCCGGAGATGGTTGAGGGAGACGATGGCGTCCCGGTACTTCCGGAGCACGGACCCGTCGCTCGTCTCCTTCCCCGCTCCGGACCGCCAGCGCTCGGCGACGATGATCTCCCAGAGCCCCAGGATCTCGTCGCCGTGGAGGGCGTCGCCGGCCAGCACCATCTTGAAGCCGTTGAACTCGGGCGGGTTGTGCGAGCCCGTGACCTGGAGGCCGCCGTCGGTCCCGAGCGCGGACACCGCGAAGTAGAGCGCCGGCGTCGGCAGCAAGCCCACGTCCACCGCCGTCCCGCCCGCGTCCACGATGCCCCGGCGAACCCCCTCCGCCAGCGCCGGGCCCGACGGCCGGTTGTCCCGGCCCACCGCCAGCACCGGCGCGCGTCCCAGCTTCTCCCAGCCCACCGATGCGTAGGCACGCCCGAGCGCGCGGGCGAGCTCGGGCGTGAGCTCGGTGCCGACGATGCCGCGGACGTCGTATTGCCGGAAGATGGACTTGGGGACGTTCATGGGGCCCTCTCACCGCTTTCCCGTCAGCACCGCCGGGATTCCCCGGCCCAGCGTCTCTGCGCTCTTGAGCGCTGTGGCAAGCGGGCCGGTGGGCCACACGCCGAAGACAAGGATCATGACCACCGCCACCGCGACGGCGGCCCGCGCGGCCCAGGAGAACCGGACCTGCCGGTGCGACTCGAGCGAGCGGGTGGGCTTCATGGTCATCGACATGATGACCGGCAGATAGTAGCCCGCCGACACCAGACTCCCCAGCACGAGCACGACCGGGAGAATGTACTGCCCTTCCGACACGGCGGCCGCGATGAGGTACCACTTGCCGATGAACCCAAGGGTGCCCGGGAAGCCGAGCAGCGACAGGAGACAGATGCTGAGCGCGAGCGCGGCTCCCGGGCGCACGGAGTAGAGGCCCTCGAGGTCGTCCACCAGCACCGTGCGCGAGCCCACGTGCTCGATCGACGCCAGGATGCCGAAGCTCGCGAGCGTGGTCACCGAGTAGGCGAACAGGTAGAAGCAGACCGCGCCGGCCCCCAGCGTCGTGCCGGCCCACACCGCCACCAGCACGTAGCCCGCGTGCGCGATCGAGCTGTAGGCCAGCATCCGCTTGATCGACTGCTGGGCCAGGGCCACGGTGTTGCCCAGCACGATCGTGGCGAGTGCGAGTGCCGCGACGACCGGTTGCCACACGGCGGTGGCCGTGGGGAACGCCTCCAGCAGAACGCGCACCAGCGCCGCGAAGGCCGCCGTCTTGACGCCGGTCGCCATGAACCCGGCGATCGGCGTGGGCGACCCGTCGTAGACGTCCGGCGCCCACATGTGGAACGGCACCGCGGCCACCTTGAAGCCGAACCCGATCAGCAGGAGACCCAGCCCGAGCCCCGCCAGTAGGCTCAACGGCGCGGAGCCGAGCCGCTCGCCGATGCGGACGAGGTTGGTCTCGCCCGTCGCGCCGTAGACCAGGGCAATGCCGTAGAGGAGGAACGCGGAAGCGAAGGCGCCAATCAGGAAGTACTTGAGCGCGGCCTCCGCGGACGAGCGGCGGAAGCGGTCGAACCCCGCGAGCACGTACACGGCCACCGACATGAGCTCCAGCCCCAGGAAGAGCACGATCATGTCCTCGGCCCCGGCGAGGAACAGCATGCCGTCGGTGGCGAGGAGAATGAGCAGGTGGTATTCCGGGGCCAGGAGCCGCTGGCGGTCCACGTACCGAAGCGAGAGCAGGATCGTGGATGCGGCGACGAGCAGGATGACCGCGTCGGCGCCGTAGCGGAACCCGTCCAGCGCGATCATGTGGGGCACGCCGGCCGGCGCGGCCCCTCCGAGCCAGAGCACCGCTACGCCGACCGCGGCGATACCTATGCCGATGAGGCTGAGCCAACCCGCCAGGTAGCTGTCCTCGACCCGCTCGTGTCGCCAGGCGATGACCAGCAGCACGACCAGGATCCAGGCCGAGAGCAGCACTTCGGGCAGGAGCGCCAGCGTGACGCCGATGGGGCTCATCAGATCGAGCGCGTTCATCGCGTGACCTCCGCCACCGGGCCGGTCGGGGCCCGCTCATGGCCGAGGTACGGATGCACCATCTCGACGTAGTGCCGGGCTGCCGCCTCGGTTCGCCGCAGCAGCGGATAGGGATAGAGTCCCATCCAGACCATCGCCGCGACCATCGGGATCAGCACCGCAAGCTCCCGCGGACCGAGATCGCGGATCCTTTCGTTCTCGGGATTGGATAGCGGGTTGTAGAAGACCCGCTGCACCGCCCACAGGAGGTACGCCGCCGCGAACACGACGACGGTCGTGGCGATCAGGGTGGCGACGGGGAACCGGCCGAAGCTCCCCAGCAGCACCAGGAACTCGCCCACGAACCCGTTCAGGCCGGGCAGTCCGATGGAGGCGAACGCGGTGATCGAGAACGCGGTGGCCAGGAGCGGCGCGACCCGGGCTATCCCGCCGAAGTCCGCGATGAGCCGGGTGTGTCGCCGCTCGTACAGCATGCCGACCAGGAAGAAGAGGGCCCCGGTGGAGATGCCGTGGGCGATCATCACCATGATCGCACCCTGGACGCTCTGCACTGTGGCGGCCCAGATCCCCAGCATGACGAAGCCGAGGTGACTCACCGACGAGTATGCCACGACCCGCTTGAGGTCGGGCTGCACCATGGAGACCAGTGCGCCGTAGATGATCCCCGTCACCGCCAATGCCACCACCAGCGTCGTCACGCCGGGGCTCAGCGCGAACGTGGGGAAGAACGGGATGGCGAACCGGAGAAAGCCGTAGGTCCCCATCTTGAGGAGGATCACCGCGAGGTCCACGCTGCCCGCCGTCGGGGCCTCGCCGTGCGCGTCGGGGAGCCACGTGTGGAACGGAAAGACCGGCACCTTCACCGCGAACGCCAGCGCGAATGCGATGAAGAGCCACGGGGCCTGGGGCCGAAGCAGGTCCACATGCGCGAGGATATGGTCGTAGGCGAACGAGTACGTCCCCGTCTGCTGGCCGATGCTCCACACCATCGCGACGATGGCCACCAGCATGAGCAGCGAGCCGGAGAAGGTGTAGATGAAGAACTTCTCCGAGGCGTACCGGCGGTTGCCGCTTCCCCAGATCCCGATGATGAAGAACATCGGGATCAAGAGCAGCTCCCAGAAGCAATAGAAGAGGAACAGGTCCATCGCGACGAAGACCCCGATCATGCCGGTCTTGAGTGCGAGGAGGAGCGCGTAGAACCCGCGCTGCTTGAAGTCGATCTGGTTCCAGCTCCCCCAGACCAGGAGGGGCATGAGGCAGGTGGACAGCAGCACCATGAAGATCGAGAGCCCGTCGAGCCCGACGTAGTAGCTCACGCCGAACTGCGGCAGCCAGTCCACCCGTGTCACGAACTGGAGCCCCGGCTTGGATGGATCGAAGGCCCACCAGATCCCGAGCGAGACGACGAACTCGAACAGCGCGACCACGAGCGCGGTCACGCGGGCCCACTCCTTGGGCGAGATGATCACCAGTGCCATGCCGACCAGCGGCACCGCGAGCAGAACCTGGAGGATCCAGTGCTCGTAGCCGATCGACGCGAGGAAGGCGGTCATGGCGCGCTCACCCGAGGATCGCGTTGAGGACCCAAATGGCGCCCACGAGAAAGAGCAGGACGTAGAGCCCCACCTGGCCGCTCTGGAGCCGGCTGCCGAGCCGGCCGAGCCACCGGCTGCCGATCACCCCGCCGCCTACGAGCAGCCCGTCCACCAATCCCTGGTCCACGACCCGCCAGAGCACCTTGTCCGACAGCCAGACCAGGGGACGCACGAACACCGCGTCGTAGATCTCGTCCACGTAGTACTTCCGATAGAGAAGGCGGGCGAGCCCGGTCTCCGGCGGTGCGGCCCGGGCCGGCAGGATGGGTTGCCCCAGGGTCGTGCGGTATCCGATCCAGAGGCCGATGACGCCGATCGCGACGGCAACGCCGAGCAGTATCTGCTCCGTCGTGCCGGTCGGCAGCGTCAGCGGGTGCAGCGCGGTGGCCGCGTGGGTGACCGGATCGAGCCAGTGCTCCAGCGCCTCGTGTCCCCCGGCGAACGCCGGCAGGTTGATGACGCCGCCGGCGAGGCTCAGGAAGGCGAGCAGCACGAGCGGGCCGGTCATGCTCGCGGGCGGCTCGTGCAGGTGCGCCTGCTCCGCCTCGCCGACGCGGGTGGCGCCGTGGAAGGTCATCGCCATGAGGCGGGCCATGTAGACCGCGGTGAGGAACGCGGCCGCCGCCCCCATGCCGTAGAACAGGTAGTACACCGGCTGCTCGGCACCGCGGGCGAAGGCCGCCGCCAGAATCTCGTCCTTCGAGAAGAAGCCGGCGAACGGCGGCACGCCCGCGATGGCGAGCGTGGCGATCCACATGAGCGTGCACGTCACCGGCAGCCAGCGCTTGAGCCCGCCCATGTTACGCATGTCCTGGGCGTCATCGTGGGAGTGGGTAGCGTGGTAGGCGTGATGCAGCGCGTGGATCACGCTTCCCGCCCCGAGGAAGAGCAACGCCTTGAAGAAGGAGTGCGTGACCAGATGGAAGATCCCCGCCGTGTATCCCCCTACCCCGACGCCGAGGAACATGTAACCGAGCTGGGAGATGGTGGAATAGGCGAGCACCTTCTTGATGTCGTGCTGGCGGAGCCCGATCGTCGCCGCGAACAGCGCGGTGAGGGCCCCGATCCCAGCCGTGATCAGGCCCGTGGCGGGCGCGAGCGCGAACAGCACGCCGGTGCGGGCCACGAGGTAGACGCCGGCCGTCACCATCGTGGCCGCGTGGATCAGCGCGGACACCGGCGTCGGGCCGGCCATCGCGTCCGGGAGCCACACGTAAAGGGGGATCTGCGCCGACTTGCCGGTGCAGCCGAGCAGCAGAAAGAGCGTGATCCAGGTGGCCGCGGCCGGGCTCAGGACCCCGGGGGCCCGGCTCAGCACCGTGGCGAAGTCCAGCGCTCCCACGATCTGCCAGAGCAGGAACATCGCGATCAGGAACCCGAAGTCGCCCACCCGGTTCGCCAGGAAAGCCTTCTTGCCTGCGTCGGCGTTGGCCTTATCGGTGAACCAGAAGCCGATCAGGAGGTAGGAGCAGAGTCCCACGCCCTCCCAGCCGATGAACAGCACCGGCAGGTTCGCGCCCAGGACCAGGATCAGCATGAACGCGACGAACAGGTTCAGGTAGGCGAAGTAGCGGGCGTAGCCCGGGTCGTCGCCCATGTACCCGACGCTGTAGATGTGGATCAGGCTCCCGACGCCGGTGACCACGAGCAGCATGACGGCGGAGAGCTGATCGACCTGGAGAGCCAGGTCGATGCGGAGATCGCCGACGTGGATCCAGGGCCACAGCGTCACGACCAGGGGCGCTACGGGCGGGCTGGCCCGGAGCTCGAGGAAGATCGCGACCGCGACCGCGAAAGCCCCTAGTAGGACGCCGGGCCCCACGAGCGAGACGAGCATCCTGGCGCGGGGTCGGGTGAACGCGAGCAGCCCGTTGATCACGACTCCCAGCAACGGCAGCGCGATCGTGAGCCAGGCCAGCCGGACCGCGAGCGGAGGGGTCATCAGCCGTGCAGGAGATTGATGTTCTGGAGGTCGATCGACTGGTGATGCCGGAACACCGCGAGAATGATCGCGAGCCCGACGGCGGCCTCCGCGGCCGCCACGGTCATGACGAAGAACACGATCAGGTACCCGCCCACGCCGTAGACCTGCGCGAGCGCTACGAAGGCGAGATTGACGGCGTTGAGCATCAGCTCCACGCACATGAAGAGCACGATGGCGTTGCGCCGGAGCACCACGCCGGCGACCCCGATGCTGAACAGGACCGCCGAGAGACCCAGGGCCGGGCCGATGAGCATCAGGCCCTCCGTTTGGCGAGGACGACGGCGCCGACGATGGCGGCGAGGAGCAGCAGCGACGTGATCTCGAAGGGGACCAGGTACAGCTGGAAAAGCGGAGCGGCGATCCCGCCCACGACCCCCCGGGCCTGCGCCTCCTGCTGCGAGGCCTGCCCACCCGCAAACGCGTAGGCCGCCTGGAGCGTGCCGGCCGACGCTCTGACCTCCCTGCCCAGCCGCGCCGTGCTGTAGGACCACAGCCCGCCCAGCTCCGCCACGATGAGCCCGCCGACCACCAGCGCAGCCGCGATGCCCGCGGGCCCCCGGATGTCGGTCGCCTGCACCCGGCCCACGTTCAGCAGCATGATGATGAAGAGAAAGAGCACCATGATGGCGCCGGCATACACCAGGATCTGGATCACGCCGATGAACTGGGCCTGGAGAAGGACGAAGATCGCGCCGAGCGCGAGCATCGCCTGCACCAGCCAGATGAGCGCGCTGACGGGGCTCCGCTGGAGGATGCACATCGCCGCCGAACCGACGGCGACCGCGGCAAAGATGTAGAAGACGGTCTCGGTCATCCTACTCCCCCCGGGCGTCGGTCGGGTCCCAGAGGGACGAGACGGGGTGGGTCTGGGCCTGGAGGCGCTCCAGGTCGTAGACGAAGCGGCCCCGGCTGTACTCGGCGTTCTCGTAGTGCACGCCCACGTGGATCGCCTCCTCGGGACAGACCTCCTGGCAGTACCCGCAGAAGACGCAGCGAAACTCGTCGATCTCGTAGATCAGCGGATAGCGGTTGCCCTCCTCGTCCTCGCCCGGGACGAGCTTGATGCAGTTCGCGGGACATATCTGGGGGCAGAGGCCGCAGGCCACGCACTTGGAGCGTCCCTGCTCGTCCGTCAGCATCCGATGCGTGCCGCGCCACCGGGGGGTCAGGCTCCATTGGCCCATCCCGTGCGCCCCGTCGGTGCTCTTCTCCTCCGGGTATTGCATCGTGACACGCTTCTCGAACATGTGCTTGAAGGTGAGCGCCATCCCCTTGAGGGTCGCCCGGACGTAGCTCACCTCCCGCTCGGGGCGCTTGAGGACCTTGACGCCGATGGCCATCAGAAGCTCACGGTGCTGCGTTGAGGCGGCGGGAGCCCGGCCCGGCGCGCGCGGCGTCCGGCGGAGCCGCTGATGATGAGCCCCCGGTCCACCACGAAGAAGAGCGCGGCGGCGCACACCACGCTCACGCCGGTAAGCACGAGGTGCAACGCCAGAGTCCCCCTGACACCGGCCAGCTCGGCCACGTACAGCACCACGCAGACCAGCATGATGTAGCCGAGCGTCACCGGCGTCAGGAACTTCCAGCCGAGGGCCATCAGCTGGTCGTAGCGGAAGCGCGGCAGGGTCCAGCGGATCCACATCACGAAGAAGATCCAGAACATGAGCTTCAGGAAGAACGCGGCACCGGTCAGCAGCGTCGCGATCGGGCCCGGCGCCAGCGTCAGGATCGCCCACGGCTTGGCCGCGCCGACCGCTACGAACGGGATGTCCCAGCCGCCGAAGAACAGCGTCGTCACCATCGCGGAGACGGTGACGATGTTAGCGTACTCCGCGATGAAGAAGAAGGAGAACTTCATCGCGCTGTACTCGCTGTGATACCCCGCCACCAGCTCCGACTCCGCTTCCGGCAGGTCGAAGGGAAGTCGGTTGGTCTCGGCGAAGCCGGATACGAGGAACACGAAGAAGGAGACCACCAGCGGGAGGACCAGCCAGAGCCCCTCCTGCTGCACGGTGATGATCCGGGAGAAGCTGACGTCGCCCGTGAGGAGGAGCACGGGGATGAGGCTCAGGCCCAGCGCCACCTCATAGGAGATGAGCTGCGCGCTGGCCCGGAGCCCGCCGAGCAGGCTGTACTTGCTGTTCGACGCCCAGCCTGCGAGCGCGATGCCGTAGACGCCGAGCGAGCTGATGGCGATCACGAAGAGGAACCCCACCGGCACGTCGGCCACGACCATCGGCATCGGGCCGTGATTGACGAACCGTCCCAGCACCGGGATCGTGAAGTCGAAGTCGAGCGGCAGGGGAGCCGCGAACGGGATCACTCCCGAGAGCAGCAGGGCCGGGATGAACGCCAGCGCCGGCGCCACCACGAAGAGCACCGGATTGGCGGCCGAGGGGAACGTCTCTTCCTTCAGGATGTTCTTGAGCCCGTCAGCCGCCGGCTGGAGCAGCCCGCCCGGACCCACGCGATTCGGCCCGATCCGGTTCTGCATCCAGGCGGAGACCTTCCGCTCCATCAGGGTGAGCAGGGCGACGCCCACCATCACCACCGTGAAGACGAACAGCATCTTGAGGACGCTGAGGAGGAGGAAGCCCTTCATCTCCGGCGTCATCAGACGCTCCCCACGGGAGCGTCCGCCGCGAGCACGCGGCCGGTGAAGCCCAGGTCGGTGTAGCTCAGTCCAGCGAAGGCCGTCCACGTCCGGCCGAGCAGCGCGAACGCCTGCGCCGCGGTGGCGGGCGCATCGGCGTCCGGGCCCGGGCCCGCGAGCACCTCGCCCGCAATCCACCATGCCGGCCGCGCCATGCCGGGCTGGGCCCTGGCCTGCTCGTACCGCTGCGCCCGGCCGTCCCGGTTGACGTAGGTGCCGTTCTCCTCCGCCATGGTGGTGACCGGCAGCACCAGCTCAGCGTTCCTGAGCCGCTCGGACGGGACCGTCCCCAGAACCACCAGCGCGCCGGGCACTCCCGCCAGCGCGGCCTCATCGTCCGCCGTAAGCTCGGGATCGAGCAGGATCACGATCGCCGCGGTCGCCGCGGTGCGGAGCGCGCCGGCCCAGTCCCGCCCGTAGCCCAGCAGCTCGGCGCCCGCCAGGTTCGGGGCCCGCTCCCGGCGCAGAGCCAGGTTCGGGATCCCGGGCAGCGGGGCTTCGTCGCCGAGGGGCACCTGGACGGCGGCGGTGACGGGCCGGTCTTCGACCAGCTGCCGCAGCAGACCAAGCGACTCGGTGGACGCGCGGCCCGAAGCGAGGATCACGACCGGGCCTGAGCTGCCGCGGAGCAGCGCGCCCAGCCGGTCGAGCGCCGTGTCCCAGTCGGTTGCCACGTGCCGAGTGCCGTCCCGAACCAGCGGCGCCTCGACCCGGTCGCCCCGGTTCATCCAGCGGTAGTTCATCCGGCCGGTGTCGCACATGAAGTGCCGGTTGACCTCGAGATTCGGACGGGGCCGTAGCCGGACGACGACGTCATCCCGGGTGTCGATCGTGATGTTGCAACCCTGGGTGCAGCCGGGACAGATGCTCGCGGTCTTGTCGAGGTCCCAGGCGCGCGCCTTGTGCAGGAAGTCCTTGGACAGCAGCGAGCCGACCGGGCACAGGTCCACCACGTTGCCGGCCCACGGGTGGTCCAACAGCTGCTCCTCGGCGATGCCGATGTAGGCGCGGTCCCCCCGCTCCGAGACGTTCAGAATCGGCGCTTCGGCGACGCTCTCCATGAACCGGACGCAGCGGGTGCAGAGGATGCAGCGGTTGGGGACGTAGAGCACGTCGGGCCCGAAGTCCTCGACCGGGCTGTAGCGCTTCGCGTATTCGGCGTAGCGGGTGCCGGAGCGCCCCTCCTGAAACACGTAGTCCTGGAGCTCGCACTCGCCGGCCTGATCGCAGATCGGACAGTCGAGCGGGTGGTTGATGAGCAGGAACTCGAGGACGCTCTGGCGGGCTTCCTTGGCCTTGGGGCTGTTCACGTGCACCACCTGCCCGTCGGCCACCACGGTCACGCAGGCGGGAGCAAGCTTCGGCTGCTTCTCGACCTCGACCAGACACATCCGGCACACCGCCGGCGACGGCAGCGAGGGGTGGTAGCAATAGTGGGGGACGAGGACGCCGGCCTGTTTGGCGGCCTCGATGATCGTGGCGCCCTTCGGCACCGCGACCCGGGTTCCTTCGATCGTGACGGTTACCAGCTCGTCAGGCATTCTTGCACCAAGAAGGCACAGAGATCATCGAGGCACAAAGTTCACCACAGAGACACGGAGGCACAGAGAACTTACAGAGTACCCGGGAGCCCCGAAATTCCTGTCCTTTGGATTTGAGGTGGTTGTTTCCCCAGCCTCATCCTTGTGTTGCAACCGCCCAATTTCACCTCTGTGCCTCCGTGCCTCTGTGGTTCGCAGTTGCCGTTGCCGTCGGCAGCTCAAACCGCCGCAAGGGCCGGTTTCTGCGCCCTCGAGATGTACGCCTCGAACTCGGACCGGAACTTCTGGATCCCGCTCACCACGGGCGCGGCGCAGGAGTCGCTCAGCACGCAGATCGTCTTGCCCGTCATGTTCTCGGAGAGATCGAGCAGGAGATCGAGGTCCTCCGGCTTCCCCTTCCCCGCCAGGATCCGCTCGAGCACCTTCGTGGTCCACGCCGTGCCCTCGCGGCACTGCGTGCACTGGGCACAGGACTCGTGGGCGTAGAACCGGGCCAGGCGCCAGATCTGGTAGACCATGTCGGTGGTGTCGTCCATGACGATCATGCCGCCCGAGCCGAGCATGGAGCCCTTGGCCACGATGTTCTCGTAGTCGGTCGGGCAGTCCTCGACCTCGGCAGCGCTCATGATCGGGACCGACGAGCCGCCCGGGATCACGGCCTTGAGCGTCCGCCCGGGACGCATGCCGCCCGCGAGATCGAAGATCAGGTCCTTCATCGGGAACCCAAGGGTGATCTCGTAGTTGCCGGGCCGGGCGACGTGCCCGCAGACGGAGATCAGCTTGGTCCCGGTGCTCTTCGGGTTGCCCAGCACGAGCGCCTTGTACCAGGCCGCGCCGCGCGTGATGATGTGGGGAACGGCGGCGAGCGTCTCGACGTTGTTGATCGTCGTCGGCAGGCCGAACACGCCGGCCTGCGCCGGGAACGGGGGCTTGATCCGCGGGTTCCCCCGCTTGCCCTCCAGCGAGTTCATCAGCGCGGTCTCTTCCCCACAGATGTACGCGCCCGCGCCGCGGTGGATCACCATCTCGATCCGCTTGCCGCTGTCGAATGCGTTGGCTCCCAGCGCACCTTCGGCGTACGCCTCCGCAACCGCGTCGGCCATGATGCGGAGCGGATCGGTGAACTCGCCCCGGATGTAGATGTAGCAGATCTCCGCGCCGATGGCGTAGGACGCGATCGCGCAGCCCTCGATCAGCTGGTGCGGCGTCCAGCGCATGATCTCGCGGTCCTTGAACGTGCCGGGCTCGGACTCGTCCGCGTTGCAGACGAGGTAGTGCGGCTTCCCGTCGTTCCTGGGCATGAACGACCATTTGAGTCCGGTCGGGAAGCCGGCGCCTCCGCGCCCGCGAAGCCCCGACTCCTTCACCACGTTGGTGACCTCATCGGGCGTCATGCCGAGCGCCTGCTTGAGCCCGGCATAACCGCCCCGCTCGACCCAGCCCCGATAGGAGCGTGCGCCGGCGTCGCCGAAGTAGCGGGAGAGCACGACCGTCTCCCGCGGGTGGCTGGGGTGCGGATAGCCCACTACGGATACCTCTTGAGAATCTCCGCGACGCGCTCCGGCGTCACGCTCTCGATGAAGTCGTCGTCCACCAGGATCGGCGTCGGAAAGCCGCAGGCACCCAGGCACTCGACTTCCATCACGGTGAAGCGCCCGTCCGGGCTGGTGGCACCCAGCTCCCCGCACCTGGTGCGCTCCAGCAGCGCCTTCATGGTCGCTTCGGCGCCGCAGAGGCCGCAGGGCGAGGTGGTGCAAACCTGGATAAAGTGCCGTCCCACCGGATGGGTGTGGTACATGGTGTAGAACGTCACCACGCCCTTCACGTACGCCGGCGTAAGACCCAGCACCTCCGCCACTTCGGCCATGGCGGGCTCGGAGATCCAGCCCCGCGCCTCCTGGATCAGCCAGAGCGCAGGCAGCAGGCACGCCTGCTTCGTCGGGTAGCGGGTGAAGAGCCGCTCGAGGGTCGCCCGGGTCTCACCCACGAGCACCGGCTCGTACGGGGCGCTCCGGCCATGGGCGGGACCGTGGAGCTGGGCGACCTGCGGGCTCACCGGTCCACCTCGCCCATCACGATGTCCACACTCGCATTGATCGCGATGACGTCGGACAGGAGCGCCCCTTCGCACATCCGCGGAAGCGCGGACAGGTTGAGGAACGCGGGCGGCCGGATCCGCCAGCGCACCGGCTTCGCGGTGCCGTCGGAGACGAGGTACGTGCCCAGCTCGCCCTTAGGGTTCTCGACGCCCAGGTACGCCTCTCCGACCGGCGGCTTGACGCCCTCCATGACCTGCTTGAAATGGAAGATCATCGCCTCCATGTCGCTCATCGCCCGCGACTTGGGCGGCAGGATGACCCGGGGATCGTCCACATTGAGCGGCGCGCCCTCCAGCTTCTCCAGGCGGTCCAGCGCCTGCTCCAGGATCCGGACCGACTGCCACATCTCCTCGAGCCGGATGCGGTAGCGGTCGTAGATGTCGCCGTGCTCGCCCACGCACACGTCGAAGTCATAGGTCTCGTAGTCCAGGTAGGGGCGATCCTTGCGCACGTCGTAGTCCACGCCGCTGGCGCGGAGCATCGGGCCGGAGAGCGACCGGTTGATCGCCTCCTCCCGGGAGAGCACGCCCACCCCCTGGGTCCGCCCGATCCAGATGGCGTTCCGGGTGAACATCGTGTCCACCTCGGTGAGGGTGCTCGGAAAGGTCCGGCAGAAGTCCCGGAGGCCCGCGATCCAGCCCTCGGGGACATCCGCCATCATGCCACCGACCCGGGTGACGCTGGTGGTGAGCCGGGCGCCGGTCCACGCCTCCTGAAGGTTGTAGATCCGCTCTCGCTCCTGGAACGACCAGAGAAACGGAGTGAACGCGCCGAGGTCGATGCCGGTGGTGCCGAGCCAGACGAGGTGGGAAATGATCCGGCTCATCTCGCAGGCGATGACCCGGAGCACCTTGCAGCGCTCAGTGATCTCGAGGCCCATCAGCTTCTCGACACCGAGGGCGAAGCCGACATTGTTCGCCATCGGCGACAGGTAGTCGGTGCGGTCGGTCAGCGGGATGATCTGGTTGTACTGACGGTACTCTCCCAGCTTCTCGAAGCCGGAGTGCAGATAGCCGACGTGCGGGATCACCCGGATCACCGTCTCGCCGTCCAGCTCGATGACGAGGCGGAGCACGCCGTGGGTCGCCGGATGCTGCGGCCCGATGTTGACCAGCATGTGCTCGGCGCCGAAGCTCTCGTCGAACTGGCCGGGCACGCGGTATTCCTGCGTGTCCTTGAGGCCCACGCCGAGGGGAACGTCCACCACCTTCCCCTCGGCGTCGAGGCCGGGCGTGGCGAGCGTGTACTCGACCGTGCGGTGGCTCATCGCAGGAATCCCCGCTCGCCCCGGCGCAGCCGCTCGCGCATGTCCTTGGGCAGCTCGTGGAACGCTTCGGCGATCGAGAGCTCGTCGAGCGAGTAGTGAGCCTCCGGGTTGGCCGCGAGGGCCTGCCGGGTCTGCTCGGCGCGGTTGAAGTGGCCCCGAAGAGGGAAATCCTTCCGGAGCGGGTGCCCCTCCGCGTACGTCTCCCACATGAGGATCCGCCGCAGGTCCGGGTGCCCGGTGAAGACCACGCCGAACATGTCGTAGACCTCCCGCTCCAGCCAGTCGGCGCCCTTCCACAGGTCGTAGACCGAGGGCACCTCGAGCGGCGCCGTCTTGTCGAGCGCCACCTTGACCCGGAGATCGGCCTTGCGGTCGAGCGAGCGCAGCTGCCACACCACCTCGAGCGGCCGCTCGGGGTCGCGGTACTCGACCGCGGTGACGTCGGTCAGGTAGTCGAACACCTGGTCCGGCGACGTCTTGAGCCACGCGAGCGCGGCGTGCACGCGATCGCGGTGGACGTACACGATGGTGTCGCCACAGGAGACGACCGCCCGCTCGACCGCGTCGTTGAAGGCCTGGCGCAGGGCGGGCACGCTGGGTGACAGCGCGGTCATCCGGACCGGGTCTGCGAAACGGAGTTGCCGAAAGGCTCCGACAGCTCGTCCACCCGCTCGGCCGGCAGGAAGAGCCCCGAGGCGCCCACGAGGTGCTCCTCACGGAGCGAGTCGTCGGAGATGCTCTCGCCCTGGATCTTCTTCTGGAGCAGCCGGATACCGTAGATGAGCCCCTCGGGCCGGGGCGGGCACCCGGGCACGTAGACGTCGACCGGGATGATGGTGTCGATGCCCTGGACCATGGCGTAATTGTCGAAGATGCCGCCGGAGGACGCGCAGGCGCCCATCGAGATGGACCACTTGGGCTGGGGCATCTGGTCCCAGATCCGGCGGATCACCGGCGCCAGCTTGAAGGGGAGCCGGCCGGCGCAGATGAGCACGTCCGCCTGCCGCGGCGAGAAGCTCTGCCGCTCCATGCCGAAGCGTGCGATGTCAAACCGGCTCGCCGCCGTCGCCATATACTCGATCGCGCAGCAAGCCGTGCCGAACGGCATGGGCCACAGCGAGTTGGCCCGGGCCCAGTTGGTCAGGAAATCGAGCCGGGTCGTGACCCAGTTGGGCGAGATGGACGAGACCTGGGTGAGGCTGGCGGCGTCGGGCGCGGGGCGCTCGGTCAATCCCATTGGAACGCCCCCCGCTTCCAGGCATAGACGTAGCCCACGGCGAGGATGAGCATGAAGACCACCATGTCCGCCAGCACGAGCCCCATGCTGAGGGGAATCGCCTTCTCCCGGGCCTGGAAGAACGCCACCGCCCACGGCACCATGAACACGACCTCGATGTCGAAGATGATGAACAGCATCGCCACGAGGTAGAACTTGACGGAGAAGCGCTCCCGGGCGTCGCCGAGAATCGGCATGCCGGATTCGTAGGGAGCGATCTTGGCGGGGGTGCGGCGGTAGGTGGAGAGG
>JBGPPG010000082.1:0-15186 GCA_041488455.1 Gemmatimonadota bacterium
CTCCGCCCCGCCCGCAAACGGATGGCGGGCGCTCTTGTACTTGGCGAGCACCTCGTCCACGGTCGGCTTGCCGGCGAGGGCGCGCTGGATCGACTCCTTCACCGCCTGGTAGTTGAAGTCGAAGATCTTCTTGTCGCTCTCGGCCTGCCAGTGGATGAAGACGCCGGTCAGGATGCAGTAATCGTTCGCCTTGTCCTTCGGGATCACGCCGGAGGCGACGCTGTCCATCACGGCGCGCGCGACGGCCGCCTGCGCCGGTCCGAACATCTGGACCGCCTGCTTGGCGCCCTTGATGGTGACCTTGTTGTAGAGCAGCGTGTCGGGCTTGCAGGGGAGATTCGGCGTGATGAGCGCGAGGAGGGTTGTGAACCCGTCGCTGTTGTGCGACAGCGCCTGAGTGAAAGCCGCCCCGGCCGCACCCGCCTTCGACCCGATGATCAGGTCGACGTGGGCGATTTCGTTGCCGTCCCCGACGAGGGACTCGCCAATAAAGAAGTCCGCGGCCATAGCTGCCTCCAGTTTCGGTTTATTGAAGAAAGAAAGAATTTGACGAAGCATGTTCGGATCGGCGCGAGTGGGCTCGGGTGCAGGAGCAGCGTGCCGGGAAGCCAGCTCACGCAGTCCCGCCAGGGCGGGTAGCTCTCAAAAAGTACAGGAAATCGCGCGACGAAAGCGGCCCATAGTATGGGCTTGGCATTCTGCCCTGTCAAGCTGACTGTTTCGGCGTGTCTTCGGCTTAACACGCCGGACGCGACCCCGTCCCCCTCTCCGCACGGCAGCAGAACTCCTGACCGAGGTTCCGTATGAAAACCAGCATCGCAGTCGGTACCATGGCGATCGGACTCGCGCTCGCCGCTCGCCCGGCCCAAGCCCAGATGGTTCAGGCGGGGGTGGTCATCCGCAGCGGGCCCGTGTACGGCCACGTCGTCGTGGGCCAGCCCGCTCCGGTGGTCGTGTACCGGGAGCCGCCGCGCAGGGTCATCGTCGCGCACCCCTATAGGCCGCGCGTGATCGTCCTCTACTACGACGGCGTTCACTACTACGACCGGTGGTTCAGTGGCCGTCCGGGGCTGCGCCGGGTCGCGGTGTATCAGCGGGGTGGCCGCTACTACCGATGGAACGCGGGTCGGGACCGGTATCGCGAGCGTTACGATCATCGAGGCCCCCGGCGTTAGATCGCTTCGATCCGGGTAGTCGTTTCCAGTTCCGAGCATCCCCGTGTCTCACGGGGATGCTCGTTTTTCGACCCGCCGCGCCGCGTGGCCGTCTTATCTTCCCGCATGCATCCCGCTCGCGACCATCTCCTCCCGCCTGATCCGGACGCATATCGGCGCGGCGCGCCGGCGCGTGGCCGCGTGATCGTGATCGCGCCAACGCGGGCGGCCTGCGAGACGATCGAGCTCGCGATGGGGCTCCACGTGGATACCGTCCTCGAGCGGGAGCACGGCGACGAGCTCCAGGCCTGGGCCGCGGGCGGCAAGGGCTTCGGCGTCGTGGCCGGCACGGGCGTCGGCAAGACGCTCGGGATCCGGCCGATCGCCGAAACCATCCTTCAGGCACCGCTCAAGGTCGGCGTGGTCAACCGGGAGCGTGAAGCGACGCCGGAGACGCCGACATGGAACGTGGTGATCGTGACCACGGGCATTGCGCGCCGCTGGTTCGAGGACGACCTGATCACGCGGCGTGATACGCTCGTGGTGGACGAGATCCACCAGACGTCGGCCGAGCTGGAGTTGTGCCTCGCGTTGGGGAAGCGCGCCGGGTGCCGGTTCATCTGGCTCAGCGCCACAGTCGACCCCTCCTTCTATGCCCGATACCTGGACAGCGCCGACGTCCTCGTCACCCGGGCGTTCGACCCCGAGCTGAAGGCGAAGGTCAGCGTTCTGCCGCTCAAGCCGGACGAGTTCCTCGACGACCGCTTCATCCGGCATGTGATCAAGCAGAAGCGGGGTGTCGCGGTCTTCGTTCCCACTCGAGCGGAGGTCGAGCATCTCGCCCGCGGGCTCGGCGAGCAGTGGAAGCGGCTCACCACCGCTTTCTATCATGGCGGCGAGCCCATCCGGGTTATCCGGCCCTTCCTCGAGGGCGAGATGGAGCATCCGTGGCTGCTCGCCATGACCGCCGCCGGCCAGTCCGCGCTCAACCTCCGCGGGCTCGACACGGTCGTGATCTACGACGCGCGCTATGGCAACGTCGTGGATCGCGGGCGCAACGTGCTCCACCGGATGTACCTCGGGGCGAACGAGATCCTCCAGATGGCGGGGCGAGTGCACGGCCGGGTTGCCGGCGGCGAGGTGTTCATCCTCAGCGACCGCGACCTCGTCTTCGAGGAGCTCAAGCCCGGGCCGCCCGAATTCCAGCTCGCCGGTGACGCGGAGCGGGTCGCCATCACCTGCGCGGCGCTGGGCGTGGACGCGCGCGACCTGGACCTGCCCGTGCCGCTGGATCGGCCGGCCTACCGCCGCGCGCTGGAAACTCTCACGCGGCGCGGGCTGGTCGAGGACGGCCGGCTCACGGCCTACGGCCGGGCGGTGGAGGCTATGCCGGTGGAGCGGCCCTGGGGCGAGCTCCTGGTGCACGCGGCCCCCGAGCTGCTGCCCGTCGTCGCAGTGTGCTCGAATGTGGAGTCGTTACACCGGATGACCCGCGAGGAGCGCGATCTCCACGGCGCGCTGGTGAATGGGAGCGATCACCTCACGGCCTACAATCTCTACGCGGAGGCGGTGAATCAGCACGGGTACATCGGCGAGGTGTACGGCCTGCCGCGCCATCTGTTCGAGGACGGGCTCGAGGCGTGGGCCGAGCGTCGGGGTGTGCTGGTGAAAGCGATCGAGGACGCGGCCCTCGGCACGGCCTCGGTCTACCGGTCGCTCGAGCTCCCGCTGCCTGCGCGTCTCCCACACGCGTCTCGCGACGTTCGCGAGCGGTGGGGTGAGCTGCTGGCGCGAGTGATGCCGTTCGATCTCGTGATCGACGAGCGTACCGCCGACGGCCAGGAGGCGCGGGTCTCGAAGACCTCGGTCGCGGGAAGTTGGGGAGCCGTCGCAGGAGCGCTCCGGTACTTCGCCGACCGGTTCGGCGTGCCGCGCGCCGGGATCGAGGGGACCACCCTCCCGTACGACCTCATTCGCCGATTCGCCACGTGGGGGCCAGCCACGGTGTCGGTAGGCGGCCCGAGGCGACACCAGCGGCTGGCAGTGTCCCGGGACCTCTCCTATTTCGGCTTTCACCTCGAGACCGAGACCGAGCTGCTCGAAGGGCAATTCCCACCAGACCTTCGCGCCGCCGCACTCGAAGCGCTGACCGATGCGCTTCTGGCCGGTGAGACGGTGCACCCGGACCAGGGGCGGCTCCGGCGGGCGCTTGGGGAGCTGGACGAGCTATGGCGGCGCTCAGGTGGGACGTTGGCCAACGCCGGTCGGGCTCACGTCCGCGAGCTTGTTCGCAGGCAGCTCGAAGGAGTAACGAGCTGGGACTCGTTTCTCGGAATGAGGCTCCGGCTCGAGCCCGGGGAGCTGGTTGACGAGGCGACGCGGGCGACGCTCGCGGAACTCCCATCCGCCGCTCGGGTGAAGGGCGATACGGTGGCGCTGGAGTACGATATCGAGGGGACCGATCCCGTCGTCCGGCTCCGGCTGCGCGAGGGGCAGGCGCGACGGCTGGAGTCGCGTGATCTTCCGGCGCTCGACCGCCCGCTGCGCTTCGAGGTTGTGCGCGGCGGGCGGCCGCCCGTCAGGGCAGCCACGCTGGCGGCCCTCAAGGCGGAGCTGGGCCGGCTCGAGCGCCGGGACCCGCGAGATCGGCCGCGGTCGCGCCGCGGTGGCCGCGGGCGCCGCTGAGCGCGCGGGCCCTACTGCAGCTGCCCGCTCAGCCGATCGCCCAGCTCGGCAAGACGCTCGGCAGCGGCTTTCAGCTCGCCGACAGTCGCGAGCTGCTGTTCCGCCGTCGTCGCGGCTCCCTCCGCCCGCGCAAGCTGCGACCGGGCGACTTGCGTGCTTCGGGCGACGGCGGCCTCGATCGTCGCGGTCGCCTCTCGCAGACGGTCCACCCGGTCGCGGATGGTCCCGGCTGCGCCCAGGAGCGTGGCCAGCTGGCGCTGCGCCGCCTCGAACATCGACCCGCCGGCGCGGCCGCGCGTGGCCGCCTGGCCCATGTCGTCCAGGACCCGAGCCAGGGCCACCACGGCACGCTCGATCTCCTCCCGGATGCCCGTCACCAGTCGTCCGATGTCGCGCGCTGAGTGGCCGGTGTCTTCGGCCAGCTGGCGCACCTCCTCGGCGACCACGGCGAAACCCTGCCCCTCCGCGCCCGCTCGGGCGGCCTCGATCGCCGCGTTGAGCGCGAGCAGGTTGGTCTGGAACGCGATGCCGTTGATTGCCCCGGAGATCCGCTGGATCTCCTCGCCCCGGGCCACGAGCGCGTCCACCTCCCCGCGCACGAGCCCCAGCGTGTGCATGCCGCGCTCGATCTCGTCGGCGAGCGCCTGGGAGCTCCGCACCAGGGCCTCACTCTGGGCCTCGAGTGCCCGTCCAGCCTCCGCGCCGCGCCCCGCCTCTGCCCGCACTTCGTCCGCGACGGAAGCGGCGGCTCGGGCCGCGCCCTGAACCTCGGCGAGGTCGGCCGCCTGAAGCCGCGCACCGGCCGCCGCCTCCCGAACGCCGGTGGTGGAGGAGCGGGCTGTCGTCTCCAGGTCGTGCCCGGCCTGGGGGAGGGCGGACGCCAACCGCGCCAGCTCGCCGGCGGTCATCCGGAACTCCAGGTCGGCGAGCTTGGCCCGCAGCACGGTGGCCATGGGTCCGGCGATCCGGGCGAGCGAGCCGATCTCGCGCGAGCCGAAACCGCCCGATGCCCCGTCCGCCAGACGAATCTCTCCAACGACACCGAGCTCGTCCGCCAGCGGGAAAGCAACCGTCGGGGGCTCGCTCGTGAGCTGGACACCCGCCGCCAGCGGTGCGGTCACCCAGTCGGCCGGGCGCTCGCCGGCCGCGGCCAAGACTCTTGGGGCACTCCCGTCCAACACCCGGATCAGAACGCCCGCGGCACCGAACGCCTCAGCGAGATGCTGCGCCAGATCCTGGGAGGCGGTCGCGAGATCCCGCTCGAGCAGCAGCCGAACCTGAAGCTCGCGGGCTTCGCGCGCGAGCCGGTCATCGTCGAACAACCGGTTCCGCGCCACGGCGAGGGCGAGGCCGACGGGCAGCAGCACCGCGAACCCCGCCGCCGGCGTAAGCTGCGGGAGAATCGGCTCGCGGAGCGCGGGAACAAGTGGCGCGATCCAGCCGGGCCCAAGGCCCAGGAAGATCGCGAGTGCCGCAAGGTCGAGAGTCCGGCGACCCTCGGCCGGGAGAGACAGTGCCTGTCGTGCCCAGATCAGGGCCGCGAGCGACAGCAGGAACGCGGTGAGGTTAAGCGTCCCCCGCAACACCTCGTCCACGAACGCGAAGAGCGGCTCTTCGCCACCCAGAATCGCGCCCAGCGCGACGACGAGCAGAATCGCATGAAGCGCATACCAGGCCATGACCGGAGTCTTCCAGCGATCCTCCCGGTGCGGCCACGCCAACGCGAGCGCGAAGTGGATCAGCGATGGCGCATGCACATAGGATCCCAGCCCGTAGGCTGCGAAAAGCCCGGCCGGCGGCAATCCGGACGGGGGGAGGAGCGTGATCAGACCGAAGTAAGTGGCCCAGCCGACGCACTGGAGAAGGAAGGGGAGCGCCGCAGGCGAGCGCCGGGCGCGGAGGAACGTCGCGACGCTCAATCCCCAGAAAAGACCACCCTCCAAGGTCAGCCACAGGAGCGCTCTGCCCTCGGGGCCGGATCGAGCGCGCCCGGCCGTCAAGCCGAGACCGGTGACCAGAATGAGAAAGCCGGCCGCCGCGACGGCCCCCGCCAGGGGGAGGTGTGCACCCCGGTCGGACGCGCGCGTCCTGCTAAGGAAAGAGGTCGTCACGCTCGGAATCGCTGCTGGGGTCGGGTTACGCCAGGCGACTGAATGGTAGTCACTTGAGCCCAACGCGAAAGGCGGGCTTGCAGACCGACGTATCGGATTGAAACTTTCACTCGTCCCGACACGTATCTTCTTTCATGACAGAGACTATCTCGCTCGACAAGCTGCCCCCCGTGTTCTCGCCGCTCGCCAAGGCCGTGCTCGACGGGTTCAGCGAGGGGGTCGTGGTGTTCGATCGCGAGGGCCGGATCCTCTACGCCAATGATCCCGCTCGCGAGGCACTGAAGGACTGGGACCTCTCCGAGGGCGCGCCCGATCTCCAGCCTCGCCTCGCGGCGCTCGGAGGCCGGCTCCGGCCCCTCCGGATCGGCGCCATGGAGCTGGGCGAGGCCATGTTCGTTCCCGGGGTCGCGGGCCCCACGACGTTGGCGGCGAGAGAAAAGGAGGCTATCGTCAAGACGCTGGATGCGCACGAGTGGAGGCTGGCGGAGACCGCCCGCCATCTGGGAATCAGTCGGACTACCCTCTGGCGCCGCCTCAAGGCCTACGGACTGCATCGCGACGGCCGGAGCAAATGGTCCCAAGCCTCCTGACACTACTCCTTGTCGCTCAGCCCGCCGCAGGTTCCGACACCATATCCCCCTTCGCAACGCCCTTCACCCGCCTGATCGTCGAGCGGGCGATGGCGCGTCACCGGGCGCAGGACAGCGCCGTCACCGACTATCGCGCTCGAATCCGCTACCGGCTCTCTGCCAGCATCGGGCGCCGACGGTGGGCCCAGATCCCCGTGACCGCGGTGGAGGAGCAGGAAGCCCTGGTCGAGTGGCAGCGGCCCAACGATCTCCGGGTGGACGTGGTCGGACGCCGGTTTCGCACGCGCGATCCCGACTGGGATTTCTCGAGCGTCTTCTACCGTCCGTGGTTCGTGCCCCGCGGCGTGGGCGATTCGGTGCGGCTCTTCAGCGACAACTTCCCCGCCACCGGCGCCCTTCATCCGCTCGCCGCCACCGGACCGGAATGGTACAGCTACGCGGTACGCGACAGCGTCACGGTCGCGACACCCGGGGGCGAGCCGGTGCGGATCTACGTGGTGGAGGTCGTGCCGCGGCGGACCGGGCCCGCGCTGGTCGCGGGACGGATGTGGATCGACGCCAAGTCGTCGGAGGTCGTGCGCCTCACCTTCCGCTATGTGGGAACCGGGCTGTTCGTGCGTTCCCGGCCGGGACGCCGGAGCGAGGCATCGGCGCGGCGGCTCAACACCATCGGGAATCGGATCGTGAGCGTGGACGTGGACCTGGAGTACGCGCTTCAGGACGGAAGGTTCTGGATGCCGTACCGGCAGTCGATCGCGGGCCGGGTGCAGCTCCCCATGCTCGACGATCTGGTGATCCCGTTCGAGGCCGTGACCACCTTCAGCGACTACGAGCTCAACAGCGGACGGCCGATCGCGTTCACGCTCCCGCTGCCTGACACGACCCTGCCCTGGGACTCGCTCCGGGTCATGCGCCGGATGCGCCGCGACTCGGTCCGTGCGGAGCGCAGGCAGCAGAACGTCGAGGCGACCCGGGCCCGCTCCTGGAACTACGCCGATCGCTGGCCCGGCGGCCGCTACGAGCTGCATCGCCCCCCGAACGACTCGCTCGCCCGTTACGCAGCGTGGGACGACTCGCTCGAGCTGGGCCTGGACGACCCGGACCGGGTGCGGCTCAGAGACGTCGCGACGACCCTCGCGCGCATGAGCGATACGCTGCCGGACGATTTGACCGGAGCCCGGGGGAGCGGCTTCGGGTACGAGCGGCTGGCCGACGCGCTGCGCTACGACCGCGTGGAAGGCTACTCGCTGGGCCTCGGCTATCACGTCCGGGTACCGGGAGTCGAGTTCACGACACTCCAGGGAACCGTGCGGTACGGGTTCTCGGACGAGCGGGTGACCGGCCGGTTGTCGATTATCCGCGACGCTCCGGGCGGACGGTTCCGGCTAAGCGGCTACCGCGACGTGGCGAGCGTCGACCCGATCGGGCGGGGCCCCTCCGTCGGCAACACACTGAACGCGATCTTCGCGGCTCACGACGACGCCGACTACGCGCTGGTTACCGGCGGCTCGGCGTCGTTCGAGACGTCGGTGGGCGTCGGGTGGGAGCTCACGGTGTCGGGGCGGGTCGAGCAGGAGCGATCGGTCATCGGCCAGGCGACCTCCGACGTAAACGACTTCCTCGGCGGGCGCGGGATTTTTCCGCTCAATCCTCCGATCACCGAGGGGACGTTCGGCGGCGGGACGGTGCAGCTGGCTCACAGCGGCCGGACCCGCTGGTCCCTGGCCGCAGACGTGCTCGGCGGGGCGGGAACGACCACCGTACGGGGATGGGGTGAGCTGCGCCAGGACCTCGGCGGGAGGGCGGGGCTCACCTTCCGGGCCAAGGCCGGAATCGCGTCGACGCCGCTGCTGCCCCAGTCGGCATTTCGACTGGGGGGTCTCAACACGGTGCGGGGCTTCGACTACGGCACGCTCGTGGGCCAGGCCTTCTGGGCTACCCAGCTCGACGTCGCTCCGCTCCCGGGCCGGATCCGTCCGGTCCTGTTCATGGACGCTGGGCAAGCGGGAGCCGCCGACGGACTCTTCCGGACGCAAGCGCTGGTGGGAGCCGGAGCCGGGCTCTCCTTCTTCCGCGGAGCGGTGCGGTTCGACGTGAGTCGTCGCCTGTCACCGGACGTAGCACGGCTTCGGTTCGATCTCGTGGTCGGAGCCGTGCGGTGACCCGGCGCGGCGCGCCTGCCCGCCTTCTGCTTGCGCTCGCTCTCGCCGGCTGCGGGGTCGTCGGCGGCCGAAATGCCAGGCTCGAGGCGATCTGGACCGGGTCCGACAAGGGCCAGCTGGCCGCGAGGGCGACCGCGCTCTGGTGCCGGGACGCCCGGATCGCGCAGGTCACGGCGATGCGGGGCGACACCGGCATATCGGTGCTCATCCACCCGGCGGAATCGCTCGCGGTGGGGCGGTATCCGATCGTGGACCCGGGCAGTGCGCGCGCCTCGGCGCCGGCGGCGGCGCTGGCGCTACGGTTGCTCGGATCGACGACCGTCGTCGGGTACCGGAGCGAGAGTGGTACGCTCACGCTCGAGCGGGTCGCGGAGGGCCGGGTGTGGGGGCGGTTCGAATCCCAGGCGAAGATGGTCACCGCACTGGCCGGCACGGTGAAGCTGAGCGGCCGGTTCGCGGGCGTGCCGGTCACCGCGGGCGGGACGGCGTGCCCGACCTGAGCCGGGCCGGGTGCACCGGGCCGGTGTAAGTTAGGCGCATGGAGTCCACCTATTTCCGGAAGGGTTTCGGCCTCAAGGGCGCTATCGAGGGCCAGCGGAGCCGAGACTACCACAGCGAGGTCGTGGAGCTGCTCCGGGCCAGCGACTACCGGCTCAGCGTGGGCCCGCTCACGTTCCGGCTGGCGCGCGAATTCGGCTTCTGCTACGGCGTGGACCGCGCGGTGGACTACGCCTACGAGACCCGGCACAAGTTCCCCGACCGCCGCCTGTTCCTCGCCGGAGAGATCATCCACAACCCCCACGTCAACCAGAAGCTCGGCGACATGGGGATCGGCTTTCTCTCGCACGGACCGGGCGGCGAGTTCGACTTCGGCGCGCTGACGCCGGACGACGTGGTGATCATGCCCGCCTTCGGCGTCACGATTCACGATTTTGAGCGGCTGCGCGCCATCGGCTGCGTGATGGTGGACACGACGTGCGGCTCGGTGCTCAACGTCTGGAAGCGGGTGGATGCCTACGCCCGCGACGGATACACCGCCATCATCCACGGCAAGTACTGGCACGAGGAGACCAAGGCCACGGCCAGCCAGGTGACGAAGTACCCGGGGGGGCGCTACCTCGTCGTGCTGAACATGGCGGAAGCCCGGACCGTCTGCGACTTCATCGAGCGGGGCGGGGACTCGGCGCCGCTCGCGGAGCACTTCGGGCGCGCGGTCTCCCCGGGCTTCAACTTCGCCGCCGACCTGACGAAGGTCGGCCTTGCGAATCAGACGACGATGCTGTCGGGCGAGTCGCTCGCCATCGCGGAGGAGTTCCGGAAGAGCATGGAGCGGCGCTACGGGAATGCCGCGCTCACCGACCATTTCCGCACCTTCGACACGATCTGCTCGGCGACGCAGGAGCGGCAGGACGCGATCCTCAAGCTCATCGAAGAGCCGCTGGACGTGATGGTCGTGGTCGGCGGTTACAACTCGAGCAACACCTGTCATCTCGCTGCTCTGGTCCACTCCAAGGGAGTGCGGGCGTTTCACATCGAGGACGCGGACGGCATCGATCCGGCCGCCGGGACGATCCGCCACCAGCCGGTCGGGACCAAGCGGGAACAGACGGACACCGGGTGGCTCGGTACCTCCCGACTGATCGGCATCACCGCCGGCGCGTCCACGCCCAACAACAAGGTGGGCGAGACGCTTGCTCGGATCTGCGGGGCGGCGGGGCTGGAGGCGGAGCTACGGACTGCGATGGCGTGCTGATCGACCTCTCCCACACCATCGAGCACGGGATGACTACCTATCCCGGACTCCCCGCGCCCTTGATCTGCGACTATCTGAGCCGCGAGGCCTCCCGCGCCAAGTACGCGGCCGGGGTCGAGTTCCAGATCGGCAAGATCGAGATGGTGGCGAACACCGGCACCTACCTCGACAGCCCGTTTCACCGGTACACCGGGGGCAAGGACCTGGCGGCGATGCCGTTGGAGAAGCTGGCGGGTCTGGACGCGGTGGTGGTGCGGGTGCCGGCCGGTGCCCCGCGAGCGATCGGCTGGACGGAGTTCGAGCGCGTGGACGTGCGGGGTCGCGCGGTGCTGGTTGCCACCGGTTGGGACCGGCACTGGCGGACGGAGCGCTACGGCCGGGAGAATCCGTTTCTCACCGCGGACGCGTGCGAGCGGCTGCGGGATGCCGGGGTCGCGTTGGTGGGGATCGACTCCGTCAACATCGACGACCTCGAGGATTGGGCCCGACCGGCGCACTCGATCCTCCTCGGCGCCGAGATCCCGATCGTCGAGCACATGTGCAACATGGCCTCGCTGCCCGGGCGGGGTCTCAGGTTCTCCGCGGTGCCGCCGAAGGTGGCGGGGTTCGGGACGTTCCCGGTGAGGGCGTTTGCAGAAACGACGGTAACAGTGAACGGTAAACAGTGAACAGGGGACTCCGTGTGGGCGCGGAGCCCCCTGTTCACTCTTCACTCTTCACTGTTCACTGTTCACTTTGTCTTTCCCCGAACAGTTTGGCGACTTCCACCACCGTCAGCGGCGCACTCCCCTCCACCCGGTTGTTGACCAGGATATAGGCCGGGAGCCGGGTCTCGATTGCGGTCCGGGCGACCCGCACGAGATCCCGACGGAGTCCCGGGTTTGGCTCGCGGATCCGGTCGTAGGGGGCGAAGGCGCCCACGGCTTCCGCAAACGTGCGGCCGATCCGGAGCAGCGCGCGGGCCACGAGACAGGAGCCGGTGAGCACGCCCGGCAGATCGAGCTGCTCGCCGATGGTGGGCATCCGGGTCCAGTTGTTGAGCACGTGGGTCACGCCGTGCTCGCGCAGCACCGCGAAGTAGGCGGGCGTGAGGAATTCGTCGTTCCGCACCTCGACCGCGTAGGGCGCGTCGCGCGGTAACGCGGCGAAGAACGCGTCCAGCGCCTCGGCGAACCGTGCCGGCGTCATGCCGCTCCCTCGCGCGATCTGCTGGAACTCGAAGACCAGCGGGCCGGTGTGATCGGCGAACCAGGTCCGATAGGGCTGGTAGACCGACTCCAGGAACACGTCCGGGTTCAGGAAATCCGGGTTGGTCCTGCCGGCCTTCGCCGGGTCCTGGGCCTTAATCCAGGTATGCACGGTGATTTGCTGCCAGACCTTGCTCACACAGGGGAATCCGGGCGGCAGAGGTTCGGCCCAGCTCCGGAGCACCTCTTCGGTCGGCGGGGCGTAGAAGCTCGAGTCGATGCCCACCGTGCGGAAGAGTGGAAAGCGGGCGTACTCCTCGAGCATCCGGGCGGACGCGCCCTTGCCTCGGTAGTCGCGGTGGTACACGAGCCCCTTCCAGCCCGGGTAGTTCCACGACGACGCGCCGAACCGGATGAGGCTCGGCAGGTCCGCGGCCAGGCGGACGAGCTCCTGGGGATCGACGGGGGGGAGGCTGGGGGCGGGGCTCGTCATGTCCCGAGGTACCAGCTCGAAACTAAGCCGGGCTCGTTACGGCTTGGCCTTGCCCTGGCTTACGGCCCACACGTACGTGGCCACCTGAACCGTCTGGGCGTCATCGATGTCGCCAGGGTGAGCGACCATGACGGTCCCCGGTTGTCCGCCCTGGACCCGCTTCAGGATCGCCGCGTAGGTCCCGTCGATGTTCCGCCACTTTGGTCCCCGGAGCGACGGAGCGATAGGGCCTCCCTGAAGCTGATCGCCGTGGCAAGCGTGACAGGTCCCCCTCCCATGGAAGATTTTCCGGCCCGCGTCGACCACCTCAGGGGTGACGACCGTCGAATCCGACTGCGTCCCCGCGGCCGGCGTGGGGAGCTGGGCGTGCGCCCGCATCGTGCCCCCGGCGAGCAGCAGGGCTGCGAGCAGCGAGGCGGTGGCGGCGAGACTCGATCTCCGGCGCAGGATGCGACGCGCCATCGTGGACTCCAGGTTGAGGATTCGGGGCGGTCCGCCTCAGGTCAGGCCGGCTTGGGCGGCGCCGATCGGCCGGTCTCCTGCGCAGGGTCGCCGTAGATGGCGCCGACGAGGCCACCGTACACCAGGTGGCCGATCAAGCTGCCCAGGAGCATGGGAACATTCCCGCGGGAGAAGAAGCCGGCCCCCACCAGCGGCATGAACGTCACCTGCGCGACGAGAAACACTATGAACCCGAACAGCGCTCCACGTCCGCCCGGCCCTCCGGGCAGCCGCGAGACGAAGAACCCGGCGTAGATGATCGCCAGCACGATTCCAAAGGCTGCGTGCAGCGTCCAACCCACAGCGGGCCCGGTGGGCAGGTAGGCGCTCGAGAGCGCCAGCAGGGTGCTGAGCAGATTGCCGATCGCCAGCTGGGGAAGGCCGGCAAGCGGCGCCAACAGCATCAGTCCGGTCATCACCGCGGTGCCGACCAGCCCGGCGACCACGGCGCGCGTGGCGTTCATGAACCCTCCCGACGGTAGGAGCCGCACTCACAGTCGCACCGTGATCGGCCGGGGTCAATGAGGGCGCATGAAGAAAGATTCAGGAATTGCCCGATGCGGCTTTCATGAAGCGGAGTGAGATTTACCTGTTAACCCCTCCTGCCGGTGCCACCGCTTCTTCTGGAGGCTCTCATGACGTCCCTGCATTTGCTTGCGATCGCTGCGGCGGTTTCGCTTGGCCCTCCCGGTCATCACTACGCCGAGGACTCCGGCGAACTGGTCCGCACTTACCTTCGGTCGCGGGCGGCCGCCGAGGCGCACCTCCCGAGCTTCTCGCGCCAGACCGGCCTTGCGTGCAGCGCGTGCCACTATCAGTTCCTTGCGCTCACGCCGTTCGGGCGCGAGTTCAAGCTCAAGGGCTACACCCTCACGGCCAAGGAGCTGATCCAGGAAAAGGACTCGACCAACGGGAAGACGCTCAAGCTGAGCCCGATCCCGCTGGTCGCGGCCATGGTGCAGACGTCGGTCACCCAAACGAAAGACGCACAGCCCGGTACCCAGAACGGCACGGCCGAGATGCCGCAGCAGCTCAGCGTGTTCCTCGCGGGCCAGGTCACATCGAAGGTCGGCATCTTCTCCCAATTCACCTACGCGGGGGCCGACGGCAGCTTCGGGATGGACAACATCGACATCCGGTACGCCAGCAAGGCGAAGCTGGGCGAGCAGTCGGAGCTGCTTTACGGCTTCACGCTCAACAACAACCCGTCCGTGGAGGATCTGTGGAACACGACGCCGGCATGGGGGTTCCCCTTCGCCTCCTCCGACGTGGCGCCGAGCGGCGCGGCAAGCACGGCGGTTGACGGCGCCCTCGCACAGCAGTCCCTCGGCCTCGGCGCCTACTCGATGTTCGGAGGCATTCTCTACGCCGAGTTCAGCGTCTATCGCTCGGCGCTCCAGGGGCGGGCGCTGGCCGACTCGTTCGCCATCCAAGGCGTGGCACCCTACTGGCGCCTAGCACTCCAGAAGGTCTGGGAGCGGCAGAACATCATGGTCGGCACCTACGGGATGTATGCAAAGGAGTTCCCCGGTGCCGTCAGCGGCCCGACGGACCGGTTCACCGATATCGGCGTGGACGCCCAGTTCGAGACCAAGCTTCCCCGGGGAGCGCTCGTAGCCCGCGGGACCTGGATTCACGAGAAGCAGCGGCTCGACGCCACGTTCGCAGGAGGCGGCTCGGCCAATCCGGAGAACACGCTCAAGACCCTCCGGTTCAACACGTCCTACTATCCGATCCAGCAGGTCGGCCTCACGGTGGGGTATTTCCAGACGACGGGCACCGTGGACGCGGTCCGCTACGCGCCGGACCCGGTGGGCGGGAGCGCGAACGGCGACCCGAAGACCAACGGCTTCATCGGGGAGCTCGATTTCAACCCCTGGCAGAACACGCGCCTCGGCCTCCAGTACGTCGGGTACGACCGGTTCAACGGCGGGAAAGCCGGCTACGACGGCTTCGGCCGGTCAGCCACGGGCAACAACACGCTGTATCTGCTCGCCTGGCTCGTGTTCTAGCCTTCCGGGCGCCGGCATGAGCCGCACCGGTTCGAAGCTGAGCCGGTGCGGCTCTCGCTTCGAGGGTCAGTGGAAGTCGCGGCTCGCGTAGGTGAGCTCGCGCACGGCGAGCTTGCGGAACTTCCGCCCCACGACGTTCATCACCGGCCCGTCCCGCTCGAAGCGTCCCTGCACCAACACGAAGAGCGCGAATTTCACCACCTCCCGGTTGGGCTCCACCAGCCGGTTTGGCACGACCACGTTGATAAAGCCGTGCTCGTCCTCGAGCAGAAGAAAGATGGTGCCGCCCGCGGTCTCGGGACGCTGGCGCACGGTGACGAGCCCGCCCACGACGACTTCCTCTCCTCCCTTGAGCCCGGGCAGGTCGCTGCTGTCGAGCGCGCCGCCCTGCTTCAATCGCTCGCGGACGTGCTCCATCGGGTGCCCGTTCAGGCTCATGCCGGTCGCAAGGTAGTCGAGGTAGATCAGCTCGTCCTGCCGCATGGCGCGGGGGCGATGGCGCGTGCGCCGGGCGGGCGCGAGCGGCAGGTCGTCGCCC
>JBGPPG010000083.1:0-14541 GCA_041488455.1 Gemmatimonadota bacterium
CATCCCGCACGGTCTAACTTGCAGCGCTTCTGCGATTGACGTCATCTCCCCAGACCATCTCGATGCACCCGCTCCGCAGCCGCGGAGCTCGCCACCATACACCGACACCGCCACTTGCCCCGCCCCAACCCGTCGCGCCCGCCGGTCCGCCGTCCGGGGGTCCTTGTGTGGAGTTCCGCCCGTGGATATCGCTGAACTAAAACAGAAGTCCGTCGCGGAGTTGCATCAGCTGGCCGAGCAACTGAACATCACGAACTACTCCGGGCTCCGCAAGCAGGATCTGATCTTCCGGATCGAGCAGTCTCTGCTCGACCAGGACACGGTGATCCGCGGCGAGGGCGTCCTCGAGATCCTCCCCGAGGGCTACGGCTTCCTCCGCAGCCAGGACTGGAACTACCTCTACGGCCCGGATGACATTTACGTCTCCCCGAGCCAAATCAAGCGCTTCGACCTCCGCACCGGCGACACGGTGATGGGCCAGGTACGGCCGCCCAAGGAGGGCGAGCGGTACCTCGCGCTGCTCAAGGTGGAGAGCGTCAACTTCGAGGAGCCGGAGAAGACCAAGCACCGGATCGCGTTCGACAACCTGAAGCCGCGGTATCCCGACCGGCGGATCCGGCTCGAGCGCAAGAACGCCGACCTCTCGATGCGGGTCGTGGATCTCCTCTCGCCCCTGGGCATGGGGCAGCGTGCCCTGATCGTCGCCCCGCCCAAGGCCGGCAAGACGATCCTCATGCAGAAGCTCGCCAACGCGATCAGCGAGAACCATCCCGAGATCGTGCTGATCGTGCTGCTGATCGACGAGCGGCCCGAGGAAGTCACCGACATGGAGGAGAACGTGAAGGCGGAGGTGATCTCCTCCACGTTCGACGAGCCGGCCGACCGGCACGTCCAGGTAGCCGACATGGTCATCGAGAAAGCCAAGCGGTTGGTCGAGCATGGGCGCGACGTCGTCATCCTGCTGGATTCGATCACCCGGCTCGCGCGTGCCCACAACGTCGTCGTCCCGCACTCGGGCAAGATCCTCTCGGGCGGCGTGGACGCCAACGCGCTCCAGAAGCCCAAGCGCTTCTTCGGCGCCGCCCGCAACATCGACAAGGGTGGGAGCCTCAGCATCATCGCAACGGCGCTGATCGACACCGGCAGTCGGATGGACGAAGTGATCTTCGAGGAGTTCAAGGGCACCGGCAACTCGGAGCTGGTGCTCGACCGCCGGCTCGCCGACCGCCGGATCTACCCGGCGATCGACATCCAGCGCACGTCCACCCGCAAGGAAGAGCTTCTCATGGACAAGGACGAGCTCAACCGGGTGTACCTGCTCCGGAACTTCCTGGCCGACATGCCGCCGGTCGAAGCGCTCGAGTTCCTGCTCGAGCGGATGAAGCGCACGAAGAACAACAAGGAGTTCTTCGCGACGATGGCGCAGTGACGGCGGTGAGAGGCGAGAAGTGAGAGGCGAGAGGGGGGCCCCGGGGATCGGCGGTCCCCCCGTTCACTGGTTCACTGTTTACTGTTCACGCTGTCATGGCCATCCCACCCGCAGGCCGAATCCTCGGCGTCGACTGGGGCGAGGTCCGCATCGGTCTCGCGCTCAGCGACGAGACTCAGACGCTCGCGTCCTCCCTGGAGACTCTGGTCCGGCGCCGGGGGAAGCGCTTCCCCATGAGTCGTCTGCTCGAGCGTGTCGCGGCCCACGGACCGGTCGGGGTCGTCGTGGGACTGCCGCTCACCCTGGAGGGCGAGGAGGGCCCGAGCGCCGCCGAATCCCGCACCCTGGCCACGGCTGTGGGCGGGCGGACCGGGCTGCCGGTGGAGCTGTGGGACGAGCGGCTCAGCACGGCTCGCGCGCTCCGGCTCGTGCGGGAGCAGGAAGGCTCGACCCGGGGCCGGAAGGCGGACGTGGACGCGCTGGCGGCCGCCGTCCTGCTTCAGGGATTCCTCGACGCGAGACGCGCAGGTGCCAGGTAGGAGCGGCCTCGCCGTGCGCGCGGCCGCGGCGGCCCTCTTGGCCGCCTTCGGCCCCCTGACTGCCTGTAGCTCGCCGGAACCGGGCCCGATCGAGCGGGTCAGCGTGCCTCCCAAGTCCACCTTCTCCGCCGTCACCGACTCTCTCGCGGCACATGGCGTCATCCGCCACCGGCTCTGGTTCAAGCTGGTCGCGCGATTCAAGCACGTGGATCGCAGCATCAAGGCCGGCGTGTACGAGCTGGCCCGGGACGCTCCGACCCGCGACGTCCTCACCGCGCTGGCCGAGGGAAGAACGGCCAGCGCGCGGCTGACCGTCCCCGAGGGACTCATGATTCCGGAGGTCGCGGCCCTCGTGGCCGAGCGCGTCGGGATCCCGGCCGACTCGTTCGTCGTAGCGGCGAGGGACACCGCCCTCGCGCGGGATTTGGGGATTCGCGGCTCGTCGCTCGAGGGATTTCTCCGGCCCGATACCTACGCGGTCCCGCTCGGCTCGTCGGCGCGCGACGTGGCGCGGATGATGGTGGAGAACTTCAACGCGGAGTGGCGGCCCGAGTGGACCGCGCGGCTCGACACGCTCGGCGTCCGCCGGATCGAGCTGATGGCGCTCGCTTCGATCGTCGAGGGCGAGGCCCGGGCGGACGCCGAGCGCGAGACCATCGCCGGCGTGTACCGGAACCGGCTCCGGATCGGGATGCCGTTACAAGCCGATCCCACCGTCCAGTACGCCATCCTGCTTGCGACCGGCAAGCGAAAGCCCCGGCTCTACAAGAAGGACTATCTCTTTCCCTCGCCTTACAACACCTATCTCCACCCCGGGCTTCCCCCCGGGCCGGTGAACTCCCCCAGCCGCCGCAGCATCGAGGCCGCCATGTACCCGGCGCAAGTGCCGTATCTCTACTTCGTGGCCGGGCCAGACGGGCGGCACCTGTTCAGCAAGACCTACGACGAGCATCTGCGGAATGTCGGGAAGATCAGGAGATTGGAGAAAAGCGTGAACAGTAAACAGTGAAGAGTGGACAGGCGGCTCGGTCATGACCGGAGGCTCCTGTTCACTGTTCACTGTTCACCCAGTTCCAGTACCGTCGCGCCGCCGCCGCCACGTCCCCAGCCCCGAGGATCCCCGACACCACCGCCACCCCCGCCCCTCCGGCGGCACGCACGGCGCTCACGTCCTCCGGTCGCACGCCGCCGATCGCCACGCAGGGTATCGCACCCGCCAGCGCGACGATCCGCCGTAGCCCTTCAGGACCCAGCGCCTCGCCGGCGTCGGGCTTGGTCTCCGTCACTTGCCAGGGGCCGACGCCCCAGTAGTCCGCCGCCCCCGCGGCCGCGGCCTCGCCGGCACTCCCGACCGAGGCCCCCACGATGAAATCCGGCGGCGCGATCCGCCGGGCCAGCGTCACCGGGAGGTCGTCCGGCCCGAGATGCACGCCCGCCGCCCCCGCGGCGAGGGCGACGTCGAGGCGGTCGTTCACCAGGATGGGGATTGGCACCGCGCGTCCGAGAGCCCGGGCAATTTCGCAAAGCTCCCGGGGCGATGCCCGCTTGAGCCGGAGCTGCACGGCGGTGACGCCCCCGCGCTCCGCCGCGCGGGCCAGCGCGAGGAGATCGCGCCCGGCGACCAGGCCATCGTCGGTGACGAGCATGAGGCGCAGGAGCGACGCTAGATTATGCGTCATGGCAGACTCTCCCGTTCGCCGCATTCATGGAATCCGCGGCGCCACCACCGTCGAGCGCAACGAGGCGCAGGAGATCCTCGACGCGACCGACGAGCTGCTCCGGGCGCTCATCGACGCGAATGGCCTCGAGCCCGACGACATCGTGAGCGCGTTCTTCACCGTCACCAACGACATCGACGCCGCCTTCCCCGCTCGCGCCGCCGAGGACTTCGGCTGGAACATCGTGGCACTCCTCCATGCGACCGAGATCCCGGTGCCGGGATCGCTGCCGGGATGCATCCGGCTCCTGGTCCACGCCTACACCACCCGCTCCCGGGCGGAAATCAAGCACTGCTACCTGCGGCGGGCCACGATCCTCCGGCCCGACCGCGCATGACCGAGGTCCGCGTCACCGCCCGCGGCGCCGGACGCTGGCGTGCGGGCCATCCCTGGATCCACAAGAGCGAGGTGCGCGGCGAGCCGGGCGAGCCCGGCCTGGTCCGCGTCCGCGACCCCCGCGGCAAGTTCATCGGCCAGGCGCTCTACTCGCCCGCGTCCGAGATCCGGTTGCGGCTGCTCGAGCCGACCGATCGCGCCGTGGACGCCGCCTGGTGGCGCGAGCGCCTCTCCGCGTGTCTCGCGCGCCGGGTCGGGATCGACGCCACCGCGTATCGTGTCGTTCACGCCGAAGGCGACGGACTGCCATCGCTCGTCGTCGACCGCTACGACCGCTGGATCGTGGCGCAGATCCTCTCTGCCGGCCTCGAGACCTTCTGCGCCGAGGTGATTTCGGCGCTCGTGGACGTCCTTCACCCCGAAGGCGTTCTTCTCCGCCACGACACGCCGGTCCGCCGCCGCGAGCGCCTGCCGGAGGAGACTGTCCTCGCACACGGCACCGTGCCGGAGTGGGTCGAGGTGCGCGAGGGGCGGATCCGCTATTTCGCCGCGCCCTGGACCGGCCAGAAAACCGGCGCCTTTCTCGACCAGCGGCCGAACCGCCTGCTGGCCGCCGAGCTCGCCCTCTCCGGCGGCCGGTCCCTGGACTGCTTCGCCTATCACGGGTCGTTCGCGCTCCATCTCGCCACCCGGTCGGCGCAGGTCCTGGCGCTCGACTCGAGCGCCCAGGCCCTCGCCAGGGGCGCGGTGAACGCGGAGCTGAACGGCTTGGGCAACATCGTCTGGCGCGAGGGAGATGCGTTCGCGACGCTGCGCGCCCTCGAGCGGGCACGGGAGAAGTTCGACACGGTCGTGCTCGATCCGCCCGCCTTCGCCAAGGGAAAATCCACTGTATCTCAGGCCCTCCGCGGCTACCACGAGATCAACCTGCGCGCGATGCGGCTGCTCGCCCCGGGCGGCCATCTGCTCACCGCGTCCTGCTCCTTCCATGTCCGTCTCCCGCTGTTCCTCGACATGCTGTCTGCCGCCGCCGCCGACAGCGGCCGCCGCCTGATCCTCCGGATGGTGCTCGGCCAGGGGGAGGACCACCCGGAGGTGGTGACCATCCCTGAGACCGGCTACCTCAAGGGCGCGGTGCTCCAGGCCAGGTAACCGGGCCAGACACGTTGACTTGACCCGACCGTTCCGCCAGCTTGCGGGCACACTCGCCCGTCGTCCTCAATGCGTCGCCCGAAGGATCGTACAATGGCACCATTGGGTGCTTGGCCCAGCCTAGGCGCATGCTGACTGCCGCTCAGGCGCTCCGCGTGGAGCGTCGCCGCCGACCGCGCCCGTCCACCAAGCAGCAATACCACGAGTACATCCTTCAGAAGATCGAGGCCTACAAGAACTCCCTGCGGCGCGATCAGCTGCTCCGCCTGGGGGACGAGGCGAACCAGGAGCTCCAGGCCGCCGCCGAAGGACAGTTCGTCCTGACCGAGATCGTGATGCTCGACAGCGTGGACGAGCTGATCAAGCGCCGTCTCAAGCTCAAGCCGTTCAACAAGTGGAAGACCTGGATCAAGGCCCTGCGCGAAGTGCAGCGGGAAGCCACCCACTGGGGCCTCGAGCCCGAGTGTCCGGTGGCCGCGCTGCTTCATCGCGTGGAGCCGCACGACGAGGCGGTCGTAGTCGGCAGCGCCGCCGACGGTGCCGCGTTCCTGCTCGCAGCGCATGACGTGCCCGTCACCTTCCTCGCCGGCGACCTCGGCAGCGTGGACCGGGTAGAATCGCGGGTCGAAGACGAGTCGCTCGCCGTGCCGATCATTGCCACGGTGGTGGACTTCGAGCTCTGGTGCCCGCCGCTCCCCGACGACGTCGCGATCACCGTGCTCGATGCCGGCGAGGTGGGAGACCTCGACCCCGGGATCCGGGCGGATCTCATCGCGGCCCTCCAATCGCGTACGCCTGACGCCGGCGTGCACGTTCTGCTGCCCGGCCGCGGCCGGATGGCACCGGAAGCGCTGCTGCACCTCTACGACGGGTGGATCCGTGAGGAGGTAGGCAAGCCGAGGCGGCGCGGCTCGCGCTCCCCGGGCATCGTTCTCGCCCGCACGTCGGCGGAGCCCAAGGCCCTCACGACCGACGGCGCCGCGGTCTCTTGAACCCAGCCGTTCTTGTCGTGCTCCTCGTCCTGAGCCTGAGCGGCTGCGGTAGGGACGGGCTCGACGCAGGACGCCGGAAAGCCGTCGCATCCGTGGGGCCCGGCGCCCTCGTGGCCGCCGGCAACGCGGGCCGCGACTGGCTCAGCTACGGCCGCGACTACACGAACCGCCGCTATTCCCCTCTCCGCACCATCGATACGGTCACCGTCCGCGATCTCGCTCTTCACCTCTCGTTCCACACCGGCGCTGGGCGCGTCGGCAGCTTCCAGGCGTCTCCGGTCGTCGTCGACGGCGTGATGTTCGTGACGACACCGGAGGACGCGGTCATCGCTTACGATCTCCGGCGGGGCCGAGTGGCCTGGTCGTACCATCCCGTCCTCGGGACGCGCCTTACTTGCTGTGGCAGCCCGAATCGGGGCGTGGCGGTCGGCCTCGGACTGGTCTTCGTCGGGACCCTCGACGCTCGACTCGTCGCACTCGACGCGGCGACCGGCGTCATGCGCTGGACGGCGCAAGTGGATGACCCCGGAGACGGGTATGGGATCACCATGGCGCCTCTCGTCGTGGACTCCCTCGTGATCGTCGGGACGTCGGGCGCCGAGTTCGGGATCCGGGGACATCTCTCCGCCTACGAGGCGCGCACGGCCCGCCTCGCGTGGCGATTCTACACCGTGCCGAGTCCGGAGGAGGGGGGCTGGTGGGGACCGTGGCGAACGACCGTGTCCGGGGGTGGCGCCTTGCCCCGAAACATCAAGCGCGAGCGCGCTGACTCAGCCCGGTTCGCTGACGCATGGCGGCGCGGCGGCGGTTCCGTTTGGGTCACGCCCGCCTACGATCCGGTCACCGGGAGGCTCTACGCGTCGGTGGGAAATCCCGCTCCGTCCTTCAACGGAGTGCCGCGCCCCGGCGACAACCTCTACACCAACTCGGTCGTGGCGCTCGAGGCGGCGTCCGGGCGCCTCCTCTGGTACCATCAGTTCGTTCCGCACGATCTCTGGGACTATGACCCTGCCAGCTCCCCGGTGCTCGCGGAGGTCGGAGGCCGGTCCCTGGTGCTGAGTGCGGGGAAGCTCGGGTGGCTCTACGTCCTGGATCCGCGGGACGGCGCACTGGTCGTCCGCTCGGCGCCATTCGTCCCGCACGAGAACCTCTTCGCCCCGCCGACGCCCGCGGGCGTCCGGGTGGCCCCGGGCGCCGACGGAGGCTCAAATTGGTCCCCTCTGTCTTACTCGCCACAGACCGGACTGGCGTACGTCGTCGCGCTCCACAACCCCATGATCATCTTCAGCGACTCGGCGCCCTACGCTCGCGGCGAGCCCTGGTACGGCGGGGCCACCTCCTTGCCCGGTCCCAGGTGGGGTACCATCAGCGGGATCGACCCCGCCACGGGCCGCATCGTCTGGCAGGTACGCACCAAGCAGCCGATGGTAGGGGGCTCCCTCGCAACCGCTGGTGGCGTGGTCTTTGCTGGAGAGGGCGACGGATGGTTCCGGGCATACCACGCCGGCACCGGCCGCCAGCTCTGGGAATACCGTACCTCCACCGGTGTCAACGCGCCCCCGGTCACCTTCGAGGTGGACGGGGAACAGTTCGTCGCCGTCGCCGCCGGTGGCAATACGCAACAGGGCTATCCACTCGGGGACGAGGTGCTCGTCTTCGGCCTGAGACCGGGGGGCCACACGAAGGAGCATTAGATGGGCTCACAGATCGTGGAGCAGACGACCAGCGCGACCGCCGGCGCCTTCGGGCGTGTCAGGCCCCTCATTCGCCTGACCCGTCCCCATCAATGGTCCAAGAACCTTCTGCTCTTCTTGCCGCCGCTCGCGAGCCACATCGTTTGGACTCCCGACCACATCAGCGTGCTGCTTCGCGGGTTCCTGGCTTTTTCCTTCCTCAGCTCGTTCGCCTATGTCGTGAACGACGTGCGCGACGTGGCCGACGATCGGTTGCACCCGACGAAGCGGCTGCGCCCACTGGCCGCCGGCCAGATCGGAACCGCCGAGGCGGTGGGGTTGGCGGTGGTGTTGGCCGTGTCTTCGGTGCTCCTCGCCAGCTCTTTGCCCCCGTACTTCCAGCTCGCCCTGGGGTGCTACGCGGTCGGCTCGGGCGTGTACACACTCGCGCTCAAGGCCCGGCTCCTGGTGGACGTCATCGTGCTGGCCGCCCTGTACACGCTCCGGCTCGTCGCCGGTGCGGCCCTGGTCGGGGCCCCGCTCTCGCGCTGGTTCCTGCCGTTCTCGATCTTCTTCTTCCTCTCCCTCGCTCTGGTAAAACGGGTCACGGAGCTCCGCCGGATGGGTCCCGACAGCGGCCCTCGCCGTAGAGGGCGCGCCTATAAGGCCGTGGATGCCCACGTCCTCTCCGCCATGGGCATCGCATGCATCGCGTGCGCCGCGCTGGTCTACTGCCTCTACATCTCGAGCCACGACGTCTCGCACCTCTACCGCACGCCGGACTTCCTCTGGGGCGGTCTGCCGCTCCTGTTGTACTGGCAGGCCCGCATCTGGGTCTTCGCGCTTCGCGACGACCTCCACGACGATCCGGTGGTCTTCGCCCTCCGCGATCGCGTGAGCTTCTTCACCGCCGGAGCCTTCCTCTTCATCGTCTGGCTCGCCGCGTGACCCTCCCGGCCCCAGCGCGACGGTCCGTGGGCTGGGACGTCGTGTTGGCGCTGGCACTCGGCCTCGCAGCCGCGGCGTACGCCACGCGCGCCATCAGCCTCATCGGCCCGGGGATTCTGACTGAGCTCGCGGAAGACACCTGGTTCGAAAGCGACGCTTCGAAGATCGCTTGGGAGATGACCAACCGCCGAGCCGACCACGACCGAGGCGCGGTTCACCCGATCTTCATCCTGCTCACCACGCCACCCGCCCTCGCGCTCCGGCACTGGCTCCGCTGGTCGGCGGCCCGCGCCACCGCCGGCGTCGTCACCATGGTCGCCGGTCTGTGGGGGGCGGCGCTGTACGTCTTGCTCCGATCCTTGCGCTGCCGGCGGTCGGATGCCGTGCTCTACACCCTGCTCGGCCTCGCGAGCGCCGGGGCGATGTTCTGGCTGCCGATCCGGGATCGGTACGCCCTCGGCTCGGTCAGCATCATGGCGGGGCTCGCCCTGATTGCGACCGTCGCGCAGCGCGCGGATGGCACCACCGGCCGGTGGATCATCGCCAGCGCCGCAACGCTCGCCGTCACCGTCACGAACTGGATGTTCGGGATTTTGGCCGCCGCCGTGCTGCTCCCGATCCGCCGCGCCCTGGTCGTCACGGCAGGCGCCCTGGCGCTCGTAGCCGCGTGTTGGGTCGCGCAAAAGCGCCTCGCGCCGAGCACACCCTTCTTTGTGCCGACCAGCGAAGAGGCCCAGTTCACCTTTCGGCCCACACCCGACCGCATGCGCAGCGTGCTGCGCATCGTGACGGTCCACTCGATCGTCGCGCCGCGATTCAGCCGGTTGCATGAGGGCGGGAATCCCCTTCCGCTCGACGCCTCACTCAACCCCCCGGCCCCGAACAAGCTGACCATGCAGGACACGCCGTTGGGATCCGGCGGCACCGCGGGCACGATCGCGGCCGTCGCGTGGCTGGGCGCGCTCGCCCTCGGCCTGGCAGCCGCGTTGCGGCGTTGGCGCGAGCAGCCCATCTGGCTCGTCATCCTGCTCGGTCTCGCGGGCCAGATCGCGCTTCACCTGGTCTATGGCGAGGAGACCTTTCTCTACGCCTTGCACTGGGTGCCGCTGCTCGTCGCCGTCACGGCCGCGGGAACGCTCGGCCGGTTCCGGCCCTTCGCTCTTGCACTCGCCGGCCTCGTTCTCGTGGCCGCCGCGGTGAACAACCTCGCAGCCTTGCAGCGGGCTGCACGGCTCTACGGCCCGGAGCGCGAGCAGGCCCTCCGCCAGAAACGCGATCGTCCCCACGATCCGTGGCCACGCGGCGAGGGCCACGTGGTGCTTGCCCGGCCCGGAACGCCCGAGTCAGCCAAGAGCTGGCACGAGCCCGGCGGAAGCCTGAGCCCGGTCAAGGGAAGCTTCGGGCTATCGCTCTGGGTAAAGGATTCGCTCGGCGGTTTCGTCGCGAGCGGCGATGGGCTGCCGCTCGCCGCAGTGAGCCAGCGCCTCGCCTGGGACAGCGGGGCGATGGTGCCCGCCATCGCGACGGAGACCGCGGACTACCGCGCCCGCTGGCAGGTCTCGGGGCCGGGCCGATGGCAGCTCACGGTCCTGCCGGGCCAGGTGCCTGAGAGCCGCATCGAGCTGGTGGTCCGCAGCGTGGGCCCGTCAGGCGGCCCGGTGCGCTCGCTCGCCTGGAACGGCACCCGCCTGCGGATCAACGACGCATGGTCCCTGGAGCTCGCTCCAGCGCCTCGGACCGTCGTCGTTGGACACGAAGGCGACGACCAGTGGATGACCGCAAAGGCTGGAGTGACGGCATGGGCCGGTGAGGATGGCTGGGGCTACGCCAGGCTCGCGCTCGACCCGCAGGCCGGGACGACGGTCACGCTCACGGCCGACTCGGTGCCCCCTGATTCCGCGCCCCTGCCACCCCGGCTCGCGCCCTTCCCCGAGCTCTCGCTTCCCGACCCTCGCTTCGGGGAGAGCATCCAGGCCGCGGTGACTCATCTCGCCATGAGCCTCGTGCGCGGGGAGACCCGCTCGTCCGACCCGGTCAACACGCCGATCCCCTGGCAGCGCACCGGCGCTTACATCGTGACCGCGCTCGCCCGGGCGGGACAGGTCCCGCTGGCGCGTGCCCTCGCGGTGTTCCTCGCCAAGAACGACTATTACGGCGGCTTCGGCGCCGAGGCGGACGCTCCCGGTCTGGGCATATGGGCCCTCACAGAAGTCGGGACCCAGGCCGCGGACTCGTCTTACGATCGCTGGGTCTGGCCTCACGTGCGGCGCAAGGCCGAGCGCATCGTCGAGCTCCTGGACGCGCGTCAGGACATCCGCGAACCCCTCTCGTACCCGATTACCCCTTGGGCCCGGGATCACGACGATCCGACCCTGGTTGCCAACGCGGCCCGCGACGGGCTCATCGTGGGCCGCATGGACGGGGGCCGCCCGCTCCTGTTCGTGAACGCCGTGAGCTACGGCGGCCTCGTGTGTGCGGCTGCACTCGCCTCGCGGCTGGGCCACGAGGACGACGCCGTGCGGTACGCTGAGCGCGCCCAGCGCCTCCGTGCCGCGTGGAAAGCGGCTTTCCGGACGCCGGAGTCGGACAATCCGCGAACCTACATCTTCGCCCTCTGGCCCAGCGGGGTCGCCGACGAGCCGGAAGCCCGGGCCATGTTGCAGACCGCGCTCGACCGCCGCTGGACCCAGCTCCGCGATTCTGCCGGGCAACCCCACGCATTGCCCCTTTGGACCTACTTCGACCTCGCGGAAGCCCATCAGTGGCTCCTGCTGGGCGCCCCGGAACGGACGTGGCAGGTGCTCAGGTGGTTCTGGGAACACCAGTCCTCGCCCGGGCTGTACACCTGGTGGGAAGGTGACGATGAGGGGAACACGCTCGGCTGGTGGGCCTATACCCGCGGGTGGCTCGAGCCGAAGACCGTCACCCCCCACTATTGGACGACGGCCGAGATGCTGCTCCTCCAGCTTGACATGCTGGCGCGGATCGAGCCCGGCGGCGGGGAGCCGGTGCTCGTGATCGGGGACGGTCTACCGAGCGAATGGCTCGCTCATCCCCTCGCCGTGCGTGGGCTCCGCGTCGCAGGCCGCACGCTCGACTGGTCATGGGCGACCGGCCGGCTCACGGTTACGGTCCGTGGCGCGCCCTTGCGCGTCCGCGCCGGAGCGCCGTTCCCACGCTCGACGCGACTCGACGTGAGCGTGCGGTAAGTAGCGTAGATCGACCGTCTTGGTATATTGCCCTGCCGTCGCCACGAAAGCACATGCGCGCCCTGGTCAAGCAATCCGCCGCTCCCGGCATGACCCTGCGGGAGGTTCCCCGCCCCGCATACGGCCCCACCGACGCTCTCATCCGGGTGCGTCACGCCGGGGTGTGCGGGACCGATCTGCACATCTGGGAGTGGGACAGTTGGGCCGCGGGTCGGCTGCGCCCGCCCGTGGTGGTCGGGCACGAATTCGCCGGAGAGATTGTCGAGCTCGGCAGCGAAGCCGCCGCCGCGGGGCTCCTCTCGGTCGGTGACCTGGTGACCGCCGAAGGCCATATCGTCTGCGGCCATTGCCTCCAGTGCCGGACCGGCAGCGCGCACCTCTGCCAGCGGACCCAGGTGATCGGCGTGGACCGTGACGGCGCCTTCGCCGAGTACATCGCGATGCCGGTGTCGAACGTGATGCGCCTGGACGGGATCCCCACCGAGATCGGCGCGATCATGGACCCCCTGGGTAACGCGGTGCACACCGTGCTCGAGGCGGACGTGCCCGGGAGCACCGTGCTGGTGATCGGCTGCGGGCCCATCGGCTGCTTCGCGGTCGGAGTGGCACGGGCAGCCGGTGCCTCGCTGGTCCTGGCGAGCGACTACAACCCTCGCCGGCTGGACATTGCTCGATGCATGGGTGCGCACGTCGTCCTCAACCCCGCCGAAGATGACGTGGTGGCACGCGCGCGGGAGCTCACCCAGGGTGATGGCGTCGATCTGGTCTGCGAGATGAGCGGCCATCCGTCCGGTCACGCGCAAGCCTTCGCGGCGGCGCGGCTCGGCGGCCGGGTCAATCTGCTGGGGACGCCGAGCCGTTCCACCGAAGTGGACTTCGCCCGGGACGTGATCTTCAAGGGCCTCACGCTCTACGGGGTGAGCGGACGCAAGATGTACCAGACCTGGGATCAGATGCGGCGCTTCCTGCGGGCCGGGCAACTCGACCCCCGGCCGGTGCTCACCCACCGGTTTCCGCTCGCCCGCATCGCCGACGCGATCGAGGTCATCAAGGAGGGTAAGGCGGGCAAGGTGATTCTGGAGATCGGGGGATGACCCGCGCGGTGGCGTCCAATCCGCTGGAGCGGCGGCTCGAAGCCGAGCTGGAGGAGTTCCGCCGGACCGGGGTCTACAAACGGCTCAACTATCTCGAGAGCCCCCAAGGCCCCGTCGTCCGGATGGAGGGCCGGGGAGACGTCGTCATTCTCTCGTCCAACAACTACCTCGGCCTGTGTGCCCAGCCCGAGGTGGTGGCAGCGGGCAAGACCGCGCTGGATCGCTTCGGTGCGGGGACGGGGTCGGTCCGTTTCATCTGCGGGACCTTCACGGTTCACCGCGCGCTCGAGCAGGCCTGTGCCCGGCTGGTGGGCACCGAGGCCTCGCTGAGCTTCGTGAGCTGCTGGAACGCCAATGAGGCGGTTCCCGCGACGCTGCTCGGCGAAGACGATCTGGTCCTGAGCGATCAGCTCAATCACGCCTCCATCATCGATGCCGTGCGACTGGCCAAGGCGATCACCAAGTGCCAGACCGGCGTCTTCCGCCACGCCGACCTGGGCGACCTCGAGGAGAAGCTCCGCGCCGCCCGGGACCGGCGGGTGCGCATGGTGATCACCGACGGCGTATTCTCCATGGAAGGCGCCATCGCCAAACTTCCAGACCTGATCGAGCTGTGCCGCAAGCACGACACCGTGCTGGTCGTGGATGACTCCCACGCCACCGGCGTCCTCGGCGCGACCGGGCGGGGCACGGCCGAGCACTTCGGGGTGCTCGGCGAGGTGGACTTGATCACATCCACTCTCGGCAAGGCGCTCGGCGGCGCCGCGGGCGGCTTTGTTGCGGGTTCGGCTGCGGTGTGCGACTATCTGACGCAGCGGGCACGGCCCCAGCTGTTCTCCAACGCGCTGCCGCCGACCGTAGCCGCGAGCGCGCTCGCCGCGGTCGAATACCTCGAGGGGCATCCGGAGCGGGTCACCACGCTGCGGGAGAACGCCCGATATTTCCGAGAGCGGCTGTGGGCGCTCGGCTTCAAGCCACTCGCGGGCGAGACCCCGATCGTGCCGGTGATCGTTGGCGAGACGGCCTTCGCCATCAAGCTCAGCGAGGAGCTGTTGAACGAGGGGGTGTTCGTCACCGGCTTTGGCTTCCCGGTCGTGCCGCAGGGGCAGGCCCGCGTGCGCTGCCAGATCTCGGCGGCCCATACACGGGAGCACCTCGACGGGGCGCTGGCGGCTTTTAAGCGGGCGGGAGGGCGGCTGGGGCTGATTTGACCAGATGTGGGCCTGCTCCTTGCACCCCCGAACGTGCAAAATTGGTCGTCCGGTCCCGGCAAGCGCCGAGGCCCTGCTTCGCAAGATATTCTATTTCAACAGCTTGACGAGCGCCGCTCGGGGACGGCCGCAGCCCGCCGTCCGTGGCACTCCACAGGAAGTTCTGCAATTTTCCGGACCGGTCCGATCCTCGGCCGACAACACCCAGGGAGGCAGTCTGATGAGCAACGTCACCCGCAG
>JBGPPG010000084.1:0-14456 GCA_041488455.1 Gemmatimonadota bacterium
GGCCCGGCAGCTCGCCGTTCTGGTTGAGCAGCGACCCCGAGACGTAGAAGGTCGTTCGATCGTTTCCCCCCGAAATCGTAAGCGTGTTGTCGCTGCCGAACCCGGTCTGATACAGCTCGCGGGCGTGATCGTAGGTCGGGGTGCCGGGCGCGAGGGCGGGGCCCCAACTGTCCTCGGTCGCATAGCAGTCCAGGCTCGGGGTCGCCGTGTTCGCTGATTCGGCGCAGGCGTCGGGCAGCCCGCCGTCGCCCTGCCCGTACTGGCGCTGAAGCTGGGGGAACCGGTTGATGTCGCTCCACGAGAACGAGCTCCGGAGGCTGTACTTGGTCGCGCCCGGACGCCCCTTCTTGGTGGTGATCAGCACGACGCCCTGGCCCGCTCGCGCGCCGTAGACCGCGCCCGCCGCGGCTCCTTTGAGGATCTCGATGGACTCGATGTCCTCGGGATTCAGGTCGATGGCGCGGTTGGGCGAGGAGACGCCGCCCTGCTCGCCGCCGGTCTGCGGATCGAGCGCCGCGGTCGTGCTCACGGAGTTGTCGATCGGCTGCCCGTCCACCACGAACAGCGGCTGGCCGTCGCCGCCCAGCGTGTTGGCACCGCGGATCCGGATCGAGGCGGACGCCCCCGGATCACCCGAGGCGGAGATGACCTCGACGTTGGGGGCCTTGGCCGAGATCGCGTTGACGACGCTGGCCTCGTTGCTCCGGGCGATGAGCGCCGAGTCCACGTTGTTCCGGACGCTGCCGAGCTTCTCGACCTCCGTCTCCGTGCCCGCGCCGGTGACGACCAGCTCCCCGAGCTGGAGCGGATTGGATTCGAGGGCAAAGTCCTGGGTGGCGCCGGTCTCGCCGATGGCGACCTGAACCGAGACCGGCTTGTAGCCGATCGCCCGCACCGACACCGTGACCGTCTGGCCCTTCAGCCGGTCCGTGAGCGGCAGCGTATAGCTGCCGTCGGAGCGGATGGTGGTGCCGAGGCCGAACGCGGGGATCGCGACCGTCGCGGTCGAGACGGGGTTGCCGTCCTGGTTGGTTACCCGGCCGCTCAGGGCGGCCGGCTGCTGCGCCTGGGCGCCGGCGAACGGAGCACCGGCGAGCACGGCGGCGAGCAACAGCGCACAAGGCTGGGGGCTCACGAGTCGATCCTTGGCCATATAGGGGAACACAGATGGGAACCGGTGCCGGGCCGACCCGGCTGGACCGCCCTGCTCGTGCGACTCGCAGCGCACGGCGGGCGACGGCAGTGGCGGCGGGGGTGAATCAGCGAGCCGAATTCACCTCCGGGCCGTCACCGGCCCGGCGGGTGCGACCGGCGCGCGATACAGCGAAGCTCCGCGGCGGTGCGAAGCGGCGCGCTGCGCAAGATCAAGGGCGTTTTCGGCGTGGACATAGAGAGATGTCGAGCGAAGGTACGGCCCGGCCCCGGGGCTGTCAATGACGCTGCTCGCGCATCGCGCGCGCGGCGAGAACGATCACCGCGACCGACGCGACGAAAATGACGGTGGAGGCCGCGTTCACCTCCGGCGTGATGCCGCGCCGGAGCAGTCCCCAGAACTGGAGCGGCAGCGTGTTCTGCCGCCCCACCAGAAAGAACGTGACCGCGATCTCGTCCAGGCTGAGCGTGAAGACCAGCAGCGCCGAGCCCAGCACGGCGGACCGGATCGTGGGGAGGGTGACGTGGAAAAAGGTGCGCCAGTCGTCGGCGTAGAGATCCTGGCTCGCCTCCTCGAGGCTCCGGTCGAATCGCTGGAGCCGGGCGAACACCTGGGTCATCACCACCGGCGTCAGGGCCGCCCCGTGCCCCAGGACGACCGGCCACCCGGGCACCAGCGGGTACCCGCTGGAGAGGCTGACCTTGAGCAGGCTGAAGAACGAGAGCAGCGCCACCCCCGTGATGACCCCGGGCAGGATCAGCGGCAGCAGCACCAGGCGGCGAAACGCGGTCTTGCCGGGAAAGTCCAGCCGATCGAGGACGAACGCGCCCGGCACGCCCACGATTAGAGCGATGACGACGGCGAGGAGCGCCAGCTTCACGCTGGCCCACGCCGCGGCCAGCATCGCCGAATCCCCGGCCAGCACCCCGTACCAGCGAAGCGTGCCAAGTCGCAGGGGCCACGCGATGATGCTCTGGTCGTGGAACGAGAACAGCACCACCACGATCACCGGCAGATAGAGGAACAGGAGCGCGCCGATGCCGGCAGTCCAGAGCAGGTAGTCGGTCGCGGCCCGTCTCACCGGCTCCGTCCTCCCCGCTCGAGCGCGCCGGTCAGTGCCAGGAGCGCGAGCGTGAGCCCCAGCATCACCACCGCGACCGCTGCGCCGAGGGGCCAGTTGTACGCGACGCCGAAGAGGCTCCACACCAGGTTCGAAACCATGAGCGCGCTGTCGTTGCCGCCGAGCAGCTGCGGCGCGAGAAAGTCCCCCATGCTGAGCACGAACGCGAACGTGCCGCCGGCGAGCACCCCGGGAAGCGAGAGCGGCAGCGTGACGTGGAGGAAGGTGCGCCAGCGGTCGGCGTAGAGATCCTGGCTCGCCTCCCGGAGCGAGGGCGGGATCGCCTCGAGCACCGCGAAGATCGGCATCAGGGCGAACGGCGTGTAGATGTGCGTGAGCGCCACCACCACCGCCCAACGGCTGTAGAGCAGCACCGAGAGCGGCTCGTGGATGAGTCCTAGCGAGAGCAGGAGCCCGTTCAAGATCCCTTGCTGGCCGAGGATGATCTTCCAGGCGTAGGCGCGGACGACGTAGCTCACCCAGAGGGGGATGATCACCGCGAGATAGAGCAGGTCCCGGTGGCGCCGGACCTTGAATGCCAGCAGGTAGGCCAGCGGATACGCCAGGATGAGGGCGGCGCCCGTCACCCAGAGCGCCGTCTCCGCGGAATACAGGATGGTCCGGGGGTAGAGCGACGTGCCCACGAGCCGCCGGTAGTTGTCCAGCGTGAAGCCCGGCGTGAGCACGCCGTTGTCGAGCCGCCAGAACGACTGGACCAGAAGCAGCGCGTAGGGGACGAAGAGCAGCACCGTGGCCCACGCGATCGGGACCAGCGCTCCCACCCGGAGCACGAGCCGGCGAGTGGCGGCCGGCGAGCTAGTCACGGAGCAGGACCCCGGCCTCCACCGGCCAGACGACCGTCACCGGAGCGCCCGGTGCCAGGGGATCGTCGGCCGGCCGGTGCACCATCACCCGCGTGCCGTCGGCGAGGGCCACGAAGACCTTGGTCCCGGCCCCCACGAAAACCAGGTCGGCCACGACGCCCTCGAGTGCGTTTCGCCCCGCCCCCACCCCCGCCTCATTCCCGGCCGCCGCCGTCCCAGTCCCGGTTCTCGGTCCGACCGACAGCCGCTCCGGCCGCACCGACAGCCAGGCATCCGCACCCGCCGCCAGCGCCCCTCCCACTCCGAGTGGTGCCCGCACCACAGCGCCGCCAAGCTGGAGCGTAGCCTCGCGCCCGGCCGACGCCAGCACCTTGCCCTTGAGCAGGTTCGTGTCCCCGATGAAGTCGGCCACGTAGCGGGTCTGCGGGCGATGGTAGATCTCGTCCGGCGTCCCCAGCTGCTCGATCCGCCCGTTCCGCATGAGCGCGATCCGGTCGCTCATGGTGAGCGCTTCCTCCTGATCGTGGGTGACGTACACGAAGGTGATCCCGACCCGCGTCTGGAGGTGCTTGAGCTCGAGCTGCATCGCCCGCCGGAGCTTGAGGTCGAGCGCGCCGAGCGGCTCGTCGAGGAGCAGAAGGCGGGGACGGTTCACCAGCGCCCGCGCGAGCGCCACCCGCTGCTGCTGTCCGCCCGAGAGCTGCCTCGGCTTCCGCGCGCCGAGGTCCCCCAGCTGCACCAGGGCAAGAGCATCCTTCACACGCTGGGCGATCTCCGGCCGGGCCACGCGCCGCATCCGGAGGCCGTAGCCGACGTTGTCGCGGACCGTGAGGTGGGGGAAGAGCGCGTACTGCTGGAAGACGGTGTTGACGTCGCGGCGGTAGGGCGGGAGCGGGGCGATGTCCGCGCCATCCATCAGGATCTGACCGGTCGTCGGCGGCTCGAACCCGGCGATCAACCGGAGGGTCGTGGTCTTGCCGGATCCCGAGGCGCCGAGCACCGTGAGGAACTCGCCGCCGGCGATGTCGAGCGAGATGTGGTCGAGCGCGGCGACGTCACCGAACCGCTTGCTCAGATCGACCAGGCGGAGCAGCGGGTCGGGCACCTACTGCGCCGCTTTCACTTCGTTCCAGATCTCCTGATACTTGTCGCGCCTCGACCCCCACTGCCAGAAATTCACCCGCGCGCCGTACTCGGCGATGTCGTGCTGGCTCGTCGCCTCCGCCGGCGTCATGTAGGCCTTGGCGCCAGGGTGGGCGACGATGTAGCGGGTCACGTCGTAGAGGAGCTTCTGGGTGAACGGCTGCGCCGCGTACTCCAGCCAGGCGTAGGCCGCATCCAGGTTCCTGGCCCCCGAGGTGAGCACCCAATGGTCGGCCCAGGCGGTGGTCCCCTCTTTCGGGATCACTTCGCCCGCCGGGAAGCTCGCCTGGCGGAGCTGGTGGGTCATGAGCGGCCAGCCCTCCGCCAGCACCACTTCGCCGCCCTGAAAGAGCTGGGTCAGATCGCCCGCCGTCGCCCAGTACTTGCGCACTCGCGGCCGAAGCTCCAGCATCTTGGCCTTCACCTTCGCCAGATCCGCGTCGGACAGGTTGTAGAGCTTTGCCGGGTCGTTGGGGTCATCCAGGCCGAGCAGCTGAGCCACCATGTACAGTGTGGCGATGTCGTCCTGGAGGGAGATCCGGCCCTTGAACCGATCGTCCCAGAGCACAGCCCAGGAGCTGGGGGCCGGCGCAACCTTGGTGGTGTCGTAGATGAGCGGGTTCGGCCCGAACGCCCAGGGCTCGCCGTAGACGACGGTGTCCTTCCGCGCCACGGTGAGCGCGCGGAAGCTGGCCATCAGGTCGCCGAAGCTCGGGATCCGAGAGCGGTCGAGCGGCAGCGCGAGGCCGGCCTGCACGATCTGGGTGACCGCGTCGCTCGAGGGCGAGATCAGGTCGATCGTCTGCACGCCACCGCCACGGAGCTTCGCGACCAGATCGTCCGACGAGCCCATGTAGGTCGCGTTGACCTTGACCCCGCAGGCGCGCTCGAACGGTGCGGTGAAGAGGGAGTCGGTGTAGCCCTCCCACACCATGAAGTTGAGCTCGCCGCCGATCGGCGTGGGGCAGAGCTGCGCCAGGAACGTCTGGGCGTCCGCGCGCGCATTCCCGGTGGCGGTGATGGTGATCTTGGCCACGGGACGGTGAACGGTCGCCTGCTCGCCGCCGCCGCACGCGGCGGCGAAAACGAGCGCGACGGACGCCGCGCGGCAGCGGAGCCAAAGAGAAGTGTCGGGCATGGGAGGTCTGTGGGGAACCGGTTACAATCCTAGCACCGCACGGCGGGATTCACCAACACGTTACGACGACGAGGATCGCATGGCTCGGACGATCAGGCTCAAGACGGCCATTCCGGGGCCGGAAAGCCAGGCGCTGCTCGCGCGCCGCGCGCGCGCCGTGCCTAAGGGCGTGCCGGCCGTCACCTCGATCGCCATCGCGCACGCTGAAGGCGTCGTGCTCACTGACGTGGACGGCAACCAGCTCATCGACTTCGGGAGCGGCATCGGCGTCGTCAATGTCGGGCACCGGCATCCCGCCGTGCTCGATGCCGTGCGGGAGCAGCTCGATCGCTACCTCCACGTCTGTTTTCCGGTCTCCAGCTACGAGCCCTACGTGGCGCTCGCCGAGCGGCTCAACGCCCTCACCCCGGGCGAGCACGAGAAGCGGACCCTTCTTCTCAATAGCGGAGCCGAGGCGGTCGAGAACGCGGTCAAGGCCGCGCGCGCGTTCACCGGCCGGCAGGCGGTCGTGTGCTTCGAGCACGGCTTCCACGGCCGCACCAACCTCACGATGGCGCTCACCTCCAAGGTGAACCCCTACAAGAAGGGGTTCGGCCCGTTCGCGCCCGAGGTGTACCGGATCGCCTATCCCTACTGCTACCGCTGCGCCGAGGGACCGAAGGGCGGACGCTGCTGCCAGGCCGACCGGACGCGCCTGGAGCAGACGTTCGCGGCGATCGTCGATCCCGGGTCCGTCGCTGCCATCATCATGGAGCTGGAGCTGGGTGAGGGCGGCTTCGTGCCCGCCCCGGTCGAGTACGTGCGCACCCTCGCCGCGTTCGCCAAGGACAACGGCATCCTCTTCATCGCGGACGAGATCCAGACCGGCTTCGGCCGCACCGGCAAGTGGTTCGCGTCCGAGCACTACGGGCTGGTCCCCGACCTGATCACCACCGCCAAGTCGCTCGGCGGCGGCCTGCCACTGGCGGCGGTCACCGGCCGGGCCGATGTCCTCGAGGCGTCGCCGGTGGGCGGGCTCGGCGGAACGTACGGCGGCAATCCGGTCGCCTGCGCGGCCGCGCTCGCCGTGATCGACGTGATGCAACGCGAGTGCCTGCCCGATCGTGCCGTCCGGGTCGGTGCCCGCATCACGGCGCGGCTCAAGGCGCTCGCCGCCCAGCACCCGTCCATCGGCGACGTCCGCGGGCTGGGCGCGATGGTCGCGATAGAGCTGGTGAAGGACCGCGGCACAAAGGAGCCGGACAAGGCGCTCACCGGACGCATCCTCGCCGAGGCGTTGAAGCGCGGACTGGTACTGCTCTCCGCCGGCACCTACGGGAACGTCGTCCGCATTCTTGTGCCGCTCTCGGTCGAAGACGCCGTGCTCGAGGAAGGGCTCGACGTGCTGGGCGAGGCTCTGGCCGCCGCGAGCCTCTCGGCGTGAGCGGCGCACCCGTCGTCCAGTTCTCCGGCGTATCCAAGACGTTCGGCGACTTCAAGGCCGTCAACCGCATCTCCTTCGAGATCCAGAAGGGGGAGTTCTTCTCCATCCTGGGTCCGTCGGGCTGCGGCAAGACGACGACGCTTCGGCTCCTCGCCGGATTCGAGGAGCCGGACGTGGACGGCGGAGAGGTCCGGCTCCTGGGCGAGGTCGTGAACACCAGGCGGCCCTACGAGCGCCAGATCGGGATGGTCTTCCAGAGCTACGCGCTGTTCCCCCACCTTACCGTAGAGCGCAACGTCGCGTTCGGCCTGGAGCAGCGGAAGACGCCCAAGTCGGACATCGCGAGTCGCGTACGCCGCGCGCTGGAGATGGTACGCCTGGCGCCCGACACGTTCTCGCGCCGGATGCCGGCGCAGATCTCGGGCGGCCAGCGCCAGCGCGTGGCGCTCGCCCGGGCGCTCGTGCTCAACCCCGCCATCCTCCTCCTGGATGAGCCGCTCGGTGCCGTGGATCTCAAGGTGCGGAAGGAGATGCAGCTCGAGCTCAAGGCGCTCAACAAGAAGCTCGGGACCACCTTCGTCTACGTCACGCACGATCAGGAAGAGGCGCTCACCATGAGCGACCGGATCGCCGTGATGGACAACGGCCTCGTGGCCCAGCTCGGCACGCCGGCAGAGATCTACGAGAATCCGCGGACGGCGTTCGTGGCCAGGTTCATCGGGGAGTCGAACTTCTTCGGCGGACGCGCCACCCAGCGGGCCGGGGGGCAAATGGAGCTGGCGCTGGCCGGAGGCGAGCGCATCCGGGTACCCGACAGCGCCGCCATCAAGGAGGGCCAGGAGGTCAAGATCGCCGTGCGGCCCGAATGGATGGACGTCTGCCGGCCGTCGGACGTGCCGCCGGGCGAGAACGCGCTCCCCGGCGAGATCCGCGACGTGATCTATCTGGGCGAGACGATGCACGTCATGCTGACGCTGCGCGACGGAAACGAGGTCACCGTCGCCCTCCGGAACGAGGGCCAGCTCATCAAGCCGCTGCCCTGGAAGCGCGGCGACTCGGCGGCGGTAGCGTGGCTGCCCGAGGACTGCCAGATCCTCGAGGAATCCTGATGCCGGCAAACGCGTGATGTCGCTCTCGCGCGACCGGGTCCTCGCCTGGCTCTACCGGCGGCCGCAGGCCCAGGCCTGGAGCCTACTAGGGCCGGGCATCGTCTTCCTGGTGGTGTTCTTCCTGATCCCGCTGCTCTTCATGTTCGCCTACAGCGTGATGCCGCGGGGCGAATACGGCGGGGTGGAGCGCGGTCTCACGCTGGAGAGCTACCAGCGGTTCTTCGTGCCGATCTATCTCACCATCCTGATCCGCACGTTCGTGGTCTCGATCATCTGCACCGTGATCTGTCTCGTGCTGGGCTATCCGGTCGCCTACGTGCTCGCCCGGAGCGGGCGGTGGAAGAACCTGCTGCTCTTCCTGGTGGTGCTGCCTTTCTGGACCAGCTTCCTGGTGCGGACGTTCGCCATGATCTTCCTCATGCGCGACACCGGGCTCATCAACACCTGGCTGCTCAGGCTCGGCGTGATCGGCGAGCCGCTCACGATGCTCTACACGCCGTTTTCGGTGATGACCGGCCTGGTGTACGGCTTCCTGCCGTTCATGATCCTGCCGATCTACGCCTCGCTGGAGAAGCTGGACAATTCGCTGTTGGAGGCCGCGGAGGTGCTCGGGGCCCGGCCGGCGGCGCGGTTTCGCCAGGTTACCCTGCCCCTCTCGCTCCCCGGCGTCGTGGCCGGCTGCCTGCTGGTTTTCATACCGGCGCTGGGCTCCTTCCTCACGTCCGACCTGCTCGGCGGCGCCAAGGAGCTGATGATCGGCAACCTGGTGCAGAACCAGTTCGCCTCCGCCCGGAACTGGCCCTTCGGGTCGGCCGCGTCGTTCATCCTGATGGCGCTCGTGCTCGCCGCGGTGATCACCTATCTCCGCATCCGCGACGACGCGCCGGCGGGAGCGCACTGATATGCGCATGGGACTGCCCCGCTGGCTGATCGCGCTGGTCGCAGCCGTATATCTGTTCCTGCACCTGCCGATCCTGGTGTTGGTGGCGTTCTCCTTCAACGCCTCGAAGTTCTCGGTGGACTGGACCGGCTTCTCGCTGGAGTGGTACCGCCGCCTGCTGGAGCGGGACGACATTCTGCACGGACTCCGCGCGAGCCTCATCGTCGGCGTCGCGGCCACGGTCATCTCGACCCTCCTGGGCACGCTCATCGCGCTCGGACTGGCGCGGCACAAGTTCCGGGGCCGCCGGGTGCTCGAGGCGCTCCTCTACGTGCCCATCGTGACACCCGAGATCGTCACCGGCATCTCGCTCCTCATTCTCTACGTGCTGATCGGCTTCCCGCTCGGCCTCGCGACGATTACCATCGCTCACGTCGCGTTCTGCATTTCGTTCGTGGTGGTCGTGGTCCTGGCGCGAATCGAGGGGATGGACGAAAGCCTGGAAGAAGCGTCCATGATGCTGGGCGCCGACGAGATCACCACCTTCTGGAAGGTGACCGTGCCCCAGCTCTGGCCCGGCATTCTCTCGGGCGCGCTGCTGGCCTTCACGATGTCGTTCGACGACTTCCTGATCACCTCGTTCGTGGCGGGACCTGGATCGTCCACCCTCCCGCTCGTGGTGTATTCCATGGTCCGCCGCAACATCGAGCCGACCATCAACGCCATCAGCACGCTGATCCTGGTGGGAACGACGGTGCTCATCTACTTTGCCGACCGGTTCGGCCGAGAGCGGGCCCAGGCATGAGCGAGCTGAGCCGCCGCGAGTTCGTCCGCCGGGCCGCGGCGCTCGGCCTGTCCGCGCCGGCCGTTGCCGCGCTCCTGTCGGCCTGCCGGCGCGAGGAGCACGATCCCGTCCTCGACGACCCCTCGCGCGACCTCGGTCCCCTGGAGCGGGAGCTGGCGATCTACATCTGGTCCGACTACCTCGCCCCGGACACGATCCCGAACTTCGAGAAGGAGTTCGGCGTCAAGGTGACGATGGACTTCTACGACAGCAACGAGGAGATGCTGGCGAAGCTTCAGGCCGGGGCGCGGGGCTATGACATCGTGGTCCCGTCTACCTACGTCGTCGAGGTCCTGATCGCGATCGATCTCGCGCTGCCCATCCACAAGCAGTACCTCACCAACTGGAACAACCTGGAGCCGATCTTCCTCGATCGGGCCTTCGATCCGGGCAACCGCCACACGATGCCCTGGCTCTGGGGGGTCACCGGTTTCTCCTACCGCCGAGACAAGGTCCCCGACCCGCCGCAGAGCTGGGAGATTTTTCTGGACGAGCGCTATCGCGGGAAGATGACCCAGATGGACGACGGGCGGGACGTGCTGGGCGCGTGGCTCCGCTATCACGGGCACTCGCTCAACTCGATCGATATGGCCCAGCTCGAGGAATCCAAGGGCGACGCGATCCGCGCCAAGAAGAACCTCAAGGCCTACATCTCCGCACCGGTGAAGGGGCAGCTCATCTCGGGCGACGTGTGGGTGGCCCAGCTCTGGAACGGAGACGCCGAGCAGGCGCGGATGGAGCAGCCGCTGCTGGGCTACGTCGTGCCCAAGGAGGGCTGCACCATCTGGCTCGACTCGCTGGTGATCCCGCGCGGCGCGCGTCATCCGCGTGCGGCGCACGAGTTCATGAACTACGTGCTCCGGCCGCCGGTCGAGTCCGCGATCTCGGTGGCCACCGGATACGGCACGCCGAACCGCGAAGCGATCAAGCTTATCCAACACCCGGTTCCATATCCGACGGGTGACGAGCTGACGCGACTGGAATATCAGCGCGACCTGGGACGCGAGACGGCGACGTGGGATCAGCTCTGGACCGAGGTGAAGGCGTCGTAGTTGCCGCGGTGGTGCCGCGGGTGTAACGTCTCACGGCCCAAGGAAGCGGATCCATCCACCGGAGAAGGGAGCGCCGATTGATTGCGGTTGCCGAATGCAGAGGTGCTGAAGCACACGGAGCACTACCTTAAGCTGCTGTCCGCGCGCGAGTTGAGCCTGGAGGAGAAGCAGGCCTTCATCCAGGAAACCGTCGAGAACTACGCCTCCTTCTACAATCGCGGGTTCATCACCTACCGGAAAGCCGTCACCGAGGCCGGGCAGTTCGCGGCTATCGAGTGGTCCGGCTCCGGCTCGATCCTCAAGGACATCCTCGGCCGCGAGTACATCGACTGCCTGGGCGGTTACGGGATCTTTTCCGCAGGGGTCAATCACCCGAAGATCGTCGGAGCCGTGACTCAGCAGATGGCGCGCATGGCGCTCAACAGCCAGGAGCTGCTGGAGCCGTGGCGCGGGGCGCTGGCGCGGGTGCTGGCCGAGGTGACGCCGGGCGCGTTGCAGAACTCGTTCTTCATCAACAACGGGACCGACGCCATCGAGGGCGCGATCAAGCTCGCGCGGCTCTACACCAAGGCGCACACGTTCATCTCCACGCTATCCGGCTTCCACGGCAAGTCGCTGGGGTCGCTCTCGCTCATGGGCAAGGCCTCGTTCCGGCAGCCGTTCCAGCAGGGGCTGCAGGACGTACGCTTCGTGCCCTATGGGGATGCTGATGCGCTGGCGCAGGAGTTCGCCACGGCGGAGGCCGTGGGGGTCAAGATCGCGGGGTTCGTGGTGGAGCCGGTGCAGGGCGAGGCGGGCGCGGTGGTGCCGCCGGACGATTATTTCCCGCGCGTCAGGGAGCTGTGCACCCGCTACGGCGCGCTCTTCATCGCGGACGAGATCCAGACCGGGATGGGCCGAACGGGGACGATGTGGGGCGTGGACCACTCCAACGTGGTTCCCGACATCATGTGTCTCGGCAAGGCGATCGGCGGCGGCGTGATGCCGCTCTCCGCGTTCATCTCGACCGCCGAGATCTGGGAAGTGATGATCCCCAACCCGATCATTCACTCCACCACGTTCGGCGGGAACCCGCTCGCGTGCGCGGCGGGGCTCGCGGCGATCCAGGTGACGCTGGAGGAGGATCTGCCCGGCCACGCCGCGGCGAAAGGTGAGCGGCTCCTCCGAGAGCTTCACCGGTTGCAGAGCAGGTATCCCGACGTGCTCCAGGAGGCCCGGGGCAAGGGGCTTCTTATCGGGATGGAGTTCCCGCGTCAGGAGATCGGCTGGCAGGTCGCGTCGGGGCTCTTCAAGCGGGGCGTGCTGGTGGCCGGGACCTACTCCAAGGCGCAGGTGATCCGGATCGAGCCGGCGCTCAACATCCCGGCGGCGCTGTTGGACGAGATGCTGAACCGGCTGGAGGACACCTTCAAGGAGGTGTCGGCGAAGCTTCGGGGGGATGCGGGGCGGAGGCCGGAGCCGGCGGGGGTGTAGGGGCGGGGCCCGCCCTACTCGCGCCGCCCGGGCGCGGGGTGTTCTGACCATCCTGCAAGTCACCGCCATCGCCACCCCATAAACGCAGCGGAGGGCCCGGGTTCAAACCCGGGCCCTCCGCATCTTTCACCTTCGACGGCGCAGGCCTTACTGCACCGTATTCATCATGTCGAAGATCGGCAGGTACATCGCCACCACCATGCCACCCACGACCACGCCCAGGACCACAATCATCATCGGCTCCATCAGCGAGAGGAGCGCGCTGACCGCCACGTCCACCTCTTCGTCGTAGAAGTCCGCGATCTTCGTCAGCATCTCGTCCAGGCCGCCGGTCTGCTCGCCCACCGCGATCATCGAGATCACCATCGGCGGGAATACCTTCGACTTCTCCAGCGGTGCCGCGATCGTCTCACCACCAGCGATCGACTGCCGGGAGGCCATGACCGCGTCGTGGATGACCATGTTGCCCGCCGTCTTCGCCGTGATCTCCAGCCCCTCGAGGATCGAGACGCCCGAGGAGATCAGCGTGCCCAGCGTCCGGGTGAAGCGCGAGACCGCCGACTTCCGGAGCAGGTCGCCCAGCACCGGGGACTTAAGCAGGAGCGAGTCGATGTTCTTGCGGCCGCTGGTCGACCCGTAGTAGCGCCGGATCCCGAAGATGGCGAGACCGATGACGCCCAGGATCGCCCACCAGTACCCGATCAGCAGGTCCGACATCCCGATCACGATCCGGGTCGGCAGCGGGAGCTCCATGCTCACCGAGGCGAACATGGTCTGGAAGACCGGGATCACGAAGATCAGCAGGATCGCGATCGCGATGCCCGCCACCGAGATGATCACGCCCGGGTAGACCATCGCGCCCTTCACCTTGCGCATCAGGGCGTCGTTCTTCTCCAGGAAGGTCGCGAGCCGGAGGAGAATCGTGTCCAGAATACCACCGGCCTCGCCGGCGGCGACCATGTTGACGTAGAGGTCGCTGAACGCCCGCGGGTGCTTGCTGAACGCGTCGGCGAGCGTGTTGCCCGACTCCACGTCGTAGACCACCGCGCGGGTGACCTCCGCCAACGATTTGTTCTCCGTCTGCTGCGCCAGAATGTTGAGCGACTGGACCAGCGGCAGACCGGCGTTGATCATCGTGGCGAACTGCCTGGTGAAGATCACGATATCGCGGGTCTTGATCCGCTGGGCCCCCGGCAGCGTGAACTTGATCTGCTTGGGCGCCTCGCGGACGCTCACCAGAATCAGCCGGTTTTTCCGGAGGTAGTTGTTGACCTCGGTCTGGCTCGGCACGTCGAGCTGGCCCTTCTGGATCTGTCCGTTCGCGGCGTTGCGCGCGGTGTATTCGAACATCGGCATCGGTCGTTCTCCCTAGTCCTAGCGGCGGGTGGCGCCGGCGGCGCGCAGCGGCTTCTCGCCCACCGGGGGAATGTCCTGCTCTTCCATCGGCCGCTGGCCGATCATGCGGAGGAACTCGTTCGGATCCCCCGACACCCTGAGGCACTCGTCCTCGGTCACCTCGCGCCCCATGTACAGCTGGTAGAGCGCGTCGTTCATCGTCTGCATCCCGTACTTCTTGCCCGACTGCATGGCCGAGTAGATCTGGTGGATCTTCTCGTCGCGGATCAGGGCGCGGATGGCCGCCGTCGCGACCATGATCTCCGCCGCCATCACCCGGCCGCGCCCCTTGGCCTTGGGCAGCAGCGTCTGGGTGATCACGCCCTCGAGCACGAAGGCGAGCTGCGCCCGCACCTGCGACTGCTGGTTGTGCGGGAAGACGTCGATGATGCGGTTGATCGATTCGGCGGCCGAATTCGTGTGGAGCGTCGCGAGCGCCAGGTGGCCGGTCTCCGCGATCGTGAGCGCGGCGGCGATCGTCTCCAGGTCGCGCATTTCGCCGACCAGGATCACGTCCGGGTCCTCACGGAGCGCGTACTTGAGCGCGGTGGCGAAGTTCTTCGTGTCGGTGCCGACCTCGCGCTGGTTGACGATACAGGCCTGGTGGCGGTGGATGAACTCGATCGGGTCCTCCACCGTGATGATGTGGCCCTTCCGCTCCTTGTTGATCTTGTCGATGATCGCGGCCAGGGTCGTGGACTTGCCCGACCCCGTCGGCCCGGTCACCAGGATCAGACCCCGGGGACGCTCCGCCAGCTTGGCAATCACCGGCGGCAAGCCAAGCTCGTGGAACGTTCGCACATTGAAGGGAATCATGCGGATTACCATGGCCACGCAGCCCCGTTGCTTGAACACGTTGCCACGGAAGCGGGCCAGGTTCTGGATCCCGAAGCTGAAGTCCA
>JBGPPG010000085.1:0-14251 GCA_041488455.1 Gemmatimonadota bacterium
CCGTCGAAGATCATGACCGAGCCGGTGGCCCGGAACAGGTATCGGCCGAGATCGAAGTCCACCACGGTCACGTCGTACACGGCCGGCGTCATCTGCGAGGCCACGAAGCGCTGCCAGATCAGCTGGTAGAGCCGGAACTGGTCCGGCTCGAGGTAGGTCTGGACGTCCTCGGGCCGGCGCCGCACGTCGGTCGGCCGGATGGCCTCGTGGGCGTCCTGCACCCGGGCGTTCTTCTTGGCGGCGTAACTGTTCGGGGCTTCGGGCAGATACGCCTTCGCATAGCTCTTCTTGACGAAGTCCCGCACCGCCGCGATCGCCGCATCCGAGACCCGCACCGAGTCGGTCCGCATGTAGGTGATCAGGCCGACCGGGCCTTCATCACCGAAGTCCACGCCCTCGTAGAGGTCCTGGGCGGCACGCATGGTACGGCGGGAGGAAAATCCAAGGCGCTTGGCCGCTTCCTGCTGGAGCGTGCTGGTGGTGAACGGTGCGGCGGGCCGCTTGCGCCGCTGCTTCCGCTCGACGCTCGTGACGACGAACGGGAGCGCCTTGACGGCGTCCACGACCGTCTGAGCCTCCGCCGCGGAATGGAGCTGGGGCTTGTGGCCGTCAAGCTTGTGGAGCGACGCCTCGAAGCTCTGGCCGCCCTTGGCACACTCGGCCTCGATGGTCCAGTACTCCTGCGGCTTGAACGCCCGGATTTCCCGCTCCCGCTCGACGAGCAGCCGGAGCGCCACCGTCTGCACCCGGCCTGCGGACAGACCGGTCTTGATCGCTTTCCATAGAAGGGGGCTCGCCTTGTAGCCGACCAGCCGGTCGAGGATGCGGCGGGCTTGCTGGGCATTCACTTTTTGCTCGTCAATGATGCCCGGCTTCCGCATCGCTTCCTGGATCGCGTCCTTAGTGATTTCGTGGAAGAGCACGCGGTGCATGGGGAGGGCGCTGTCGAGCTGGCTCGCCACGTGCCAGGCGATCGCCTCGCCCTCGCGGTCCGGGTCGGTGGCGAGGTACACCTCGCTCGCCGCCTTGGCGGCCTTCTTGATGTCGGTGAGCGTCTGGTTCTTGCCCTTGATGACGACATACTCCGGCGTGAACCGGCCGCCCTCGATCTCGACACCGAGCTTGCGGGTGGGCAGGTCCCGCACGTGCCCGATCGTCGCTTTCACGGAGTAGCCCGACCCGAGGTATTTCCCGATCGTCTTCGCCTTGGTGGGCGACTCTACAATCACAAGCGCCTCGCCCCGGCGCCGCGGCCGTGCCTTGGCCGTCGGGCCCCGAGTGGCCTTGGCGCGCGGCTTCGCCGCCGCGGTCGCCTTTGCCTGCGGCGTCTTCTCCGCGTCGCCGGCGCCCGCCTTGGCAGCGGGGCGCGCTTTCTTGTCCGTCGTTCGTTTGGTCTTCGTTTTTGCCATGGCCTTCAGGGTATCGTCCCCGGTCATCTCCGGGTCAACGTGGAACCGGTTAAGAAACGCGGGCGGTTCCCGGATAGCAAGGATGAAAACCATAAGACGTTATATATCAATATGTTACGCCCATCCAGCCGCTTCGCGGGCGAGCTTGACGACCTCCCCAGCCGTCGCCTCGGCCGGGCGGCTGTCGGTCGGCAGCTGGTGCTCTGCCAGCGCGTAGTGGCTCTCGCGCTCCTGGAGCAGCGTCCGCATCCGGCTCAGCGGATCCGACGTGAGGAGCGGCCGGGCCTCGCCTTCCTCGGTCCGCTTGACCGCGGTGCTCGGCTGGCAGCGGAGATAGATGATGCAGCTGGTCTCGCGGGCCAGCTCGAGCTCGCCTTCCTGCGCGGCCCATCCGGCGCCGGGAACGATCACGCCCGGCCCCGCGGCGCAGGCCGCGCGAACGGCGTCGCGCTCCATCCGGCGGAACTCGGCCTCGCCCACCTTCCCGAAGATCTGGGCGACCGGCATCCCCATCTGGCGGACCAGCAGGTTGTCCACGTCGATCAGAGGCGCCGCCAGCTCTTCGGCGACCAGACGGCCGACGGTGGTCTTGCCCGAGCCGGGCAGTCCGACCAGGAGGATGTGGCGCCGGCTCACCCCGCCTCCACGCTCTCGGACCGGAGCGCGGTCCACCGCGCGCCGAGGGCGGAGACGTAGCCCGTCAGGTTGCGCTTCATCTCGCCAAGGCTGTCGCCCCCGAACTTCTCGAGCATGGCATCCGCCAGCACGATCGCCACGAGCGCCTCCGCGATGACGCCCATCGCCGGCACCGCGGTTACGTCCGAGCGCTCGCTCTGCGCGCTTGCCGGCGCGCCGGAGGCGAGATCTACCGTCGGCAGCGGAGACATCAGGGTGGAGATCGGCTTCATGGCGACACGGACTACGAGGGGCTCCCCGGTCGTCATGCCGCCCTCCAGCCCGCCGGCGTTGTTGGTCCGGCGGGCGAAGCCGCCGCGCGGGTCACCGGGCACGGGCGGGCCGTCGTCGGCGCCCGCCGGCGCACCGGCCGCCGCGTCCGCCCCGATCGGATCGTGCACCGCCGAGCCGGGCCTGCGCGCGGCCTCGAAGCCCAGCCCGATCTCGACGCCCTTCACGGCCGGGATCGACATCAGGATTCCGGCGAGGCGCGCATCCAGCTTGCGGTCCCAGCTCACATGGCTGCCCAGCCCGACGACCAGTCCCCGGGCCACCACCTCGATTTCGCCGCCGAGGGTGTCGCCGTCCTTCTTGGCGCGGTCGATCCGGCTGATGATCTCGGTTTCGACCGCCGGGTCCAGCACGCGGATCTCGGAGCGGTCGGCGGCGGCGTTGAGCGGACGGGGCAGTGCGGCGGGCACGCCGGCCCGGATGCCGCCGATGGAGACGACATGGCTCCCGACGTCCACGCCGAACTCGTCAAGCAGGCGCCGCGCGAGCGCGCCGGCCGCCACGCGGGCCACGGTCTCCCGGGCGCTGGCGCGCTCGAGGATGTCGCGGGCGTCGAGCCGGTCGTACTTGAGCACGCCCACGAGATCCGCGTGCCCAGGGCGTGGCCGGGTAACCCGGCGCCGGCGGAGGTCGCCCGGCGTGCCCTCGGCCGCCATGACGTCCTCCCAGTTTTCCCAGTCACGGTTGCGGACCAGCAGGGCGACCGGCGAGCCCAGTGTTTCCCCAGCCCGCACGCCGGAGAGGAACTCGACCCGATCCCGCTCGATCTTCATGCGGGCGCCGCGGCCGTAGCCCAGCATCCGGCGGCCCAGGTCCTGGTCCACCCAGTCGGCGGTGACGGGCAGTCCCGCAGGGAGTCCCTCGACGATGGCGACGAGGCCTTTGCCGTGGGATTCACCAGCGGTCGTGAAGCGGAGGTGCAGACGACGCTCCTTCCTAAAGTGAGAAGTAAGAAGTGAGAAGTGAGAAGGAAAGGCCTTCTCACTTCTTACCTCTCACTTCTCACCTCTCACCCGCCGTTCAAGCAAACGAGCCCGACGCCAGGGTCGGGCTCGAAGCTACCCGGTCCGGCCGTCCCCGGCCAAGCCCCGAGTCAGTTCACGCTGGAGGCGTCGTCCACCACTCGGGGCGTCACCAGGATCATGAGATCCCGGCGGCGCTCGGAGTTTTCCGTCGTGCTGAAGAGGCCGCCGACGATCGGGAGCTGCGAGAGCAGCGGGATGCCCGACCGGGTGCGGTTCACCTCGGTGATCGTGAGGCCGCCGATGACCGCCGTCTCGCCGTCGTTGACGAGCAGCTGGTTCTCGGTGGTCTGCTTCGTGAAGTTGAACCCGAACTGCGACGCCGGCAGGTTCTGCACGGCCGAGCGCTCGGTCCGAAGCTGCATCAGGATCTGCCCGCTGTTCGTGACGTGCGGCGTCACCGTCAGGCGGATACCGGTCTCCTTGAACTGGGTCTGCTGCACCGCAACTGCGGAGCCCTGCGCCGGCGGGGCGCCCGGTACCGGCGTTTCCTCACCGACGAGGATGTCCGCCTTGCGGTTGTCGAGCGTGCTGATGGTCGGCTCGGCCTGGATGTCGGCGAGCTGCTGCTGCTGGAGCGCGCTCAGGAACGAGGTGAGCGTGCTGCCGCCGAGCACGGTGGAGAAGACCAGGCTCAGCGCGGCGTTGGCCACCGGGCCGCTCGCGTTGCCGATGAGCGACAGGGTGTTGCCGCCGAGGTCCACGATGCCGGCGCCGTTCTCACCCGGCGGCGGCAGGAACGGGACGCCGTTCACCGGGACCGGGCGACTCACGAGCGTGTTGTACGACTGGTTGGTCGAGCCCAGGTCGTAGCGGAGGCCGAGCCGATCGAGATCGGTCCGGTCCACGAAGATGATCTTGGCCTTGATCAGGATCTGGGGCGTCTTCTTGTCCAGGTTGGACACGAACCGGGCCACGTCGTCGATCCGGCTGCGGGTGTCCGTAACGATCAGGCTGCTCGACGCGGAGTCGGCGACCACGCGGCCCCGGCCCTTGGTGAGCAGGGTCTCCACTGACTTGGTGATCTGCGCCAGCGGAGTGTAGTTGATGGGCACCTGGCGCGACTCGAGCGGCTCGAGCGAGTCGAGCGCGGCGAGCGCCGCCGGGGCGTCCACGCGGATGATCCCGCCCGACATCTCCGTGGCCGAGAGGCCTTGGGTGGCGAGGATCGCCTGGAAGGCCTGGTCCCACGGCTGGTTCTTGATCTCCGCGGTGACCTCGCCCTTGATGTCCTTGCCGAGAATGATGGTCCGGCCGCTGAAGGCGGCGAAGCCGGCGACCACGTCGGCCACGCTCGCGCGGTCCCAGGTCACGGTGATCCGGGGCTGCTCGGTGCGGAACAGGGCCGTCTGGCTCCTGGCCGGGGTCAGCTTGACCTCGGGCTCACGCGCGGGCGCCGTCGTCACGACGTCACCCGTGGCGTCGGCCGCCGCCGCGGCGGCGAGCGCCACCCCGCTGCCCGACGACCAGGCGGCGAACACCTTCTCGCTGCCGAAGCTCACCCGCACCTCGTCGTTCGCGCGGGCCAGCTTGTAGTCTTTCACGCCGTCGAGGTCGAGCACGATGCGCACGACGTCCGGGCGGAACTGGGAGTAGCGCAGGTTGACCACGCCGCCCCGGTTCACGCCGTCATAGAGGGCGCCGCGGGCGGAGAGGGTCGCGCCGACCACATCGACCACCAAGCGGTCGGGTGCGTGGAGGATGAAGTCGCGGACCTGAACGGCGCCGCGCACGTTGATGACGACCTCGGCCTTGCCGGGGGCGGGGAGAACGCTTACGCCCGTCACCTCTCCGCCGCCGGGGCCGCCCTCGGCGTGAGCCGGGGTGACCGGGCCGAGCAGCGCGGCGGCGGCCAGCAGCACACGATGCATACGCGTCATGGCGTAACGTCCTCCTGCTTGCGGAGCGAAAGAGTTTCCTGCCGTTCGTAGCCGAAGTCCTGAATCGTGAACACCACATCCTTGGAGCGGACCTGCGTGACCCGCAGGCGCCCGACCTGCTCACCCGCGCGGAGCTTGTAGCGCTTCCCGGTGCTCTTCTCCCGCAGGACCGCGATGCTGTTGCCGGAGTAGCGGAGATCCTCGTAGATCGCGACCAGCTGGAGGTCGGCGAGCTCCGGGCCCGCGTGCGCAGTCTTGATCAGGGAGGCGAAGGGGTCGCGCGACGCACCGCCGTAGGTGAACGTCTCGCGCATCACCGTCGCCTCGGACGGCTCGGCGGCCGAGGCGGAATCGGACCCGGACACCGCGGCCGCGACCTGCGCCTTCTTGCCCGTATCGGCGCGGCTCTTCACCGCGCCCACGTCCACGCCCGTCTGCGCGGCCGCGGCGCTCGCGAGGCCGAGACAGCCGGCAACGAGCAGGGTCGTCCAGCGCCTAGGTGCCACTGCTCTCTCCTTCCGGCGAGCCCGCGCCGGACTTGACGAAGGTCCGGATCTGGAGCTTGGCCTCGAGCAGCGAGCCCGAGGTGTCGCCCAGCGCCTTGGCCGCCGCCACGTTCGCGGCCACGAGGGAGACGTCCTGCGGCACGATGATCCGCTGCAGGCTCGCGACATCGGCCAGCCATTCACCGATCTGGTCGTAGTGCCCGATGACCGACAGCGTGTACTTGTAGGTGTCGAACGGCGCCGGCCCCGACTCGACCGGCAGCGGCACGACCTGCGACAGCGTCACGCCGCGGATCTTGCCGCGGGTCGAGATGTCGTCGAGCAGGTTCGGCACTTCGTTGCGCTCCGGCACCAGGCGGCGGAGCAGCGCCAGGCTCGCCCGATAGGTCTCGAGCTTCTTGCGCAGATCCTCGACCGTGCCCTTCGCCAGCTCCTTCTTGGCCTTGTCGATGTCGCTTTCGAGCTTGGTGATCGTGTCCTGGACCGCGACGACGTGCTCTTTCTGCATCGAGAGGCCGGGCACGCCGGCGACCTCGAGGCCCGAATAGCCGATGTAGCCGACGATCGCGGCGAGAACGATCAGGAAGATTGGGGTCGTCTTGGCAGACATGGCCTCACCTCACCGACTGGCTGAGCGGGACGGTCCGGATGTAGGCCGAGTCGGCCTGCTTGTACCGGGCGCGGATGGTGAACGCGGTCACCGCGCGCTCCTGCTCGACGACCGTCTGGGCCGACACCGGGGTCACCTCCGTGATCCAGGGCGACGCCTCCAGATTCCGGAGGAACCGGGTGTAGGCCTGGATATCCACCGTCCGGCCGTTGAGCTGGAAGGCCAGGCTCTTCGGCATGGTGTCGATGGGCTGCTTCTTGTCCTTTGCCTGGGCGGCGGTCTGCGGCGGCGGCGGCGGGGCCGCGACCGGCGAGACATCCACCAGCCAGGTGTAGGCGGGGAGGGCCCGCGTCACCTCGTCCAGCACGTGCGGCCAGACATAGCGATCGCCGTCCACGCTACGGATCGTGATGATCTGCGCGAGCAGGGAATCGCGAATCTGCTCCTGCTTGTGCTTCTGGTCGAGGAACGTCTGGAACCGCTTGTGCTCCGCGCGCGCCTGCTCCAGCCGCGGCTCGAGCGCCCGCAGCTCGGTGGTGTTGCTGAGCCAGGTGTACCCGAGCCAGCCGACCACGCCCAGCCACGCCGCCACCGCGACGAGGAGGGCCGGGTCTTTCACCTTGGCGCCGAACGCCTTCACGCCCGCCAGCGCCCCGGCGAGGGGCGACCCCGCGCGCTTGCGCTTGAGGCCGGGTCGGAGATTGACGGTGATCATCATGAGGCGACGCGTCCGGTAGAGGTGGTCACGCGGCCGAGCGGAGCGCGAGGCCGATCGGAAGCATCAAGAGCGGCGCGATCTCGTCCACGTTCGTCGCGCCGAAGACGCCCTCCGCCACCTGGATCCGCTCGAGCGGGTTGGCCGCCTGGACCGGAAGCCGCAGACGGTCGCCGAGAACCTTGCCGAGGCGCGGGATGCGGGACCCGCCGCCGGTGATGTAGAGCCGCGAGATCCCGGCGGCCGAGCGGCTGGCGCTCTGGAGGAACGCGGCCGCGCGCTCGATGCCGACCGCGAGCTCCTCACCCCGGGACTCCAGGAACGGCTCGAGCAGATCGGTCGGCTCGGTGCCTTGCAGCATCTTGTCCGCATCGTCCGACGAGACGCCGCGCTCGCGCTGGAGATCTTCGCGGAAGCGGCGCGTACCGATCGGGATGTCGCGGGTCAGAACCGGAATGCCGTCGTCGAGAATGTTGATGTTGGTGGTCTCGTGGCCGATGTTGACCAGTCCCACCACCCCGCGCATGGCCTCGGGATAGTTCACTTCGAAGGCGTTGTGGAGCGCGAAGGCGTCCACGTCGATGATGCTGGGCTCGAGCCCGATCTCGGCGAGCAGGGCGAGCTTGGTCTCGATCAGCTCGCGCTTGGCGGCGACCAGCAGCACGGTCATCTGGAGCCCCTCGCCCTCAGGGTCCAGGATCTGGAAATCGAGCTCCACGTTGTCCATGTCGAACGGCACGTGCTGCTCGGCTTCCCAGCGGATGACTTCGCGCGCTTCCGCCTCTTTCATCCGGTCCATCGCGATCTTCTTGATGATCACGTCGCGACCGCCGACGGCACACACCACCTGCTTGGTCTTGATGCCAGCCGTGGCCATCAGGCCCTTGATGGCGTCACCGACGAGCGCGGGGTCCATGACCTCGCCCTCGACGATCGCGTCGCTCACGACGGACGCGAACGCGACCTTCGTGAGGACCGGCTCGCCGGACCGATGGGACACCTGAACGAGCTTGATCAGCCCGCTCCCGATGTCGAGGCCCACCGTGCTCGAGCTCCGACCGAACAGTGCCATAGGTGCCCGATTGTTATAGGGGTTAACGAGCTACGCTACCACCGCACCAACGGATTGTCAATCACATGATCGCGTTGGACGAGCCCATTCAAGCGCAAGCAGGATCAGTATTTACGGGACTCTGTCAAGTTGGGCCCCGACGCTACCTGCCGCCTGCTCGCGCTGAGCGTCTCAAGTTCGGTATCTGAATCCTGAGCGCCGGCCTACAAAGTCAGGAACCGACTTGCACCCCGGGTGCAACCCATGTGCCGCCCCCGAATGCACTGGCTTAAGATATTATGGGAAAATGATTTACGGAACTGACCTCGGGACCGGTTGTGGCATGTGCTGCACAGGCTCGCCTCCCGTTTCGCAACCCCTCTCTCCTATTGCCCGAGGCCCTTTCGACCCTCAGAAAACGGCGAGGGTGGCGCACTCCGGCCACCCCCACTTCGAGCCTTACGCGGGCGAGCTCCTCAGAACACCTGAAGCCACGCTCGCGTCCCGAGCGGTCGGGCTACCGCCCCGCTTCGGAGCACATAGTCGAGCGCGCATTTCGAGTACGACACCGCCGCCGCGTCGGAGACGCCTCCCGCGCTCACGATGTTGGCGCCACGGGCGAGCACGGCACCGGTCACCGCACCGCTCCCATCGGCGATGCTGACCTCGCCCGTGGCGATCACGAGCCCGACCCAGGCGAACCCGCCCGAGATCGACAGGTCGCCCCGAACCAGCAGAATGCCCTGGCCGCGGCCCCGCGTTTCGATTTTCGCGTTGCCGTCGATGTACACGATCGGCGCGTACCCGGCGCACGCAGAGACGTGGCCTCCGCTCCGAAGCGGCTCACCCCAGTTGTTCGGATCGGTACGGTCGCAGGCAGCCGGCGAGCCGGTGGCACTGGGGCCGACGCTGTTGAACGTCGCGAAGTTCCCGGCCCCGGACCCGCCGGGCAGCGAAAGGGTGGCCATCTGCTGCAGCTTGTCGAACGGCGCGCGGAGGGCAGCGTCCGTGATCGACGAGTCGTTCTGCGCGGTGGCCGGCGCGCCGGTGACGCCCGGATGGCCGCTCGCGTGCACCTTGCCGCGAGCCCGGATGCCACCCGCACCGGCTGCCGGCGTGCAGGCCGCCCAGCCCGCCGGAGTAACGCCGTTGCCGTCGATGCCGACGGTCCCGCTCAGGCCGACATCGGCCGTGGTGGTAAGGGCCGCGGACACCGGCGGGTCGACTGTGACCAGGCGCAGCACGCTTGCGAGGGTCTGAGTGGCGCCGCGCCGCGTCCCCACGGAGCGCACCAGAAAAAGATTGCTGTTCAGGCGGGAGATCGTGACGCTGGCGTAGACCCCTCGCGCTATGGAGTCCCGTGCGGCGGTAATGCTCCCGTCGACGGCCAGTGCGTTGTAGGCCGGATCCCAGTGGGCAACCGTGCTCACGATGCCCGCCTCGGCCGCCTGGTAGGCCTGCGCCGTGTACACCGCGTTTCCCGCGGTCTTCTGCTCGAGGCTGCTGACGAAGAACGTGCCGGCCACGATGGCGCCGATCACGACGAGGGCGACGATCGCCACCACGAGCGCGATGCCGCGCTCACCCCCCAGCGCCGGGCGTCGGTCGGCCTTTGCGCCGGTCACGATCGGGTCAGCGGAGCGCATTGCGGAGCGTAACCCGGGTCACGACGCTGTCGGTGGTCACGGCCAGGCTTCCGGCGCCGGTGCCGGCGACCCGCTGATCCGACTGACCGATCAAGGTCACCTGGATGCTCCGGACGTCGGCCGGCCGGACCGCGGGGACCGTGCCGGTCGAGTCGTAGTACTCGAGCCGGAACCCGCCTGCAGTGAGCGGGCCAAGCAGGGGCTGTAACGCCGCTTCTCCGGCGCTCGCCGACCGGGCGCCGAGGTAATAGCTGGAGCCGCTCCGATAGAGGCGGTACACCATGACCTCGTAAGTGCGGAACGGGGAGCCGAGCGTCAGGCTGTCGGTGTGGCCCGTGTAGCCGAGCGACGTGCCGAGCTGGAGCCCGGGACGCGACCCGTACGCGGCGGCACAGGTCCCGGGCCCGACGCTCGTGATCGGGCGGCCGGACACCCACCGGTCGTCGGCGGCCGTGGTGGAATCGAGCTCGAAGAACAGCATCAGCTGGTCCCGTCCGCCGCTTACCGGCAACCGGGTAGCCGAGTAGTATCGGGACGTGGAGGTATCGATGGTGACCGCGTTCGCGGAGGCGAGCAGGCAGACGATGCCGCTCGCGCGGACGGCGCGGAACATGATGCTGTCGGCGCCCATCGCGATGATGTCCGGGCCGATCGTGGGGCTGCCGGGGACCGAGTCGTACCCGAGCACTCTGAGCTCGGCCGGGATGATGAGCGCACCGGCGCGCAGGTTCCCTTGCAGGTCTACCCGCTCGGCCTGAGCCCTCGCCACACGCTGGGTGTGGTTCAGCAACGAGAAGACGGTCCCCGACACGATCAGGAAGAGCGCCATCGCGACCAGAAGCTCGGGCAACGCGAACCCACGGCGGGACCGCATATCAGTAGCACCCTACGAGCGACGAAAGCGTGAAGGTGCTCATGCCCCCCTGGCGGGGGTATGAGACCGTCACCGCAAGCGTGCGGCTGTTGCCGCTGCCGGTGACCGTCCACGATTCCACGACGCTGCGCACAGTGTCCGGGAGGACGCTGCCCGCGAACTCCGCGCGGGTGCACGGGGCCTCGCCGTTGGTCGGCCGGGAGAGGAGGCGGAGGCGCTCCAGGCGCTGGGTGGCGACCTCGGTGGCGATCGTCAGGATGCGGCCGCGCCCGATCTGTCGGGTGACGAGCGCGGACGAGCTCACCAGCGCGGTGACTCCGACGCCGAGGACGAGGACCGCGACCAGGACCTCGGTGATGCTGTATCCGCGCATGCCTTTCATGCTCACCTGCTCACCCTCCGCTGGGCCCACTCAGAGATACGCGATGGGCAGGCAGACAGCGTACCACGGCGCTGGCGGCCGGGAGCCTTTATTTGCGAAGGGACGCGATACCTACGACACGTGGACCCTGCGGAGCTTGTAGAACAGCGTCCGCAGGCTGATACCCAGGAGCTGCGCGGCCTCCCGCCGATTGCCCTTCGAGGCGTCAAGCGCGCGGAGAATGAGGGCGCGCTCCACTTCCTCGACCTGGGTGCGGAGGTCGTAGGAGCCGTTCTGCGGCACATGGGCGGCGCCATTCCTCCCGTTTCCGTTCCCCAGTGCGAAGTCGGCGCAGTCCAGCGCCTTGGCCCCGCCGAGCACGGCGGCGCGCTCGACTGCGTTCCGCAGCTCGCGCACATTGCCAGGCCACGAGTGCTGCGAAAGCATGACCAGCGCCTGTGGCGTGATGCTCACCAGGTGACCGAGGCGTTGCGCCGCCTGTCGCGCGAAGTGGGTCAGCAAGGCCGCGATGTCCTCGGGCCGCTCGCGCAGCGGCGGGATGTGCAGCCGGACCACGTCGAGCCGGTAGTAGAGGTCGGCGCGGAACTCGCCCCGCGCCACCGCCTGGTCCAGCGACTTGCCCGTGGCGGCGATCACGCGCACGTCCACCTTCTTGCCTTCCCGGCCGCCGATGCGCCGGATCTCGCCCTCCTCCAGCACGCGGAGCAGCTTCGCCTGGAGGCCCAGCGGGAGGTCGCCGATCTCGTCCAGCAGGAGCGTGCCCTGGTGCGCCGACTCGAACAACCCGGGCCGGTCGGCCGTAGCGCCGGTGAACGCCCCCTTGGTGTGGCCGAACAGCTCCGCCTCGAGCAGCTGCTCGGGGATGGCCGCGCAGTTGATGGCCGTGAAGCCCATTTCGTGGCGGGGGCTCATCCGGTGGATGGCCTTGGCAAGCACCTCCTTGCCGGTGCCGCTCTCGCCGGTGATGAGCACGGTCGTGCTGTGCCGGGCCACCCGGCTGGCGAGCTCGAGGAGATCCCGCATCACGCGGCTCTCTGCCACGACCAGGTCACGCACGGCATCGGCGCCCAGGCTCGACCGGAGCGTCTCGACTTCGCGCCGGAGCCGCTCCCGCTCCTCCGCCTTGCGGACGGTCATGATGACCTCGTCGGGGCGGAACGGCTTGCGCAGATAGTCGTAGGCGCCTTCGCGCATGGCGGCGAGCGCCGCGTCCTCGGTGCCGTAGGCGCTCATCATGATGATCAGCGCCGCGCCGCGATCCGCGCGGTATTGGCGCAGAAAGGCCAGTCCGTCCATCCTCGGCATCTTCACATCGCAGAGGATGAGATCGAACTCCTCGGCGACCGCGCGCCGAAGCGCTTCCTCGGGGTCGGCCTCCGCTACGACGTCGTAGCCGGACTCCCGGAGCAGCAGGCTCAGGGACTGGCGGAGGTCAGCGTCGTCGTCAACGATCAGCAGTCGCATAGCTCCGCTCCCCGGCTGCCGGACCAGGCTGCAGCGCAATCGGGATGAACACTTTGAACACCGCGCCGCCTTCACGAGCGCGATCCACCCACACGGTGCCGCCCGCGTCGTGCACGGTGCGAGCGACGATGGCCAGGCCCAGGCCGGTGCCGTCGCCCGGGTCCTTCGTGGTGTAGAACGGATCGAAGACGCGCTCCCGGTCCTTCTCCGGCACTCCGGGACCGTCGTCTGCGACGTAGAGCAGCACTCCCGGAGTGCCCGGGGCGACATCGGGGCGCCGCGACCGGCTCGACCAAGCCCGATCCCGCCCGCCGCTCGTATGCGCCGGCGAGCTCTCGCCTTCCCGGACGCGATGCCCGCTGCGCTGCCGTGACTCGAACCGCTCGCGGGTCGTCCCCACGACGAGCGTGCCCTGGGGCGCCGCCTGGCAGGCGTTCACCACGAGGTTCACGACCACCTGCTCAAGCAGGTGACGGTCACCGCGCACCGGAGGAAGATCGGGCTCCAGCTCGACCGTCACCTTCTGCTCCGTGAGGAGCCCCTGCGCACCGAGGAAGTCGAGGCTGGCTCGGACGGCCTCATTGAGCTCGACCACGCCGTCGGCGACACCAGGCCGGGCATAGGTCAGGAGGCTCTGGACCGTCCGCTCGATCCGCGCGATCGCGCCCCGCATGGCTTCGGTCACCTCGCGGTCGGCCCTCCGCCGATGCAGGACGTCCACGTACGTGCTCAGCGCTCCGAGCGGGTTCCGGACTTCGTGGGCCACCCCGGCCGCGAGGGACCCGATTCCGGCGAGCTTTTCCACCCGCACCATCTGGCTCTGCGCGTCCAGCAAGCTCTCGGCCATCGCCCGGTAGCGCCCGGACAGATGGGTCAGCTCCGTGGTCTCGTAGCCGGCCGGGTTCTCGTCCAGCCGTCCCGCCGCGAACGTGTCGGCCTCGGCCGACAGGCGCTGAAGCGGGATGACCACCAACCGTCGGACCACGTACGCCCCGAACAGCACGAAGACCACCGTGCTGCCGAGCCAGAGGATCAGGAGCGGCTCGAGCGTTTCCTGGAGGTCACCGCCGGCGAGAACCACGGTCGTGAGCCCGACGAGGATCACCGCCGCGGAGGTGACGAACCCGAGGTTCACCAGGAGCTCCGTGCGAAGCGAGCGCGGGGATCTGTGCCGCACTTGCGCTCCTACGCTCCGCGGGCCAGCGACGCCATGGACCTGCCCCTTCCCCAGACCATTTGGAACGGGTTGCGCGCTCGGTCCCTGGGACCGTGCGCGCGGGTGCCCGGCACCCGAACTTTCCGTTCTAGAGCAAAGGGCATGGATGGCGACTTGCACCACCCATGCCCCCCCCAGCTCTCGTCGTCACGGTCCGCTTACGGGCAGACCCCGATGCCTTCCTGGGTGGCCACGGCGGGCGTGCCGGAGGCCGAGAAGGTCGAGCCGACGAAGATGCCGCACGAGCCCGGCGAGTAACCCGGGTTGGAGATCGTCGCCGCCCACCCGCTCGCGTTCGAGGCGGTGTTGATCACCAGCGTGTTCTTCTGGCTGGGCGCGAAGTTCACCTGACCGGTCGCGATGGTCGTGCCGTAGGTGGTGGCGTACTTCGACGAGTCGGCGTAGAACGCCTCCTGCGCCGTCGCCAGGTTCCGCAGATCCGAGATCATGCTCGACTTGACGGCCTTCTGCTTGGTGTTGGCGAACTTCGGAATCGCGATCGCGGCCAGA
>JBGPPG010000086.1:0-13960 GCA_041488455.1 Gemmatimonadota bacterium
GCCCTCGGCACCTGGATCTGCTCGATCGCCGTGTCGGTGGCGCTCAACGGTCTGCGCCGGGGGAAGCGGCTCCGGACCCGCGAGGTGGCGCTGGACGAGGCGGCGACAGCCGCGGTAACCGAGCGCCGGTCCGAACCCGATCTGCGCGACCGGCTCGCGCGGGCGATCGACGAGCTTCCGGAGGGATATCGCGTGGTGTTCCTGATGCACGACGTCGAGGGCTACACACACGAGGAGATCGGCCGCACGCTAGGGGTGCAGACCGGTACCTCCAAGGCCCAGCTCAGTCGGGCGCGGGCCAAGCTGCGGCGCTCGCTGGCCGATTTCGCGAGGGGATGACGGCATGATCCGCGACGACGACGACCAGCCACTCGAGCCCGAGCTCTGGGAAGCCGCCCGCGCCTACCACGAGCCGCCGCCGGTGCCCCGCGAAGCGCTCTGGGTTGAGATCCAGATGCGCCGCGCGGCGGAGCGGCCGGCCCGTCGGTCCCGTCGTCTCTGGGTGTGGGCGGCAGGGATCGCCGCGGTGCTGGCGCTGGGCGTCGGGATCGGCCGCCTGAGCGTCCGAGCGCGCCGGGAGGCCGGGCCGCCAGTGGCCACGGCGCCGGCTCCCGCCACGGCGCCGGCAGCAACCACGGAGGTGCGCCCGAAGGAGGACGCGACCGCCTACCGGCTGGTGGCGGCGGAGCATCTCGGTCAGGCCGAGGTCTTCCTTACGCTCTTCCGCGCCTCCGTGCGGGGGGGACACCAGGAGCGACTGGCAGCCGCCACGGCGCGGCAGCTCCTCGCCACCAATCGGTTGCTGATCGACTCGCCGGCCGGGAATGACCCCCGGCTCAAGCTCCTCCTTCAGGATCTCGAGCTCGTGCTCGCGCAGATCGCACAGCTCGCGCCCGGGCGCCAGAGCGAGGATCTCAAGCTCATCACCGACGGCCTGGAGCGGGACGGAGTGCTGGTCCGCCTGCGGGCCGCCGTACCCGCCGGTACTGGAGTGCACTTCCGGCAAGGAGCGTTGTGATGTCCTGGAACACGATCCGGTGGGCGGCGATGGCGGTGGCCGGACTGGCGGTCACGGGACAGACCCCAGCGCCAAGGCCCGGCACCGATGGTCCGGTCCAGGCGCCCCCGCCCCCCGCTGCGCAGGCCGATCCGGCAGACTCACTCTACCGGGCGGCTCGCAGCGCGCTGAGCGGCCGCGACTATCGGCGTGCTGCGGAGCTTTTCGGGGCGATCGAGACGCGATTCGCGAGATCTCAGTACGCGCCGGATGCCATGTACTGGCAGGCATTCGCGCTCTACCGGATGGGCACGGGCGAGAGTCTGCGTCAGGGGCTGGCCGCGCTCAAGACCCAGCGGGCCAGGTACCCCAGGGCGGCGACCCGCGGTGACGCGGCCGCGCTCCAGCAGCGAATCCAGGGCGAGCTCGCCCGGCGAGGTGACCCCGCCGCCGCGGCAGCGATCGCGGCGGCCGCGTCACAGATCGCGGTTGCGCCGGCTCCACCGGCTCCGCCCGCTGTTTCCGCCCTGCCGCGGCCACCCCGCCCGCCGCGCCCGCCCGCGCCGCCCACCCCGCGCAGCCGGGGCCCCGAGACCGTGTGCAGTGAGGACGACGACGACATGAAGGTCGCCGCGCTCAACGCACTCCAGCAGATGGACGCGGAGCGCGCCGCGCCGGTGCTGCGCAAGGTGCTGAGCCGGCGCGACTCGGCCTCGACGTGTCTCCGTCGCAAGGCAGTCTTCCTGGTAGCGCAGCAGCAGCCGCAGGGCGCCGAGGAGACCCTGCTCGATGCCGCTCGCAACGACCCCGATTCGGACGTGCGGGAGCAGGCCGTGTTCTGGCTTTCGCAGGTGGGGACCGAGCATTCGGTGGCCGCGCTCGACTCGATCGTTCGGACGTCGACCGACCCCAACCTCCAGGAGAAGGCGCTGTTCGCCCTGTCGCAGGAAGGAAGCCCCACGGCGATCAAGGCGCTCCGCGCCTATGCCGAGCGGTCGGATGTGTCCGATGACGCGCGCGAAAAGGCGATCTTCTGGCTGGGCCAGACCGGCACGCCCGACAATGCGGCATTCCTCCAGAGCCTGTACGGCCGGCTGCAGAACGAGGAGCTCAAGAAGAAGGTCCTGTTCTCGATCTCCCAGATGGACACAAAGGAAGGGGGCAGCTGGCTCATCGGCATCGCCCGGAGCGAGAAGGAAACGCCCGAGCTCCGCAAGCAGGCGCTCTTCTGGGCCGAGCAATGCGACGTCCCGACGAGCGAGTTCGCGGGTCTCTACTCGGCCCGCCAGGACCTTGCGATGCGTGAGCAGGTGATCTTCGTCCTCTCCCAGCGAGGGGACAAGGCGGCCGCCGACAAGCTGGTCGAGATCGCGAAGAGCGATCCGGATCGCGAGCTCCGCAAGAAGGCCCTGTTCTGGCTCGGCCAGATGGACGATCCCCGGGTGACGGAGGTCCTCCAGCAGATCCTCGACCAGTGATCTGCGAGGCGGTCGGCAACCGTTTCGGCGCCCGCCCGATCTAAGGGCAGCAACCATGCTGCCCAACGCCTTTCTCTTTCTACTCGCGGCCGCCGGGACCCAGCTCGATTCCGCGGTGGCCCGATCCCGGCCGGGTGCGGCCGCGGTGCACGCAGTCCGGGCGACCGGCCCGATCAGCATCGACGGCCGGCTGGACGAGCCTGCGTGGGGCGCTGCCGTGCCGATCGCCGAGCTCACCCAGCGTGCTCCGCACGAAGGCGCGTCGTCGTCGGAGCGCACCGAGATCCGCGTGTTGTTCGATGACGACGCGATCTACGTCGCCGCGCGCCTGTACGACGCGGGCCCGGACTCGGTGACGGCGGTGCTCGCCCGCCGCGATCGTATCGTGAGCGCCGACCGTTTCCTCGTTTTCCTCGACCCCTATCACGACCGCCGTTCCGGCTTCTACTTCGGCATCAACGCCGCCGGCACTCTGTACGACGGCACCCTGTACAACGACGACTGGAACGATGACACCTGGGATGGTGTCTGGGAGGGCCGAGCCGCCCGCGACTCGCTCGGCTGGACCGCCGAGCTGCGGATCCCGTATTCCCAGCTCCGGTTCCAGCGGAAGGACGTGTACGTCTGGGGCGTCAACTTCGAGCGGGAGATCGCGCGGCGGAACGAGCAGGATTACCTGGTCTGTCGTCCCACGAACGGAAGCGGGTTCGTCTCGCGATTCGCGGACCTGGTGGGGATCGAGCAGGTTGCGCCCCGGCCGCGGATCGAGGTCATGCCGTACGTCACGGCCAAGGCCGAGTTTCTCGATCACGACGCCGCGGACCCGTTCAACACGGGCGCACGGGCCCGCCCCGGGGCCGGCCTGGACGCCAAGGTCGGGATCGGGAGCAACCTCACGCTCGACGGCACCGTGAATCCCGACTTCGGGCAGGTCGAGGTGGACCCGGCCGTGGTGAACCTCACCGACGTGGAGACGTTCTTCCCGGAAAAGCGGCCGTTCTTCATCGAAGGCGCCAACATCTTCAATTTCGGATCGGGGGGCGCGAACGACTTCTGGGGGTTCAACTGGGGCGACGCCACCTTTCTCTACACCCGACGCATCGGACGCGCGCCCCAGGGAATCCTGCCGACCGCGGACTTTTTCTCCGAGCCGGCGGGCACACACATCCTGGGCGCAGCCAAGCTGAGCGGCAAGGCGGGCACCTGGAGCCTGAGTGGGCTCAATGCGCTCACCAACTCGGAGTTCGCCGACCTGGCGCTGGGGTCGACGAGATGGCGCGCCGAGGTCGAGCCGCTCACCTGGTACGGCGCGTACCGTGCCCAGAAGGAGCTGGCCCAGGGACGTTACGGCTTCGGCGTCATCGGGACGGGCACAGCGCGGCGGTTCGACGAGGACAGTCTCCCGCAGCAGCTGTCGCGGACAGCCTTCAGTCTCGGCGTGGACGGGTGGGTCACACTGGACAAGAGCGCCACCTGGGTGCTGACCGGGTGGGCGGGGGGCAGCCGGGTCAGCGGCACCGCGGCCCGGCTGATCGACCTCCAGAGCAATTCGGTCCACTACTTCCAGCGGCCTGACGCCGGCTACCTGGGTGTGGACTCGAACGCCACTTCGCTGTCGGGCTGGGCGGGCCGGGTCACGCTCAACAAGCAGAAGGGCGACTGGATGCTCAACGCCGCCGTCGGCGCGATCGATCCCGGATTCGAGGTGAACGATCTCGGCTTCCAGATCTGGGCGGACCAGGTGAACAGCCACCTGATGGTGGGCCGTCGCTGGACTCGCCCCAGCCGGCTGTTCCAGAGTGCGCAGCTCAATCTTGCCACCTTCCGCTCGTGGGACTTCGGCGGCGACCTCACCCTCGCCGGCTACTTCCTGTTGGGGAACTTCGATCTCCGCAACTTCTCCCACTGGCAGTGGTCCCTGGAGTACGACGCGCAGAGTCTCAACGCGCGCCGCACCCGCGGCGGCCCGCTGAGCCTGAACCCGCCGGGCATCGACTGGTCAATGAGCTTCACCTCGGACCCGCGGCAGAAGTGGATCGCCGGTCTGAGCCTTCAGGGCGATGAGTTCTCGCGCGACCGCCAGCACAGCTGGTCCATCGCCCCCACCCTCGAGTGGCACCCCAGCACGCGCGCCCTGATCCAGTTCGGCCCGAGGCTCGACAAGCTGCACACGACGGCGCAGTACGTTGACACCTTCGACGACCCGGCCGCGACCCAGACCTACGGAAACCGCTACCTCTTCGCGGAGCTGGCGGAGCTTCAGCTCTCGGCCAGCGTGCGGCTCAACTGGATCTTCACGCCCAGGCTGAGTCTCGAGATCTATGCGCAGCCGCTGATCTCGTCGGGCCAATACCGGAACTACAAGGAGCTGGCCCAGCCGCGGACCTACGACTTCTTGGCCACCGGGCCGGCCCGGACCGCTCCCGACGATGACAGCCGGCTGGTCGTGACGCCGGCGACGCCGGGGCTGGCCGAGCTCGAGTTCGACAACCCGAACTTCTCCCTCGCCTCGCTCCGCGGAAATGCCGTGCTGCGCTGGGAGTACCGGCCGGGCTCGACGATCTTCTTCGTCTGGACCCAGAACCGGTCGGACACGATCACCGACGGCACGTTCCGTCTCGGCGATGGGCTCGACCGCCTCTTCTCCAGCGCGTCGAACAATGTGTTTCTGGTGAAGTTCTCGTATTGGTGGAGGCCGTAAGAGCCGCTTACATTCCCGCCCATGCTGGTCCCCCGACATCCCGGCGTCGCGCGGGCGGGCGGCGTGGGAGTCGCGCTTCTGTTCGCCGCCTGCGGCACTCCCAAGCCGGCCGCTCCCCCGCTCGAGCTCGCATCACCGACCGACACCCTCCAGGCTCCGTTCCGCGATGCGGCAGGCGCGGTCTGGCTGGGCGCCGGCCGCTGGGCGCTGGTGTCAGAAGGCAGCGGCGTCGTCGCGATCGTGGACTTCGCCGGCCGGCGGGTCGTGCCGCTCGGCGGGGCGAAAACGGCCGAGCTCCGGAATCCGTTCGCCCTCTTCCGCTCGGGCGACTCGCTCTGGGTGGCCGACTGGGGCCTCCGGCGGCTCACCGTGTGGAGCCTGGACGGAGGGTTCGGGCGGGGCGTGCCTGCCGCCGACATCACCCGCGGCGCGCTCGCCCGCATGCGCGACGCCGCGGGTAGGTTCTATGTGCCGATGCTCCCGCCGGCCGGCCGGGACGGCAGCGGCAACCGTGACTCTGCGGCGGTGGTTCGTGTCCCGCCCGACTTTTCCCGGATCGACACGCTCGCGCGGCTTGCGCCGATCGACATCGCGGAGATCGAGGGCGACGCCGGCCGCCGATTCGAGCGTCGCGTTTTCAGCGGGGCCGATCAGTGGGGAGCGCTTGCAGACGGCTCGGTCTGGGTAGCCCGGGTATATCAGAACCGGGTCGACTGGAGAGATTCGGCAGGCCGCTGGACGAAAGGTGACCCTCTGCCGGATCGCGTCCTCGAGGTCACGCGAGCGGACCGGGAGCTTTTCGTCCGGACGTTCCCGCCGGAGCTTCGGAGCACAGCGGAGCAGCTCCCCTTCGCGCCGGTGAAGGCGCCGTTCGAGGCCGCGTTCACTTCGGCGGACGGCCTGGTCTGGCTTCAGAAGAGCCGGTCCCCGCTCGATTCCACCGGCAGCTGGCACGTCGTGGACCGGCAGGGACATCTGGTCCGGGAGATCCGGCTCCGGGGCTCCGGCCGTATCTTGGCAGCGGCGGCGGGCGCGGCGATCGCGATCGAGCCCGACAGCGGACGCCTCCGTCTGCTTCAGGTCGTCGTGCCACCACTTGTTTCGCAAGGAGCTTCATGATGCCACTGGTGAGGTCGTGCTGGCCCGTGCTGCTCGCCGCTACTGCGGCCTGCGCGAACTCCGGAGCGGCTGGAGGCCAGGAGCTCAAGGTCGACGCGAAGCTGCCGGTCACGTTCGCCCAGCTCAGCAACGTGGTCGAGCTCTCGGATGGACGGATCGCCTTCGCCGACACACGCGCGCGCGTCTTCCTCCGCGCCGACCTCGGCAGCGGCAAGGTGGACACGATCGGCACGCGGGTGGACAGCCTGCCGGCTGGCGCGGCGCCCTCCGTATACAAGTTCCCGGGTTGGGTCGCCCACCTGGCGGGGGACACGCTCGCGTTGGTGGACTTCGCGGCGGTCCGCACCACGCTGTGGACCGAGGCGGGACAGCCGCTCAAAGCCCTCCAGCTTCCTCCGGCCGGCGGTGCGACGCCGGTGCTCGCCTACGACCAGGGCGGGTTCGGCTACAAGACGGACTACGAGTCGATCGTGGGGGGCGGCGAGCCGGGGAAGATCGTCCGAGCCGAGAGCGTGGCCGTGCTGCGGCTCGAGCTCACGACCGGTCGGATCGACACGGTCGCCCGTCTGGCCGCGCCGGAATACGGCAACGCCGTGTTCGGGGAGCAGACGCAGGACGTCGCCAAGATCTTCGGGCCGAACGACCTCTTCGGTGTGCTTCCCGACGGGCGGGTCTGGGTGGCGCGAGCCCGCGAGAACCAGGTGGAATGGCGGGGGCCGGGCGGAGTGTGGATCCGGGGGAAGCCGCACGCTTTCACCAAGATTCCCGTGACCGACGCCGACAAGCTGCGGGTAATCGCGAAGATCCGGGAGCAGGGCAAGGGCCGGGGACTCCCGGACACGCTTCGTATCGAGTGGCCGTTCGCCGAGAACAAGCCGCCGTTCGAGACGGGGATGGGCAGTCCTGCCGGCGAGGTGTGGCTCCAGCGTGCGCGTCCGCTCGACGCCGCCGAAGCGGTTTACGACGTATACGGCCCCGACGCGGACTGGAAGAAGACCGTCACACTGCCCGCCGGGGTGACGCTGGCGGGGTTCGGCGGCAAGGGGACGGTCTACGGCATCCTGAAGGACGGCGACCGGAAGGCAGTGGTCAGACTTAAGTGAGAAGTGAGAAATCAATCCAGCAGCTGCGTCTCGTCCGGCGGCCCGCCAGGCTTCTTGTCCGCCTTCCGCCGGTCCCGTCGCTGGCCTTGCTCGTACCAGCGCCGGGTGATCTCGCCCGCCAGCTCACGGTTGCCCAGACCGAATGCCAGACCCGCGGCCAGGGCCACCGCGCCGAGGATCAGCGTGAAGGCCGCGGTGACGATCTCCTGGTCCACGCCCACCTGCTGGAGCGCCAGGAACACCGAGATCAGCACCACCGCGCCTTTGGCCAGCTTCGCGACCGTGGGCACGCCGGCTACGTTCCCGGCCGACGCCACAATGACGCCCCGCACGAACTCGCCCACGAGCATCCCTAGCACCACGACCACGATCGCGGCGACGAGCGTCGGCAGGAACGCGAGCATCGTCCCGAACATCTGGTTGATGCTCTCGAGTCCAAGGGCCGCGCTCGCGAGCAGGATGACGACCAGCATCACCAGCCAGAAGATGAGCTTGGCGAGCGCGCGGATGGGATCGAGCCGGGAGCCGGTTCGCTCGACCACCTGGTCGAACCCGCCGGCATGCGCGACCCGGTTGAAGTCCAGCCGTTTCAGGGTGTCGTCCACCCACCGTTGGACCTGGCGCGCGAGGAAGTAGCCCGCCAACAGGATGAACGCCGCGCCGACCAGCGGCGGAAGGACCTGCACCAGCTGCTGACCGCCGACCCTGAGCCTCTCCAGCATCTCGTTCACGATGCCACCTCGATGACCAGCTTGCCGAACTGCTCGCCGTCCGCGAGCCGCCGGAAGGCTTCTACGGCGGCCGCGAGCGGGACGACCCGATCCACCACGGGCCAGAGGCGGCCGAGGCCCGCGAGCCGTACTATCTCGCGGTACTCCCGTCGGCTTCCCATCGTGGATCCCATCACCGTCCACTGGTGCCAGAACAGGCGGCGGAGGTCGATGTCGACCATGGGGCCGCTCGTGGCGCCGCAGACGACGAGGCGCCCGCCGCGTCGAAGGGCCCGGAGCGACTGCGGCCAGGTTCGCTCCCCCACGCTGTCGACCACCACGTCGGCGCCTCGGCCGCCAGTGAGCCGCTTCACGTCGCCGACGACATCATCGCGGCCGTGGTCGAGTACCGCGTCCGCACCCAGGGCGCGGGCCGATTCGAGCTTGTGAGCCGTGCTGCTGGTCACGATCGCGTAGGCGCCCAGGAGCTTCGCGATCTGAAGCGCGGCGTGCGCCACACCGCCGCCGATGCCCCAGATCAGCACCGTCTCGCCCGGCCGCAGCTGTGCGCGGGTGGTGAGCATGCGCCACGCCGTGAGCGTCACCAGTGAGAACGCCGCTGCGCGCTCCAACGGCATGGCATCCGGCACGCGGGCGACGTTCCCCTCGGGGACGACCACGAACTCCGCGATCGTTCCGGGCAGGTGCTCACCCAGCAACCGGAACGACCGGCAGAGCGATTCCTCGCCCTCCAGACAGGACTGGCACGTGTCACAGGAGATCCCGGGATCGATCATCACGCGATCGCCCGGCTGCACCGCTCGGACGGCGGGACCCACGGCCTCGACGACGCCCGCCGCATCCGAGCCGACGACGTGGGGGAAGCTGTGTTCTGCACCCGGCAGACCGCGGGCGACGAAAAGATCGAGGTGATTGAGCGCCGCGGCCTGAACCCGCACCTTGACGTCGGTGGCGGAACGAACCGCGGGCTCCTCCACCTCGCGGACCGCGAGCTGATCCAGGCCACCCACGCCGGCCAGCGCGAAGGCGCGCATCAGAACGCGGCGGTGGGTACCTGCTCGCCTGGCCGGAGCTTCAAGGGCAGCGGCTGAGCGCCAAGCGCGAGGCCGCGAAGCCAGACGCGGTACTCGAACCGTCCCTTCCCCACTTCCTTGCCGGTCACGAACACAACCCGGTCCCCATCCCGTGAACCCGCGAGCGCCATGAGCGGCTGATCGGTCAGGAACAACGCCGCGGGCGCAGCGCCATCCGGCATCCGCATGACCCGCCACTCCCGCGACCCCTTGCTCCGCTCCTCGCCGTACAGGAGATCCCCGTTGGGGAAGAACTCCGGGGACGCCTCGCGCAGCATGCCGGTGGTCGCCCGGGCCTGGCCGCTGCCGTCGAGCGCCATCCGGTAGATGCGCGGCGCCCCATCGCGGATGGAGACGAACGCGATCCCGCGCCCATCCGGCGACACCGCGGGCGCCTGGTTGCCGCCGGCGGAGCTCGTCAGCGCCTGGGCGTCGCCGCTGTCGGCCGGCATGATGAAGATCTGGGGAACGCCGCTCCGGGCCGACGAGAAAACGAGCCGGGTGCCGTCCGGCGTCCAGACGGGACCGCCGTCCGTCCCGGGCTCGGTCGTGAGCCGCCGGACGTTGCCGCCGTCAGCGTCCATCACGTACAGGTCGTAGTCGCCGCCCCCGCCGCGATTCGAGCTGAAGGCGATCCGGGTACGGTCCGGCGAAATTGCCGGGTCGACGTTGGCGGCGCTGTCGACGAGCACCGCGAACAGCGACTCGGGTCTGGCGGCGGAGGCCTGGTAGATCCCCAGGCTGCCGCCGCGGTTGGACACCATCAGCAGGTCGCCCACCACGAACACGTCGGCGGCCGCGGCCGCGCCCCAGCTCGTGGTGGCGGTGACCTTGGCGTGCCCGAATCCGCGAGCGTCGACCGCGCCCTGACCGTCCACCGCCGCGACGTCGGGGCGGTCGGAGGCCCAAGTGAGATCGACCGCGCCGCCGACCGCCTTGCCCTGGTCGTCGGCGAGCGTGGCGGCGAGCGTGGCGTGATCGCCAGGGGACAGCGCGAACCGGCCGCGATCGAGCTTGAGGATGCCGGGCACGATCTGAATCGCCCAGGTGGCGGGTGCGAAGCCCGCAACCTTGGCGGTGAGACTGGTCGTGCCGATCGCCTTTGCGGTCAGCTGGCCCGTGGCCGGGTCGAAACCCGCCAGACCGGTGTCACCGACCTCCCAGGCAATCCGGATCTCGGGGATCGGGGTCGAGTCCACCGCCTCCGCGACGATGGAGAACTTGTGCGTGCGGTTGAGCGGGAGCAGAATCGGAGCACCGCTCGGCTTGGGCGTCACGAGAATCGAGCGCACCGCCTTGTGCACGGTGACCGACGCGCGGCGCTCCTGACCGGACAGCCAGGCGACGATCTCCGTGCTGCCCGGGCGGATCCCCTGCACGATACCGGTCGGCCCGATCCGCGCGACCGAGGTGTCGGTGGATTGCCAGACCACGCCTTCGCTCATCTCCCGATTCGCCTGCGAGGGAACCAGGAGCCGCAACGTGTCGAGTCCGTCCGGGGGCAGCAGGATCCGGGTTTCGGATAGCGCGAGGTCGACCGTCTCCACCTCGACCGGCGCGGTCGCGACCATCCCGTTGGCGAGCGCCGCCTGGATGATGCTCCGGCCGGGGCCGCGCGCGAGCACGGCGCCGGTCGAATCGACAGCGACCACGTCGGGGCGGAGCGACTTCCACACAACCCGGCCGAGCTCGGCCGGCGTGCCGTCGTCCTTGAGCGCCTTGGGATCGAGCTTCGCCGTCTCCCCCAGCACCAGCCGGAGCGCCGCGGGCTCGAGCGTGAGGGCCGCGATGCCGTGCGCCGCCGCGGGTGCGCCGGGCACCACACCGCCCGCACCGGCCACCAGTACCGCGAGCGATGCGCGGCGTCCGCCGGTCCGCGCCTCGACCTTGGCGAGGCCCGGCTTCACGCCGAGCACGCTGCCGTCGCTCAGCACCTTGGCGACGCTCGAGTCGGAGGTCCAGAATGTGAAGCGGGCGTTGGGAATGAGATTGCCCTGCTTGTCAAACGCGGCCGCAAAGATCGTCTGCTTCTGTCCGACCCCGAGCGTCATCGTCTCCGGCGTCACCTGCACGTCGCCGACGGTCTGCGCATGGAGCGGGGCCGCGAGGGCGCAGGCCACGAGGGCCAGGACACACGCGGGGGAGTCGAGTTGGGCTCTCACGTTGGAAGCGACACTCTGTCGGGAGACGGTGTGCGCAAGATAGCTCACGCGTAACAGTTTGTCAAAGCATGACTTACGGACGCCGGGACACCCCGGGACGGAGCCGGGTTCGGGGAAGCGGGACCAGCCTTGCAGAAGGACCCGTTCCGCGCATCTTATATCAGCCCTGCACCAGCGCCGAGCGACTCTCGCCGGCGCACCCTGAGGCCTCGACACAGCGGCGGGTCACGCGCCGCATCAGCGATGGAGGAAGCACCTATGGCCGCGCTGCACTCCCTGGAGATGGGTTGGTCCGGCTCGGGCTGGATGGATCCGTTGCCGATGTCGAGCGAACCCACACCGCCGCCGGCTCCCGCTCCGACTCCTTCAGCCGCGCCCGCCGCACGTCCGGCGGCCTCCGCCAAGCCGGCTGCGCGCCCCGCCGCGAAGAAGAAAGCCAAGCCTCGTCCGAAGAAGAAGGCCGCGAAGAAGCCGGCGCGGAAGAAGGTCGCCAAGAAGCGCGCGGCGAAGAAGCCGGCCCGCAAGGCCGCCAAGCGGCGGCCGGCCAAGAAAGCCGCCAAGCGGCGGTCCGCCAAGCGGCCGGCCCGCAAGAAGGCCGGGAAGAAGGGTCGCCGGCGCCGCTGAGAGCCGGCTGCCGCAAGCCAGCGCCCCGCATCAGGCGGGGCGCTTCGTTTGTCCGCTCACGCGTCTCGGCCGCTCCGCCTGCGCGAGGGCCACCGCGCAATTGATCAGCGCGATGTGGGTGAAGCCCTGCGGGAAGTTGCCGAGAAACTCGCCGGTGCCGGGATCGATCTCCTCGGAAAAGAGCCCCACGTGATTCGCGTGGCGCAGCATGCGCCGCACGATCATATCGGCCCGCTCCCGCTCGCCGGTCAGGGCGAGCGCGTGAGCGAGCCAGAACGTGCAGATCGAGAATGCCCCCTCCTCGCCTTCGAGCCCATCGCTCGCGCGGTAGCGGTAGACCAGCTCCCCGTCGGAGCTCGTGAGCTCCCGCGCCACGGCGCGCACGGTCGCCCGCACCCGGGGATGATCCGGCGGAAGGAAGCGGACGATGGGAATCGCGAGCGCCGCGGCATCGAGCGCGTCGGTGTCGTAGGCCTGGACGAACGACTGCTTTTCCTCGTTCCAACCCCGCTCCATGATTTCGGCGCGCAGCGCCTCGCGCTCGGCCTTCCACCGGGCAACGTCACCCTCGAGGCCGAGCTCTTCGGCCATGGTCACGCCGCGGTCGAGCGCGACCCAGCTCATGACCTTGCTGAACACGTAGTGGCGCGTCTCGCCCCGCACCTCCCAGATCCCGGAGTCGGGGTGGCGCCAGTGACAGCTGACCCAATCGACCAGCTTCCGCAGCACCCGCCAGGTTGCGTCGGTCATCTGGTGGTCGCGGCGCCAGAGGTCCGCCGTTTCGAGGACCTCGCCATAGACGTCGAGCTGCAGCTGCCCCACGGCCCCGTTGCCCACTCGTACCGGGCGGGACCCCCGGTACCCGCCGAGATGATCGAGCTGTCGCTCCACCAGATCCCGGCGCCCGTCGATCCCGTACATGATCTGGAGGTGGCCCTCGCTCTCGTGGCGGCAGACCTTCTTCAGGAACCGCATGAACGCGTCGGCCTCCGCGTGATGGCCGACGCTGGCGAGTGCGGCCAGCGTGAACGAGGCGTCCCGGAGCCATACGAACCGATAGTCCCAGTTCCGGCTCCCGCCGATGGTCTCGGGGATCGACGTCGTCGGCGCCGCGATGATGGCGCCGGTCTCCGCGTGGGTCAGGAGCTTGAGCACGAGGGCCGATCGCTTGACCATCGTGCGGTAGGGTCCCTGATACCGGACGTTCGCGGCCCACTCGTGCCAGAACGCTTCGGTGCTCTCAAGCTTCTCGGCGCTCTCGTAGCGATCGACCGGATGGATGTCGTCGTCGTCGTAGCGGAGCACGAGCCACCGCTCGTCCCCCTTCGCCAGCTCGAAGACGGCGGTGGCGGTGTTCTGCTCGACCGACCACAGGAACGGACGCGCGCTCGCCAGTGTGACGACTTGGTCGGTGCGGTCGGTCGCGAACAGCCCGGCCCGCAGCACCTCCACCCTGGTGGTGCGCGCCCCGTACTCGAACCGGGGCATGAACACCATCCGCATCCGGGCGCGGCCCCGGGTGCAGCGGATGCGGCGATGGATCTCCGGGTGCTGGCCGGACGGACGGCCGTCCTCGGCCACCGGCATGAAGTCGGTGACGGTCACGGTCGCACCCGTCTCCGTCGCGAACGTCGTCTCGAGGATGTTCGTGCGTGGGAGGTACCGCTGAGTGGAGGTCGCGGGCTCGTCGGGCCGGATCGCCCAGCTCCCGCCCCGGTCGGGGTCCACGAGCGCGCCGAAGACGCTGCCGCTGTCGAAGCGCGGGAGACAGCACCAGTCGATGGCGCCGTCCAGCCCGACCAGCGCCGCGGTCCGCATGTCGCCGATCAGACCGTATGCGGATATGGGCTGCTGCGTCATCGGCGCTTGCGCTCCTCCTGCGGGGAAACATAGCACCGGCGTCGGCGCGGCCTTGCATCGTCCGTGCCGTCCGTCCAGCTTCCAACGACTTCATCCCACAGCCGCGATGACC
>JBGPPG010000087.1:0-13901 GCA_041488455.1 Gemmatimonadota bacterium
GGCATCAGCAAGATTGGCATCACCGGCACGCTCGCCTCCTTCAACCCGAGCGGGGCGGACAACACGATCACGTCGATCGGCGGCAGCTTCAACTACAAGCTGCTCGGCGGCCCGCTGATCCCGTTCTCGGCGACGCTGCAAGGCGGTATCGGGTACGGAAAGCAGGCGGGCGCGGCGCTGTGGCACCTGCCGATCGGGGTGGGGTTCGCGATCACGATCCCCAATCCGGCCCTCGCGATCAAGCCGTGGATCGCGCCACGCATTGATTTGACGCATTCGCCGTCCCCGGCCGGCTGGGACTCCAACTTCGGCGTCAGCACCGGCGTCGAGGTGAATTTCCTCAGCGGCTTCGGGGTCCAGGCCTCCTACGACCGGGTGTTCGTGAACGGTAGCGACCCCGGCATCTTCGCGGTCGGCGCGCACTACGGGCTCAGGATCCCCGGCCTTTGAGCGCACCGCTCCGGCGCGCCATGGTCGCTCTCGCCCTCGTCGCCACGCTCGGGGGCTGCAGCCTCAACTTCGACGCGACCAGCCTCGGCGTGCCGGTGACCATGGCGTCCCCGGTCAACCAGCCCGCCGCGGGCGATCGCTTCCGCGTCAGCTCGCACGCCGTCTGGGCCTTCTGGGGTGTGGTGCGGGTCAAGGCTCCTTCGCTGGAACGGTCGCTCGCGACCCAGCTCGCCGGCGGGAAGGGCGTCGCAGACCTCAAGATCAAGACCCGCGTCAGCTTCGGTGATTTCCTCGTCACGCTGCTCAGCGCCGGCGTCCTGGCGCCGCGCTCCGTCGTGTTCGAGGGCGTTGTCACCCAGACGGCACCGACCCAGCCCGCAGCGGCTGAGCCCGCACCGGCCCAGCCCGCACCGCCGAAGTAACTCGCCCCTGCCCGACGATCTCCTCCGCGGTCTTGTCGCCGCGGAGGAGGCTATTTAGTGTTGAGTGTCCGCCCCTATGTGCCACCTTGTGGAAGGAGGTGATCCAGTGTCGAGTCGCGATGACAGTAGGTGTTGCGCCGAGATCACAAGGGATCAACACCTAACGGCGACGGAGGGGGCCTAACCGGCCCCCTTTTTCATGGGACGCAGCATTCCCCCCGGGCTCATCGAAGACGCGCACAGGCACGTCTACGAGGCCGCCATCCGAACGCCGCTGGTGCGGCTCAATTGCGAGAGCCCGGCGGAGATCTACCTCAAGCTGGAAAACCTGCAGCCCATCGGTTCGTTCAAGATTCGCGGGGCGTACAACGCGGTACGGCTTCTGTCCGCCGCGGAGCGGCGCAACGGGGTCTGGACGGTCAGCGCCGGCAACGCGGCCCAGGGCGTCGCCCTCGCCGCGCGAAAGGCGGGCACGACCTGCAAGGTCCTGGTGATGGATACGGCGCCCGCCACCAAGCTGGAGGCCGTTCGCCGGCTGGGGGCGGAGATGGTGACCGCCTCCTTTGATGACTGCTGGAAGGCGCTGGCGGAGCGCAGCTACCCCGCAATGGACGGCACGTTCGTCCACCCGTTCGAGGATGACGAATTCATTGCCGGCAACGCGTCCGCCGGGCTCGAGATTCTGGAGGACCTGCCCGACGTGAGCTCGGTGGTCGCCGCGTTTGGCGGCGGGGGGCTCTCCTGCGGGATCGCCTCCGTCATGCAGCTCCGGCGCCCGGCCGTCAAAGTGTTCGGGGCCGAGCCCGAGACCGCGGCACCGCTTGCCCGCTCGTTCGCCGCGGGTCGCGCCGAGAGCTTTCCGGAGTGGACGGCCAGCTGGGTGGACGGGTGCGGCGGGAAATCGGTGTTCCCCCGGATGTGGGCGCTGGCGCAGCATCTGCTCGCAGGCTCGGTCGTGAGCTCGCTGGAGGACATCCGGCGCGCGATGCGCACGGTGGCGGAGCGCAATCATGTGGTGAGCGAAGGCGCGGGCGCCTGCGCCGTCGCGGCTGCGCTGAGCGGCAAGTGCGGAACCGGGAAGATCGTCTGCGTGGTGAGCGGCGGGAACATCGATCTGACCAAGTTCGCGGAGCTGGTCGCCGCCGTCTGACGCTCCCCGGCGCGGAGCGACCCCCTGTTCACCGTTCACTGTTTACTGTTCACCGATGTCCGACTACTGGCGCCTCTCCCGCTCCCCCCGCTACAGCCTGCTGTTCGCGCTGCCGCTGCTGCTCTTCTACGAGACCCTCGCCTTCGTGTTGTCGCACGATGCGCTGGCCGGCGTCCGGAACGGGGCCGACGTGCTGCTCAAGAGCGCCTTCGTGTGGCTTGGCGGGCGCACCGGGCTGATCGTCTTCGGCGTGCTGCTGCTCGGCACCGGCGTGGTGCTGATCCGGCGCGATCACGCGGCCGGCCGGCCGCGGCTCGCGATCTTTCTCGCGATGGCGGCCGAGTCTGTGCTCTACGCGGCGCTGTTCGGTGCGGTGGCCGGCGGACTGACCGGATTGCTGCTTCAGGGGCTCGTGCGGCTCGCGGCGGGCGTCGAGCCTCGGCTCGACCTGCCGACGCAGCTCATGATCTCGCTCGGGGCCGGGATCTACGAGGAGCTGCTGTTCCGGGTCCTGATCGTGGGCCTGCTGGCATGGCTGGCGCGGCGGCTGTTCGGCTGGCAGGAAGTCGGGGCTGGCGTGTTCGCGACCATCATCGGTGCGCTCATCTTCTCGGCGTTCCACTACCTCGGTCCCTACGGCGATCGCCTGGCGCTGCCGTCGTTCACGTTCCGTGTGATCGCGGGCGTGCTGTTCAGCGGGCTCTATCTCACACGCGGATTCGGGATCACCGCGTGGACGCATGCATTGTACGACGTCTTGGTGACGGTCTAAAGTGAGAAGTAGGAAGGGCGTGTTGCCATCTCACTTCTCACCTCTCACTTCTCACTTCTTTCCGCCTGCCTTCGCGGTGTAGATCGAGTCCAGGACCTGCTTCCACACCTCCGGCGGCTGCGCCCCCACCAGCAATCCCCCCTCGATGTAAAACGTCGGCGTGCTCTGCGCCCCCGAGCGGCGCGCGCCGTCCACGTCGGCCTCCACCTCGGGCCTGGCGGCGCCCGTCGTGAGGCACTCCTGCATCGCCTGATGGGGGACGCCCGCGGAGTCGGCCAGCGAGAGGAGAAACGGCCCCGGCTCCTTGAGCGGGGCCCAGGTGTCCTGATACTTGAAGAGCAGGTCGTGCAGCGGCCAGAACTTGCCCAGCCGGGCGCCGCAGAGGACGAGCTCGGCCGCCGCCGCCGCGTTCGGGTGGATGGACGTGAGGGGGAAGTTGATGAAGATCCAGCGGACCTTCCCGGTCTTGACGAATGTCTGGTCCAGGGTGGGGAATACGTCCACCGCGTGCCGGCGGCAGTACGGGCACTGGAAGTCGGACATCTCGTACACCGTGACCGGCGCCGTGGGCGAGCCCAGGGAGCGCTCGCCCAGAATGTCCTTCTTGGCCGATGCCTGGCCGCCGCTCTGGGAAGTGGCCTGTGCGCGCGCGGTCCCAACCGGGGCGAGACCAAGCAGCGCCGCAATGGCGAGAGCGTAGAGTGGGTGAGTCGCGATGGTCATCGGTGGCCTCAATACTTGGGGCGACGCGCGCCGGCGCCCGGCGTCAGCTGGATCGTGTCCGCGGTGACCGGCACGTTCCAGTACCACTCCGCGTTCGGGTCGGTCGCGTCCCACGAGCGTGCGTAGATCCACCACGGACCACCCTCCAATTGGAGATGCGCCCAGCCGTCCGCGCCGGTCGTGTCCGCGACGGGCTGCCGTCGGCGCGCGCTAGCGAGCCCGCGCACGATGCTGTCGTACCCCTGGTACGTGCTATCTTCCCACAGCCTGATCCGGGTTCTGAGGCTGTCGCTCCGGCCGACGAACTTCGTGCGTGCGTCTGCGAGGCCTATGCGCGCGGCTGTCTCTCGCTTCTCCGCGGCCGCGAGCGCGGCGCTGTGCTGGCCGAACCGCGCGTAGAGGTCGCGGTACTCGGGCGCGTTGCGCGGGAGGGAGTCGAGGTGGTGCTTGAGCGCGGCCAGGTCGCTGCGGAGCTTGTCGGCAGCGAAGCTGGCACTCGCGTATTCGGAGAACGGGCCGCGGAATTGCTGGAAGAGGCTGTCGAGCTGGGTGGTGGATGGGCGCGGGGAGTGCGCCCCGGCTTCCAGAGCGCGGAGGACGCTGTCGCGGTCGTAGGGGAGAGCCACCAGGCCGATGCCCGCCACGGGCGCGGCGACCGAGTCAGGCCCGGGAATCGAGACGCGGACGGCAACGTCCCTTGGCCGCTGCTCGCATGCGGCAACGGCCAGGATGAGGAGCAGCCAGGAACGTGACACCGCTCAAAGCTATCGCCGCCGGGATGGCGCTTCAACTCGCCGCCGCCGGCACGCTGGCGGCACAGCAGGATGCCGTCACCCGGCTCTTCCCCGCGCGTCCCACCGGCTACGTCACCGACGTGGCGGGCATCCTGGACGTCTCCACCCGCTCGGCGGCGGAATCGCTGCTGGCCAGGCTGCGCGAGGCAACCGGAGCCGAAGTCGCCGTCGTCACCCTCCCGACCATCGACGACCGGGATGAGGCCGAGGTGGCGCTCGCGATTGGGCGGGCGTGGGGCGTAGGGGCCAAGGCCGGCATCGGCGACGCCCGGCGGAACGCGGGTCTGGTGCTCCTCGTGGTGCCGCGGCAGAACCGCGTGCCCAACACCGGCCACCTGCGGATCGAGGTCGGGCAGGGGCTCGAGGGCATCGTCACCGACGCCACCGCCGGCCGCATCCGGCGCGAGATCATGGGACCGCTGCTGTCCGAGGAGCGCTACGCTCCGGCCATTCTCGCCGGGGTGCGGGCGCTCGTAAGCGTCATTGCCCAGGGCTACGGGGTGAGCGACTCCACCCTCACGGCCTATCGGGTGCCACGCGCCGTTGACGACGTCACCCTGCCGAATTGGCTCCCGCTGGTTCTCTTTCTCGTCTTCTTCGTGGTGACTGGGCTCATTCAGCGAGCGATGCGAGGGGGAAGGGGCCGGGTATATTGGGGAGGCGGTCCGTGGATCGGCGGCGGATGGGGTGGTGGTGGAGGGTGGGGCGGCGGGGGTGGGGGTGGCTTCGGCGGGTTCGGCGGAGGCGGCGGCTTCAGCGGGGGCGGCTCCGGGGGGCGGTTCTGATGCTCGAAGCAGTCCGGCGCGTGGTCGACCCGTTTCTCACCGAGGTGGACGCCGTCCTCGGCGCCACCTACACGGCGATTCTCTTCGGCTCCGCTGCGCGAGGGGACTACGTCCCCGGCCATTCCGACGTGAATCTCATGCTGATCGTCGAGCGCGCCGATCCCACCTCGCTTGCCCGGCTCGCCCCCGCGTTCGCGCGTTGGCGCCGGGTGATGCCGGTACTGCCGCTCGTGCTCAGCCGCGACGAGTGGCTTCACGGCTCCGACGTTTTCCCGATCGAGATCTCCGACCTGCGCGCCGCGCACCAGGTGCTGCGCGGGCCCGACCTCGTCTCGCAGGTCCGGGCCGATCCCGCGGATCTCCGGCGCGCCCTCGAGAAGGAATTTCGCGGCAAGCTGCTGCGGCTGCGCCAGCGCTACCTGACGCATGGTGAGAAGAAGCTGGGTGAGTGGGCGGGCACCACGATCCCGGCCATCGTCGTGTTCCTTCGCTGCTTGCTGTCCCTCGTCGGCCGCCCGGCGCCCGCCGAGCCGCGCGGCGTGATCGAGAACGCGGGCGCGCTGGTGGGGTTCGACCCCGCGCCTGTTCTGCGCGTGCTGGCTTGCCGGGTGTCGCAGGGGGCGCCGCTCGCCGGGCAGGACTTCGAGGCGTACCTCGACGCCGTGGATCGCACGGCCCGGTTCACCGACCAACTCCAGCTGGGAGATCAGCACTCATGAAGCGGATCAGGCTGTCACCCGCGAGGTTCCTCGGCGTCGCGCTGCTCCTCACCGCGGGGTGCGGCTACAACACGATGCAGTCCATGGATGAGCGGGTGAACCAGGCCCAGGGTCAGATCGAGACCCAGCTCCAGCGCCGGGCGGATCTCATCCCCAACCTGGTGGAAACGGTCAAGGGAGTCACCAAGCAGGAAGACACCGTCTTCATCTCGATCGCGAATGCGCGCGCCCGCCTCTCGGGTGCGGTGCAGGCGAAGGATGTCGAGGGCATGGCGGCGGCGAACGACCAGCTGAGCGCCGGGCTCGCGCGGCTGCTGGCCATCTCGGAGAACTACCCCCAGCTCCGGTCGAGCGAGAACTTCAAGCAGCTCCAGGATCAGCTCGAGGGCACCGAGAACCGGATCGCGGTTGCGCGCACCGACTACAACGCCGCGGTGGGCGAGCTCAACGCGTATATCCGGCGCTTCCCCTACAACCTCACTGCCAAGATTTTCGGGCTGGACAAGCCACGCCCCTACTTCCAGGCCGAAGCAGGCGCCAAGGAAGTTCCGAAGGTGAAGTTCTAGGTCTGGGTCTTGGGAGGAGAGATGCCGGTCAGTCGCTGACCACGTTCTCCGGCATCACGTAGTGGAGGGGGTCAACCGGGCGCCCGTTCACGTGCACCTCGTAGTGAAGGTGCGGGCCCGTCGCCAGGCCGGAATTTCCCACGATGGCGATGCGCTCGCCGCGCTGCACCCGCTGGCCCTGGTGCACCAGGATCCGCGAGGTGTGGGCGAACTTGGTGGTGATGCCGAACCCGTGATCGATCTCGATCGTGTTGCCGTAGCCCGCTTCCCACCCGGTGGACCGCACGATGCCGGCGGCCGGAGCCTCGATCGGAGTCCCCATCGGAGCCGACACGTCGATGCCTTCGTGCGGCCGGGCGATGTGCAGGATGGGATGCTCCCGCATCGCCGCGAACGCGCTCGAGAGCCAGCCCTGTGTCGGCATGATGGACGGGGTGGCGGCAAGGCGGTCGCCATGGGCCGCCAGACTGTCGGCGGCCGCGCTGAAGGACGCGGCCAGCAGGTTGGCGCGACGGATGAGCGCGTTGGCGTCCACCCGCACGTCGGCCGCCTTCCGGAGCAACGGAGTCCCGAGGCTCCCCGGCGAGGGCGGGGCCGCGGGGCCGCCGATACCGGCCGCCTGCACCTGCGGGCTGATGGGGTCGAGGTTGGCCAAGAGGCGAACCTTGGCGTCGCGCTGGGAGATCCGGGCGATTGTGTCAGAGAGGTTGGTGAGCCGGCTGTGCAACTCGCCCAGCTCCTGCGCCAGGCGGCCGTTCTCGTCTTCCAGCCGCGTGGTCCGCGAAAACTCGATCCGACGCGACACGGTGGCCGAGCCGAGGAGAACCGCAGCGACTGCCAGCACCACTGCCACGGCCGCGGCCAGCTTCACCACGCCACGCGACAGCTCGACCACCTTGGACGGCCCCGCACCCTGGGGGACGAGCACGATGGTCCAGCGGCGCTTAGCCATCAACAGACACTCGACACGAACAGGGGTCCAGGGACACTTGAGACTCCTGGTTCTAGCTCAAGAACGGCTCGAAGGCCGGGGCTTGCGGGCCCGTGTGTGGCCATCAGGATCAGACCTGGCCGGATCGGTCAAACAAGGGAAGAATCCCGGCCGGTAGAGTAGGCTAAAGTCGTGCCTGAACAAAGCATTGTCAACCCGGCGCCCGGTTCGCCTAACCGTTTGACACACAGTGATTTGACAACGAAATCTCTAAGTCTCAGGCCGGTGGTGGCTTGGGGAAGAGCACCTCAGGCTTTGCAGTAGCCATGCCAGCCGTCGGCGGGGACCCCAGTGAAGCCCAGTGCGCCCCCCCCGCCTCCCCGGCCCCGCCGAGGGCTTGCCAGAGGGCTTGCGCCTTGCCCGGCATGAATGGGGCTGCCAGTACGGCAAGGCGGTACAGGCAGCGTGCCAGGCTGCCCAGCACCTCGTCCAGGTCGGCCTCCCGCCCCTGCTTGGCAAGGGTCCAGGGGGCGGTCTGCTGGACGTAATGGTTGGCGTTTCCCACGAGCTCGAAGACCGCCTCTGCTCCGCCCCGCAGGTCCAGCTTGTCCATCGCCCCGGCATACCGGCCCACGGCCGCAATGCCCGCCGCCTCGAGCGACGTTCCCGCCCCCCCGGCCGGCACCTGCCCCGACCGATATCGGGCGATCATGGCCAGCGAGCGAGACGCCAGGTTACCCAGGCCGTCGGCGAGATCCGCCGTGTACCGCTCGTCGAACCGCTCCCAGGTGAAGTTGCCGTCGGCCTCGAACCCGACCTCCCGGAGCAGGAAGTAGCGCAGGGCATCCGGCCCGTGGCGGACGATCGCGTCGTCCAGGCTGACGGCGGTCCCGGCCGACTTGGAGACCTTGGCGCCGCCCCACTGCACATAGCCGTGGGCCCACACCTCCCGGGGCAGCGCCACTCCGGCGCTCAGCAGCATCGCCGGCCAGATGATGCAGTGGAACCGGGTGATGCCCTTCCCGACGACGTGCAGCTCGGCGGGCCACAGCCGCTCGTAGCCGGGGTCGGGAAAGCCGGTGGCCGAGAGGTAGTTGATCAGGGCGTCGAACCAGACGTAGACCGTCTGGTCGGGATCGCCGGGGAACGGGATGCCCCACGCGAGCCGCAGGCGCGAGATCGAGATGTCCTGGAGCCCCGCCTCGAGAACCTTCACGACCTCGTTGCGCCGGATGGCCGGCTCCACGGCGAGCTTGCCCGAGCGGATCAGGTCGAGAATGGGATCGCGATAGCGGCTCAGCCGGAAGAAGTAGTTCCGCTCCTTGGTGCGGACCAGCTCGAGGTTGGGATGCTCCTCGCAGTGCCCATCCACGATCTGGGACTCCTGCTTGAACTCCTCGCAGCCGGTGCAGTAGAGTCCCTCGTACTCGCCGGTGAAAACGTCGTCCGGGTTTCGCTCGCGGATGCGCTCGATCAGTGCGACGGTGCCGCGGTGGTGCCGCGGCTCCGTCGTCCGGATCCAGTCGTCATGGGAGCAGAGCAGGCGGCGCCAGGTCGAGTCGAACCGTTCAGCGAGCGTGCGCACCCATTCCGCGGGCGGCACGCCGGCCTGCTCCGCCGCCTGCGCCACCTTCTGGGCGTTCTCGTCCATGCCCATGAGGAAGTGCACCGCGTCGCCCCGCAGCCGGCGGTAGCGGGCGATGCAGTCCGCGCCGACCTTCTCCAGGGCATGACCGAGGTGCGGCTCGCCATTGGAGTAGTCGATGGCGGTCGTGAGGTAAAACTTCGCCACTCAGGACTCGGACCGGGGTGGGCCGGACGCGCCGGGGCTGCCACCTCCTCCGCGCCGCCGCCGCCGGCGGCGGGGGGCGCCGTCCGGCCGGGTGGCGCCGTTGGGGCGGCCGTGACCGTTGGTGGAGGGTGTCGGGGCGAGCTCTGCGGCTTCCGGCAGAGGCAGCGGCTTGGGGCGATTCTCCGGAGTCGGCAGCACCTCACCCAGCCGCTCCACCTCTTCCCGGAGCTGCACCAGCGGGATGATGCGGGACCCCTGCTCCTCGCTCTTGAGGAACACCCGCTCGCGGAAGATGTCCACCGCCACGACCTTCTCGGTCCCCATGGCCGTGCGGAGCGTCTTGCCTTCCTTGGGGAATCGCTTGCGGGCGGTGACGTAGAACTCGTGCTCGTACTTGAGGCAGCACAGCAGCCGGCCGCACCCGCCCGAGATCTGGGACGGATTGAGCGAGAGATGCTGGTCCTTGGCCAGGCCCAGGTTGACGGGCGAGAGCTCGCCCAGCCAGGTGGAGCAGCAGTACTCCCGGCCGCAGCGGCCCACGCCCGACAGCCGCGCCGCCTCGTCGCGCACGCCGATCTGCCGGAGCTCGATCCGGGTACGGAACACCGAAGCGAGATCGCGGACCAGCGCGCGGAAATCCACCCGCTTCTCCGCCGTGAAGTAGATCGTGAGCTTGTTCCGGTCCCACTGCCACTCGGTATCGCTCACCTTCATCGTGAGCGCGTGCGTCCGCACCCGCTCCAGCACCTTGCGGCGCACGTCTTCCTCGGAGCGGCGGCTTTCGTTGTGCTGGCGGATGTCGTCGGGAGTGGCGCGGCGGAGGACGGGCTTGAGCGGCTCGTCGGCGGAGGGAGCGGGGGCGTCGCCTGGCCCGTCGCCGATCGCGCAGCTGGTGCTGCACGAGGTGCACTTTCGATTCGCCACGTCACCGGTGGCGGTGATCCGCCCGAAGTCCTTCCCCCGCTCGACCTCGACGATGACCGCTTCCTGGAGCTTGAGCGGTGTCACCTCGTCGGCCCAGGTGAAGTAGCCCTTGCGGGTCCCCTTGAACCGTACCTCGACCGTTTGCAGCATCAGGCCTCGGTGAAGACGCCCATGGCGGCGTATTTCTCCGCCCGGCGCTTGACCAGCTTCTCTGGCCGGATCTTTCGAAGCTCGGTCGCGTGGCGGATCAGGGTAGCGCGGAGCGCCTCCCCCGTGGTGTCGGGATCGACGTGGGCTCCCCCCACCGGCTCGGGCACGATCTCATCGATCAGCTTGAGGCGCAGCAGGTCCTCCGCCGTGAGCTTGAGGGCCTCGGCCGCTCGCTCGCGCTGGCCGGCGTCCTTCCAGAGGATGGCCGCGCAGCCTTCCGGCGAGATGACGGAGTAGACCGAGTTCTCCAGCATCAGCACCCGGTCGGCGACGCCGAGGGCGAGGGCGCCCCCGGAGCCGCCCTCGCCGATGACGCAGCTGATGATCGGCGTCTCGAGGCCGGCCATCTCGAGAATGTTGCGGGCCAGCGCCTCCGACTGCCCGCGCTCCTCGGCCCCGAGCCCCGGGTAGGCGCCCGGCGTGTCGATGAGAGTGATGACCGGCGCGCTGAACTTCGAGGCCATTTCCATGAGGCGGAGCGCCTTCCGGTAGCCCTCGGGGTGGGGCATGCCGAAGTTGCGCTTGAGGTTTTCCTTGGTGTCACGGCCCTTCTGGTGCCCGACCACCATGACCGAGATGCCGGCGAGGCGGGCCCAGCCGCCGACGATGGCCGGGTCGTCGCGGAACAGGCGGTCACCGTGCAGCTCGATGAAGTCGGTGAAGATCGTGCTGAGGTAATCCAGCGTGTACGGCCGGCGGGGGTGTCGTGCCACCATCACCCGCTGCATCGGGCTCAGGTTCCGGTAGATCTCCCCGCGGAGGGCCTCCAGCTTGCTCTGGAGCCCCTCGAGCTCGCCGTCCACGTCGATCTGCCGCTCCTCACCCAGGCGCTTGAGCTCGTCGATCTGCTTTTCCAGCTCGAGGAGCGGCTTCTCGAACTCAAGGGTATAGGTCGGCGCCATGCCCTTTCAGCTCGCTTTCACGTAGTGGACGGCGTCGCTGCCAAGAAGATCCCGGAGGGCCCGCACCAAGTCCTCTCCGGGGGCGACCCGCACGCGCTTCGCCCGGAGCCGAACGGCCTCGCCGTTCCCGTCTGACCACTCAATATAGACAGGAACGGGCCCCGGATGGGCGCTGCAGAGGGCCGCGGCCGCCCGGAGCACATCCGGCGGGGGGGCGGAGGGCGCTCGCCACCGGAGGCTCAAGCCCACAGCTCCGGTGCGCTTCAGCTCATCGAGGGGCCGGGCGGCCTCCACCACGAACGGCGCGCGGTCCTCGCCCCGGTCCCGCACGCTGTGGCCTCCCGTGAGCAGGAGCGCCCGGTCGGGCAGCACCACCTGATTGAGCTTGGCCCACGCCTCGGGGAAGACGATCGCTTCCGCGGTCCCGTGGAAATCCTCCAGCACCACCCGCGCGTACTCCTTGCCCGTCTTCTTGGAGATCTGCCGCCGCACCGCGGTCACGACGGCGGCCACGCTCACGGCGTGCTCGCTCCATTCGCCGAGAGTCGCCGTGGTCCGGGTGCCGAACAGCTCGACCTCGCTCCGGAACGGCTCGAGCGGATGGCCGGAGATGAAGAACCCGAGCACGTCCTTCTCCCGCGCCAGCCGCTCGGCCTCGGTCCAGGCGGGCAGGTCGGGAAGTGTGGGCACGGCGGGGCGATGCTGGGCGGCCGCCTCACCGAACAGCGAGGCCTGGCCCGCCTCCCGCTCCTGCTGCTGGAGCTGCGCCTCCGCCAGGACCTGGTCGAGTCCCTCGATCAGCTGCTTGCGATGGCCGCCGAGCGAGTCGCACGCGCCCGCGGCCACGAGCGACTCGAGCACCCGCTTGTTGCAGAGCCGGAGGTCGATGCGCTCCGCGAAGTCGGCGAGGGACGTGAACGGGCCCTGGCCCCGGGCCGCGAGGATGGATTCGATCGCACCCCATCCCACGTTGCGCACGGCGCCCAACCCGAAGCGGAGCCGACGGTCGCCGACCACCGTGAACTTCCACCCCGACTCGTTGACGTCCGGCGGCAGCACCTCGAGCCCCAGCTCGCGCGCCTCGTTGATGTACTGCACCACCTTGTCGGTGTTACCGATTTCGGAGGAGAGGAGCGCCGCCATGAACTGGGCGGGATGGTAGGTCTTGAGCCACGCGGTGTGGTAGGAGAGGACCGAGTACGCCACGGAGTGCGACTTGTTGAACCCGTAGCGGCCGAAGGTGACGATCTGCCGTCCCAGCTCCTCCACGACGTGGCGCGGATGCCCCTGCGCCGCCGCCCGCTCGACGAACTTGGCGACCTCCTGGTTGGCCAGCTCCTGATCCTTCTTGCCCACTGCCTTCCGGAGCACGTCGGCTTCGGCGAGGGTGAAGCCGGCGAGCACGTTGGCGATGCGCATCACCTGCTCCTGATAGGTGATGACGCCGTAGGTCGGCTCGAGGATTTCCTTGAGCAGCGGGTGCGCGTAGGTTACCCGTTCCTGCCCCAGCTTCCGCTTGATGAACACCGTATGCATGCCCGCGTCCAGCGGCCCCGGGCGGAGCAGGGCGTTCGCGGCGACCAGATCGTCGAAGCGGTCGCACTTCATCGCGCGGAGCGTGTCGGTGGCGAGCGGCGACTCGAACTGAAAGATCCCGGCCGTGCGCCCCTGGCGGAGCAGCTCGTACACGCCGGGGTCGTCCAGTGGGAGCGCGTCCATGTCAGGCGCCGTCCCGCCCTGCCGGGATATCATCTCGCACGTATCGTGGATGACCGTCAGCGTCTTGAGGCCGAGTATGTCCATCTTGAGCATGCCGACCTGCTCCAGCGCGGTCATGTCGTACTGGGTGATGATCGCGTCTTCGCCGTCGGCCGACTGCCCCGCACCCTTGGTGGGCGCGGTGCAGACGGGCACGTAGTCGGTGAGCGGTCCCGGCGCGATGACGACCCCGGCCGCGTGTACCGACATGTGGCGCGAGATCCCCTCGATCCTCGCACTGAGGTTGATCAGGCGCTGGTAGGTCGGGTCGCTCCGCATGAGGTCGCGGATCTCGGGGATCTTCTCCGCCGCGTCGCGTATGGAGAGGCTGTAGGCGGGGCCGGACGGGATGAGCTTGGTGAGCTTGTCGGCGTCCGCCGGCGGAATCCGGAGCACCCGGGCCACGTCCTTGACCGCCGCGCGCGCCTTCATGGTGCCGAAGGTGACGATCTGGCCCACGCTGTCCCGGCCGTATCGCTCGCGGACGTACTCGATCACCTCGCCTCGGCGCTCGAAGCAGAAGTCCACGTCGATGTCCGGCATGGACACCCGCTCGGGGTTCAGGAACCGCTCGAACAGGAGGTCGAACCGGAGCGGGTCCACGCTCGTGATCCCCAGGCTGTACGCCACCAGCGATCCCGCCGCCGAGCCGCGGCCCGGTCCCACCGGGATGCCGCGCGCCCGCGCGGCCGCGATGAAATCCTGCACGATGAGGAAGTAGCCGGCGTAGCCCGCGCGGTTGATGACGCCGAGCTCGTAATCGAGCCGCTCCTGCACGTTCGGAGGCAGCGGTGTGCCGTAGCGCTCCGCCGCGCCCCCGGCGGCGAGATGCTCCAGCATCGCCTCGTCGCTCGCGTACTCGGCCGGCCGTGGGAACCCTGGCAGGTAGTAACGCTTCTCGAACGCAAACTCGCAGAGGTCGGCGACGCGAGCGGTGTTCTCCAGGGTCTCGGGATGATCCTTGAAGAGCGCGCGCATCTCCCGCTCGGACTTGACGTACGAC
>JBGPPG010000088.1:0-13701 GCA_041488455.1 Gemmatimonadota bacterium
GCGAGCAGCGGCTCAACCTCATTCGTGGCGCCTACGAGTCCCGGTCCCGTCTGTTTCATTCGATCGAGGCCGAAGACCCGGCCACCGCCGATCGGGTCGGAGAAGTGATGCGCGCCTCCTGGGAGCGCCTGCTGAGCAACGCCTGGCGCAGCCGCGATTCCGCGTTCTTTACGCTGGCCCTCGAGCTCGGCGCGTTGGTGCCCCGAAGCGAGAAGCTCCAGCGACGGTGGCGGCGGGCACGCCCCCTCTGGCCGGTATGGCTCGCGGCGACGCGGCTCTGGGACCGAGTGCCGCCGGCGGCCCAACGGGCTCTGCGCGCCCCGCTCCGGGGATTGCTGCGTCTCTCATAGGGAACCGGCGCGAAACCGACCAGCCGAGGACCACGCCACCGATGTCGCTGCGCCTGACAGTCGCCATCTGCACCTGGAACCGCTGCGACCTGCTTCGCCAGACGCTGGAGCGCATGTCGCATCTGTCGGCACCGGCGGAGCTGACCTGGGAGCTGGTGGTCGTCAACAATCGCTGCACCGACGGGACCGACGCCGTGCTGGCCGAGTTCCAGACGCGGCTGCCGCTACGCCGCGTCTACGAGCCGGAGCCCGGCCAGTCGAACGCGAGGAACGCGGCCATCCGGGAGGCACGCGGGGAGTACGTCGTCTGGACCGACGACGACGTGCTCGTGGACCAGGCGTGGCTCGTCGAGTACGCTGCCGCGTTCGATCGGTGGCCCGACGCAACCTTCTTCGGCGGCCCGATCGAGCCGTGGTTCGAGGGGGAGCCTCCGGCCTGGCTCAGGACAGGGTTCGGCCGGGTCCATGCGGCCTTCGCGGTTCTCGACCTCGGCTCGGAACCCGTCCGTCTTTCGGCCAGGACCTTTCCATACGGCGCCAACATGGCCGTCCGACGGGAGGTGTATCGGGAGGTGACGTACGATCCCCGTCTCGGCCTTCGGCCCGGCAGCTCCATGCGGAGCGAGGAGCTGGCGCTCGTCCGCCACCTGGCGGCGTCGGGCCAAGAGGGTTGGTGGGTCCCCGGAGCGCGGGTCACGCACTTCATCCCCAAGGCGCGCCAGACGGTCTCTTACCTGCGCGGCTACTACTTCGGCTGGGGCGAGTACCTGGGGCGCGGAGCGACGCTGCAGAAACCGGCGTTGCTCGGCCGGCCCCTGTGGCTCTGGCGGGAGCTGGTAGAGTCCGAAGCGAAGTACCGGTTGTGGCGGGCGGTGGGCAGGCCGGAGCGGTGGCTGGACGAGCTCAAGACCGCGAGCGCCGCGCGGGGGCGATTCCGCTGGTACGCGGCGGGGTTCCTGGGTTGAGGCTCAGCCGGCCTTGACCGGCGCGCGCGCGGGATCCGAAGGCCTCGCGGGCACGGGTGGCGTCGGCTGCGGCGACGCGAAGAGGCGCGCCAGGCTGTAGCGCGTCGCGCCGGAGATCTCCTGGCGCAGCACCCTGAACGGCAGCGCACGCCAGTGCCAATAGCAGCGCTTGAGGTACTGGACCCGGGTACGCCGGTCGAAGATGAACTTGGCGAAGTAGGCGCCCCGACCCCAGCTGTAGTCGCGCACCAGCGCGGCCTCCTGGGCTGAAGTCTTCCGCCCATGGTGGTGATACACCAGGAGCTCCGGGAAGTACCCGCCCACCCACCCGGCTACCGAGGCGCGGGCCGCCAGATCGACATCCTCGCAGATGAACGGAGTGCCCGGACCGAGCATCGGGTCGAAGCCTCCGATCGCTTCCAGCACTTCTCGCCGAAACGCCATGTTGCAGCCCTGGATCTCCCCCGCCGTGATGAACGTGCCCGGGGGTATGAGCTGGGTCGTGGTCGTCGTGCGAACCGTCATCGGCAGGTCGGTCGGATCGTGCAGCAGTATCCGGCCCCCGCAATAGCCTACCTCCTCGCGATCGAAGATTTCCGCGAGCCGCTCGAAGTAGTCGTGCGTGAGGTAGATGTCGTCGTCGATGAAGGCGATCACGTCCCCGGTCGCCTGCACGAGCCCGGTGTTGAGCGCGCGGGACTTGCCGGGCTGCGGCTCGGAGAGAGCCACGAGCGTGAACCGAGCCCGGCGGGCGTATTCGGCTAGGAAGGCGCCGGTTCCGTCACGCGAGCCATTGTCCACCACGACGACCTCGAGCGGGCCGGGAGCCCGTGCGCGGCTTGCGGCATCGAGGCAGCGCTCGAGACTGGCGCGCCGATCGCGCGTCGCGATGAGCAGCGAGACTCTCATGAGGGCAGCGGGACCGCGTGGCCGGGGGCGGTACCGCGGCTCCGGTGCTCGTGGAGGCAGCCGAGCAGGTACGAGAAACGCAGACCGGCAGCGAGGCTCGTGCGCCGTCCGGCGGGCAGCCTGAGGGCATAGTTGGCGCCTGCCTTGAGGGCCATGCGCCAAAGGTAGCCGGGCGCCCCCAGGACCTGACGGCCGGCCCGGGTCACGTACCGGTCCCAGCCCAGGCGCACGGCGCTCCGGCCACTCCTGAAGCTGCGCCGAAGCAGCGACGCAGTCTCGAGCTGCGCCGGCAGGACCACATGCTGGATGGCCGCGTCGGGCACGTATACGGCTCCTACTCCTTGGTGCTTCATGAGGCGAAACAGCAACTCTGTCTCCGATCCCATTGCATAGCCCGTACCGGCCGTCGGGCCGATGCCCTCGTCGAACCGGATACCGGCCAGCAGGGCGCGGCGGACGGCGTAGTTCGGGCCGAACGGCGCTTGAGCGAGCGGGCCCTCGCCCTGCGGCTGCACGAACTGGGGCAAATTGGCGCCCAGGATTGCGCACTCCTGGAGCCATTCAGGCGTGCCCGCCGGGAAGGTCAGAAGGACCGGGCCCCCGAGAATCCCGTGCTCCCGCCACCGATCGGCGGCTCCGGCCATTTCCCGGACCCAGCCGGGTCCCGGAATCACGTCGTCGTCACTGAATATTACCAGTCGGCCGCGGGCCGCCTCCAGCGCCCGGTTCATGGCGCGGTTCTTCCCGGGCCGCGGCTCGCTCAGGGCCACGAGTGGCAGGGTCGCCCGAGCCGCTTCCAGAACGGCGGCCGTCCGATCGGTGCTGCCGTTGTCCACTACGATCGCTTCCCAACTGAGGCCACCGACCTCCTGCCTCGCGATGTGACCCAGGGTCTCGACCAGGAGATTCGCCCGGTTGCGGGTCGCGATGACGACGCTCACGTCGAGGTCGGCCCTGGCGGTCACCGGGGCGGCTCCGCGAAGCGCTCGAGCGCGGCGAGGAGCGCGGCCACGTGGGCGGTGGACGAGTGTCCTGCCCGAACGAACGCCCGGCATGCCGCTCCCCACTCGCTCCGAAGCCCCGGATCAGCTGCGAGGGCGCGGAGCGCGGCCGCGACGCCCTGGACGTCACCCTCGGGGCGGAGCATGACCGGCCGCGCGGAGTCGGGCGGAAGCAGCTCCGGAATGCCCGCGTGAATCGTCGTCACAATGGGCAGGCCCACCGTGGCCGCCTCGAGAATCGACACTGGAGTCCCCTCGGTGTCACCGGCCTCGCCGGTCTTGCTGGTGAGCAGGAACACCGACGCCTGCTCCAGCGCGCGCAGAGTCTCGTCGCGGGGGAGCGTCCCGCTGAACTCGACCAGTGGTCCCACGCCGAGCGACGCGGCCAGCGCCTGAAGCTCGCCCAGCAAATGACCCTCTCCGATGATGCGGTACCGCCATGTCCCCCTCAGCGCGTCCTGGGCCTGAGCGAACGCCCGGATGGAGTCGTCCAGCCCCTTTTTGGCGACCAGGCGCGCGATCGACAACACCTGGCCTCCGGCCGCGGCGGGGCGGGCACTCCGCGCGTCGAGCGCGTCGGAGACGCCGAGACGGACAACTCCCACCCGTTCCGGGTCGAACCCCCCCGCGACGAGCCGGCCCTTCAGATACTCGCTGTTGGTGAGGGCCGCCGTACGCGACGCGATCAGCCCGTCGTACGCGTGTGGCCGTTCCTGCAGGTGCCGCGTGGCATCGAAGCCGTGAAAGAAGACCGCATACGGGCGCCGCGCAGCAGCCACGACCGGCAGCCACTGGGCTCCGGCCGGACCGAAGTGCGCCAGGACGAAGTCGCTGCGCCGGATGCCGGAGAGGGTCGAGCGCGCGAGGCACTCCGTGAACGTGAACGTGGAGGACCCCTGGAGCCGCCGCGCCCGCGAGGCGCCCGCGAGAACCCGCACCGGGTGCGAGAGCATGCGCCGCAGCTTGTCACCTCGGCCCAGCCAGGGCCCGAGTACGGTCGCCGGGTAGTCGCGCTCCGCCAGGCCTGGTCCGCCGGCCCGGCGATCTGCAATTACGTCAACCCGGTGGCCCGCGGCCGCGAGCCAGCGCACCGACTCATAGACGAATGTCTCGGTGGGCAACGGATACTGACTCGCCAAAATCCCGATGCGCATTGCCTGCCCGGCTCGCATTCCGAGCCTGGTTCGGGGTGAGGGGTCTTGCCGCCTCCCTCCCCAAGGGGCAAGAGCCGTACCGCTTTTGACTACGGGTGCGAGATCGCAAACCATTGTGCTGGCGCAACCTGGGGCTTCTTGCCCCGGCCATCCCGGAGTGCGCGGGCCCCTTGTCGGACCTCCGCCACACGCTGCGGCGCCCAGACCGCCGCCCTCCCGGGGTGGGGAATGTAGCGCCAGCCGGGCACTCTCGATGGCAGGGCCAAGCGTCGTCGTACGGCGGCATGATTCTGGCCTTTCCTCGAGCCCTTGAGGCAAGCCAAACCCCGTGCGGGCGAGACGTGAGGAAATACGAATGTGTGGCATCGCAGGCTACGTGTTGCGCGGTCCGTCGAGCGACTTGCGAGTCGCGCGCACGCTTCTCTCGGGTGTGCGGAGCCGCGGTCCAGACGACGGAGGCATCTTCCTGGCCGACCGGACGCACGGCCAGTCCGTCACCTGGGCAACGGAGCACAGCCCCACCGCGGTGCAGGCCGAGCACCGAGTCGCCCCGCGCACGGGATCGGTGCTACCGCACGACCTCGCCCTGATTCATGCCCGCTACGCCATCGTCGATCTCTCAGCCGGCGGGCACCAGCCGTTCCGGAGCCGCGACCGAGCCATCACGGCGGTCTTCAACGGCGAGATCTACAACTACATCGAGCTGCGGCGCCTGCTCGAGGCAGCGGGAGCCGCTTTTCACACGGCCAGCGACACTGAGGTCCTGGTCGAAGGTTACCGGCACTGGGGCGATTCGCTCTGGTCCAGGCTTAACGGTTTCTGGGCCGTCGCCCTCTACGATCACCGGGCCGCGACGCTCGTCCTCTCGCGCGATCGCATGGGGGTTGCCCCCCTCTACGTCCGCGAGACCGAAAGCGGGCTCTTCTTCGCCAGCACGATCCGACCGCTGATCGCCGTCGCACCCGCGACGGTCCGCCGGGACACCGCACGCATTCTTGGATTCATCGAGACCGGAATGAAGGACCTCGACGATACGACCATGTATCGCGAGGTCCGGAGCTTTCCCGCGGCGAGCGCCGTCCGGATCGGGCGCGAAGGTGCGCGGCTCGAGGGGGCCCGCGCAGTGCGCTACTGGACGCCCCCCCGGCAGCGGCTCTCGTCGCAAGATCTCTCGCTCGATGAGGCGGCCACCGAGCTACGCAGCCGGCTGTTCGATGCCGTTTCGCTCCGACTCCGCGCCGACGTCGAAGTCGCCTGCGAGCTGAGCGGCGGCATGGACAGCTCCTCCATCGTTGCAGCCGCGGCGACGCTCCGGGACCGCCCGGTTACGACTTTCACGGTCAAGGTCCCGGGGCAGGACGAGGAGCCGTTCGCCCGGACGATGCTGCAGCGGTACCGGATCGACTATCGGGTGATGCTTCGCCCGGAGAGGGACTTCCTCGGCGAATCCGCCGACTTCAGCACCGTAATGGAAGAGCCGTATCACTCGCCGAACATCTACACCCACTTCCAGATGCGCCGCAGCATGAAGGCCGACGGAGCCTTCGTTGTGCTCGCTGGCGCAGGTGGCGACGAGGTGCTCGCCGGCTACGAGCACCTGTTCTGGCCCAGGGCCGCGGCCGAGCTGTGTGATGCGGGCCTCCGCGACCACGTGGAACAGTACGATCGCGCGCGAGGCTGCTACCGGGCACCAACCCTGCGCCAGCGCCTGAGCGGCCGCTGGTGGCGAGCCCGGGCCACCGCGATCGGGGCCGCGAAGCGACTCCTCGGACGTCCGCTCACCCCCGCTATCGAGGGTCTGTCGGCGGAGGCGTACCGGGCACGGTACGCGGGCCTGAGCTTCCAGCAGCAGCAGCTCTTCCACCAGCGAGTGGCGATGCTGCCGTACTACCTGCGCAGCAACGACCATTTCACGATGGAGGTCCCGATCGAGGCGCGCTACCCCTTTCTCGACTACCGGATCGTCGAGCTCGGCCTCCAGCTGCCAATCCAATACCTCTTTCAGGACGGCTGGACGAAATATGTGCTGCGGCGTGCCATGGAGGACCATCTCCCTCAGGCGATCGTCTGGCGACGGGAGAAGATGGGATTCCCGTTCGACTATCAGGGTTTCCTCGCCTCGAACCGGTCCGGCTTCGAGGCCGCCCTGGGCCGACTCGACGTCCTGGGAGTCTCCCCGGGCCTCTACGGCAGCTACGACACTCTGTTGGCTGCCGACCCGATGAAGCTCTGGCGCCTCTGCTCCACCGCGCTCTGGCTGGGGCGGGAAGAGGCCGTCGCCGAGGCCGCGGAAGCCGCGGCCTAGGGTCCGGACGAGGAGGGGCACTCTGGGGCCGATGTCGCGGAGCCGCAACGACACGACCCCTATCCGGCCCACGCTACAAGGCTCGCCACAAAATACGTAAAACAAACTCTCCCAATTACTTACGTCTTCTCGAACGCCCCCGGATGCCGGCACGATTCTGGCCCCTTGAGGTGGTAATCTCCTGCCCAAGGACAGGGTCGAATGAGCGAGCCGAGCGGCTGGCCCGGACCGCTCCCGGCGCCGCCCGGGCCCGAAGGCCCGCGCCGCTGGGGGAGGAAGAAGTCCACGGTCCCAGCCGGTCCGCGGTTGGAATGGGCGGCGTGGACGAACCGCTCCATCGCCGGGGTCGACCTCCGCACCGGTCCCGTGCAGGAGTGCGCCATCCTGTCCGAGCCGGCGATGTGGTCGCAGCACGGCCCTACCATCTGGCGCACTCCCCGGTTCGAGGGCAGGCCCCATTTCTACCCCGTCTACCGGCAGGGCGATCACTACTCCTACTCGCTGCTCTCGCTGATCCTCAACAAGGGCAGCCTGCGACTGAATCCGACCGTCGTCAACGAGGTCGCGACCCGTACCTACCCCTACCAGTCCGGCGCCGCGACGCTCGACCTGGAGATCGTGCGACTGGGCGGCCCCGTCAGCACCACTCGCCGGATCCGGAGCCCGGAGGAGTTCGCGCGCCGGGTGGCGGCCGGGATGCGCACCGACGCCTCCGAGATCGAGCGCCTCAACCCCGGCTATACCAACGTGCTGATGTGCGGCGGCCGGGACAGCCTCAACATGCTGCTGGTTCCCTGGCGTAATCCGGTGCTGGTAGTCAGCGCACCTCCGAACCACGGGCTGGTTCGCGCCTTCATGGACGAGAACGGCCTCTCCTTCGATCTGGTCGAGCTGAACGATTCGGACCCATCGCTGCTGGACGTCGAAGTGCTGGTCAACGCGTGCCGCAACGATCTGGCGCACTGTCGCTGGGGACCTCAGCTGGCGAGGCTCGCCCGCGAGCTGGGGGGGCGACTGATCTTCTGGAAGGGCCAGCTGGGCAGCCCCTTCATGACCGCCAAGTGGAAGTACTACTGCCACGAGAGAGACCGCCTCGCCGAGCTGACCGACCGCATCGTCCGGGTGACCGGGGGCCGCGGCAAGCACCGGTTGCGGCGCTGGCTCGATGAGTCGTCCATCCTCCAGCGGCGCAGCCTGAGCGCCTGCTGGGACCGGGGCGCCATGTGGCAGGGTGCGCACGTGTCCATTCTGCGCCAGCTGACGGGCGCCCTGGTCGCGTCGATCTATCACGGTCCGGCGGTGCGGGAGGTTCGCGAGGACGTCGATCTTCGCCTGGCGGTGCCCTACGACGTCCGCCCCCTGATCGGCGAGTGCCTGCGCGGAAGCCCGCCGGCGTATCCGTCGGTGAACCCGGCACCCGGCCCCTCGGCGATCCGGGAGGGCTGCTCCGGCGTCGCTACGTTCGTCGAGGCGGTGCGGCGGATCGGTATCCCGGTGTTGGGGGCGTGAGCTAGGCGGCTTCGGGCCGGGCGGGACGTGAGGGTGCAGTGCGCAGCCGATAGCGGCGCCGCTGCGACGCGGTGAGGTGCACGATCATCTCGCCGATCAGCCCGAGGGCGACGGATTGGATCCCGAGCACCATCAGGAGCACGGCAAGCAGGAGCAGCGGGCGGTTCGCCAGGCTTTCTCCAGCCAGCCGCTGAAAGAACAGCACGGCGAGCAGAATGGCACCGAGGCCCGACAGCAGGCTGCCGATGAGCCCGAAGAACCGGAGCGGCTTCTCGGTGAACTTGAGCAGGAAGAGCAGGCCGACGACGTCGATGAGCCGGCGCAGGTAGACGCCCGGGCTGTAGACTCTGAGACGCATGGCCGCCGGATGCACCGGGCTCTGGACCTCCTCGACCACGAAGCCCTCCCGGAGCGCCAGGAGCGGCAGGAACCGCGCGAACTCGCCGTACAGCGGCACCTCCTGCACCACCTCGCGGCGCAGCGCGCGCACGCCGCAGGCTACGTCGTGCAGCCGTCCGCCGGTGATGCCGCCGACGAACAGGTGGAGGATCCGGTTCTGGAGTCGGTTGACCAGCGAGTCCCGCCGGGGCCAGCGCCATGCCACGGCGAGGTCGGCGCCGGCTTCGACCCGCGCCAGCAGGCCCGGAATCGCGGATGCTTCGGTCTGGAGGTAGGCCGGCAGCGTGACCAGCAGCGTCCCGCGGGCGCTGGCCGCCGCCAGCTTGATCAGCGCGGTCTCGCCCACCCCCTGCATCACCTCCATCAGCCGGATCGGCTCGCCCTGCGCGGCCAGCTCGCCGAGGGGATCGGTCAGGCGACGGAACCAGGGGTGGGTGATGAAGATGAACTCGAACGATCGCCCCGCCTGGCGAAGCGGCGCGGAGAACTCCCGGTAGAGGGCCGTCAGCGAGGTCGGGCGCTCGACCACCGGAACGATGACGGTAACGTCGGGGCTCGGCTCGGTCATGTGGCGCGCTCCACGGCGATGGGCAGCAGCTCCGGCTGCGCCTCGCGCGCGCGCCGGAGCGCCACTTCGCCCACGAGACCGAGCATGAGCAGATAGGACGCGAGCAGGAGCCAGAGCAGAGTCGCCGCGGGAAGGACGTAGGCGTTGGCGGACACGTTCTGGAACCGCTCCAGCGCGACTGCGGTCCAGCCGAGAAAGGCCAGGGCGAGGGCGAAGGCAGTCGCGGCGCCCATGCCGAAGAGAGCGAGAGGCCGTTCCCGGAACCAGGCGATCATGGTGAGCGTGAGAAGGTCGGCCAGAAGCTTGAAGATGCGGGAGAGGCCGTACTTGCTCTGGCCGAAACGCCGGGCGTGATGGCGCACGGGGATCTCGGTGATCCGGGCGCCGGCCGTCGCCGCCGCGAAGGCCGGCAGAAAGCGGTGCATGTCGGAGTAGAGATGCATCCGCTCGAGCGTCGCACGGCGGTAAGCCTTGAGCGAGCACCCGTTGTCCCGGATCTGCACGCCGGTGAGGGCCAGTATGATGCGGTTCGCCACCCAAGATGGGACCTTGCGAGTGACGAGCTTATCCTGACGACGCTCCCGGTAGCCGGCGACAAGATCGTACCCCGACTCTAGCGTCTCGACGAGGCGGGGGATGTCCCGCGGGTCGTTCTGAAGATCTCCGTCCATGCTGACGACCACGTCCCCTCGCGCCTGGTCGAATCCCGCTTGCATGGCCAGCGTCTGGCCGTAGTTGCGGGCCAGGCTGACCGGGCGCACGCGGGGGTCGGCGGCCGCGGCGGCGGCGGCCTCCGCGGAGCTGCGATCGGAGCTCCCGTCGTCCACCAGCAGCAGCTCCCAGACGTCTCCGTCCCCCAGGGCTTCGCGCACGGCCGCCACGAGGAGCGGCACGTTCTCCTCCTCGTTGAACACGGGGACGACGACCGAGAGATGGGGACGAGTCACGCCGGACGGATCGGGCAAGTGTCATGCCCCTTCGGGCTGGTGTCAGACGGGCGATTTCGACCGCAATGTGCCGCCGTTGTAGGGCCAGCGCAACACGCTGGGCCCGCCCGGCGGGCGCGGCTATGTTTCGCCTTCGGAGGAGCCACTACCCGATGACCAGCGTGAGCCAGAGCCCCGAGAGGGCTGCCATCGCCCAGACGTCCCCCGCCCGGAGGGGTGCGTTCTTCGTGCTGGCCGAGATCTTCCTCGACTTCTGGCGGTATCGCGAGCTTCTGGTGCAGCTCGCCCGGCGGGACATCCGGATCCGCTACAAGCAGGCGGTGATGGGGTTCGCGTGGGCGATCCTCATGCCGATGGTGGTCGTGGGGGCCGGCATCCTGGTGCGGTACGCGATGGCCACGATCTCGCACATGCCGCTCAATCTGAGCAGCATCGCCGGCCTCGCGGTGAAGTCGCTGCCGTGGTCGTTCTTCGTCGGCTCCCTCGGCTTTTCCGTCGCCAGCCTCACGGGAAACTCGAACCTCGTAGCGAAGATCTACTTTCCGCGGGAGGTGCTGCCGCTGTCGGTGACCCTGGCCCAGGGGTTCGACAGCCTGATCGGCACGCTCATGGTGGCGGTCCTGGTAGTGGTGCTGGGCGTCTCGCCCTCGTGGCAGCTGCTCTGGGTGCCGGTGCTGGTCGTCCTGCTCTTCTGCGTGACGATGGCGGTGGGCCTGTTCGTGAGCTGCGCCAACCTCTTCTTCCGCGATGTGAAGTACATCGTGCAGGTGATGGTGACCTTCGGCATCTTCTTCACGCCGGTGTTCTTCGAGCCGACCATGTTCGGCCCCATCGGCGCGCCGCTCATGATGCTGAACCCGCTCGCGCCGCTGGTCGAGGGCTTCCGTCTCGCCATCATCGACCACCACAATCTGCTGGCCCCGCTCGTGACTACGACGCCGGCGGGCGCTGCGGTCCTGGCCTGGAGCCCGTGGTATTTCGCCTACGCGGTGCTGTGGGCGGTCGGCGGCCTCGCCTCGAGCCTCCTGCTGTTCCATCGCCTCGAATTCGTGTTCGCCGAGTACCTCTGACGAGCTACGGCGCCAGGACGTCTCCCAGGCTCCGGCCCAGCACCGCATCCCACTCGAAGCGCTCCAACACCTGCCGCCTGCCGTTTTCGGCCAGGCGGCGCCGTGCCTCGGGGTCTCCCAGGAGCCGCACGCACGTGGCGGCAAAGCCCTCGGGCCCGTCCGCGATCTCGAGCGCCTCGCCGCGGGCCAGGCTCAATCCCTCAGCCCCGATCGACGTGGTCACGAGCGCTTTCCCGTGCGCAAGCGCCTCCAGCACCTTGATTCGCGTGCCTCCGCCCAGCCGCATTGGCACCACGACCAGCGGCGCGCGCCGATAGTAGGGCTCCAGGTCCGGCACCGATCCGGCGACGACCACGTCGCTCCCGTTGTGCAGCCGCCGCACAGCCTCGCCCGGGCGGGCCCCCACCATCGTGAAGCGGGCGCCCGGGCAGCGCGCCTGGACCAGCGGCAACACCTCCCGTACGAAGTAGGTGACCGCGTCCACGTTGGGCCCGTACTCCAGGGCGCCGACGAAGAGCATCTCGCCCGGTGACTCGTCTCGCGGATCACAGGGCGGGAACGACCGCACACCGTTGGGCACCACGAACACCTTGTGCCGGGCGCCGGGGACGAAGAAGCGGCGATCCTCCTCCTTGCACACCAGCAGGCGCTGGAACCTCAGGGGGAGCAGCGCCCGCTCGTACAGATGCCCCTTGGCCCACTCGGCGTAGTGCAGGGGCTTGGACGGATACCACGGCGCCCGGCGCAGCGCCCGGAAGAAGGCCACGCTCTCGATGTCGTCCACGTCCACGACCACCCGCCGGAATCCCGCCGCCCGGACCATCTCCGCAAGATAGGATCGCTCTACCCACACCAGATCGAACGGGGTCGTCGCGTGCAGGTCGCGCAGGATGGCCAGCAGCTGGGGCGAGTACCAGCGCCGCGCGAAGCTCGGAACCGGAGACGAGACCAGGGCCTTCAGCCGGTCCGACACCGGCGGATGGTGCTCGTAGCGTCGGGTCCAGGTGAAGGCGCAGGTGACGCGGTGGACAGAGAGCACGCGCTCGAAGCGATGCCAGAGCGGGAAGGTCTCGTCCACCGTCTTCCAGTCTTCGGCCAGCACCACGAGCGTCACGCGGTGCCGCTCGCTGAGCCACTGGAGCAGGTGGTAGACGCGGAGGGCGGTGCCGTTGTCGAGCGGCCAGGGAAGCAGCTGCGAGACGAAGAGGAGGTTCAACGGACCACGGCTCCGAGCGTTCGGCCGAGGACCGCATCCCACTGGTAGTGCCCCAGAACCTGCTCCCGACCGTTCTCGGCCAGCCGGCGCCGCGCGGCCGCGTCACCCAGCAGGCGTACGCACGCGTCGGCGAATGCGTCGGCCCCGTCGGCGATCTCGAGGGCCTCGCCGCTCCGAAGCTCCAGCCCCTCGACGCCAATCGAGGTCGTGACCACCGCCTTCTCGTGGACCAGCGCCTCGAGCACCTTGATCCGCGTCCCGCCGCCCAATCGCATGGGCACCACGACGAGCGCCCCGCGCCGGTAGTAAGGCTCGAGATCCGGCACCGAGCCCGCCACTACGACATCCGCCCCGTTGTGCAGCCTGCGCACCGACTCTCCCGGGCGCGCCCCGACCACCGTGAAGCGGGCGCCCGGGTGGCGTGCCCGGATGCTCGGGAGCACCTCCTGCACGAAGTACGTCACCGCGTCCTGGTTGGGCCAGTACTCGAGCGACCCTACGAACAGCATCTCGCCCGGTGCTTCGTCCGCGGGGTCACACGGCGGGACGGGGCGCACCCCGTTCGGCACCACGAAGACCTTGTGGCGGGCGCCCGGGACGAACAGCCGACGATCCTCCCGCTTACAGACCAGCAGGCGGTGGAACCGCAGCGGCAGGAGGAGTCGCTCGTACAACCAGCTCTTCACTCCCTCGACGTACTGGAGCGGCTTCGACAGATAGCCCTGCGATCGGGCCAGCACGCGGAAGAGGACCACGCTCTCCAGGTCGTCCACGTCCACCACGATGCGCCGGAACCCCGCCGCCCGGACCATCTCGGCGATGTACGACCGCTCCGCCCAGACCAGATCGAAACGCGTCGTCGCGGCGAGATCGCGCAGGATGGCGCGCAGCTCGGGTGAGTCCCAGCGGCGTACGAAGTTCGGGAGCGGCGACGAGACCAGCGCTCGGAGCCGGTCGGCCGGCGGCGGGTGATGGTCGTAGCGAGCCGTGCGCGTGAATGCGCAGGTGGCGCGGGACGCCGAGAGCACGCGCTCCAGGCGAGGCCAGAGGGGGAAGCTCTCGTCCACGGTCTTCCCCTCTTCGGCGAGCACCACGAGCGTCACGCGGTGCCGCTCGCTGAGCCACTGGAGCAAGTGATACACGCGATGCGCGGCGCCGTTGTCGAGCGGCCAGGGCAGCAGTTGCGCGACGAAGAGAACGTTCACGAATTCGGGTCTCCGGAGACGCGCAGAGTCTAAGGGCTCGGGGCCGCGGGCGTCCATCCCCTGGGCCGCGAGATGTCACAATCGGGTACACGCTGAAATTTCA
>JBGPPG010000089.1:0-13658 GCA_041488455.1 Gemmatimonadota bacterium
CGATCGTCCGCTGGAAACCCGCCGTAATTGTGCTTCTGAGGGACACCCGTTTCTCCGCGAGAAGGGAACCACCGAGCGCTCGCTAGCGATGAAAGCTGGCCCGAACCTGGCTGGAGTGCCAGCAGGGTGATCGCAACACACTTATTGGTAACATATTAGGCAGCTACTGGTAAAGTATTTTCTTAGCGGCGTGACGCCCGGCCTCATCTCACCGGAGGCGAACCCAGCCGTGGCCAGCGCTCGCGCCTAGCGAGCGCACTGCGAATCCTTGTAGCTTTAAGGGCTGTCGCCACGTCCTGCGTGGGCGCGCCTTCTTCATATCCCAGACCGGGTTTTTCATGGCCACGACGGTGGAAGCGACGACGAAAGCACGAGCGGCGGACGCGGGCTCGCCGGTGTCCTTGCGCCAGACCTCCAAGCGCCAAGCGGTGGCCGGCGCAGCTGCCGTCGCCGTGATCGCGCTGGGCGTCTGGTTCGTCGTCACCAGCGGCCGGCGCAAGGAGGAGTTCGCGTCTCGCGTGTTCTCCCAGGCGCTCGCGACCGCCGAGAAGGGGAATCTCCCGCAGGCCTCCGCCGATCTCCAGCGGGTGATTCAGACCTACGCCGGCACCGAAGCGGCCAACGAGGCCGTGCTCGCGCTCAACCAGATCCGGATGGCCAGTGGCCAGACGGAGTTGGCCGCAGCCAACCTCAGCGAGTTCGTGGCCCGGAAGCCGGAGGCTCGGTTCGCCGCACCGGCCTACGGGCTGCTTGGCGTGGCCCAGGAGAACGCGAAGAAGTTCGCGGAGGCCGCTGCCGCCTACGAGCAGGCATCCACGATAGCAGAGATCGCCTTCGTAAAGGCCAGCTACCTGGTCGATGCCGGGCGGGCGTACCGGCTCGCCGGCAAGCCTCAGGACGCGATCCGGGTCTACCGAACCGTGGCCGAGAAGTATCCGGATGCACCGGCGGCGGTGGAGGCACAGGTGAGACTGGGAGAGCTGACGGCGGCTCAGTAGGTCGGATAGAGACCGGGTTCGAGGCGGCTCCGGCGTTCGCCGGGGCCGTTCGTGTTGTTGGGGTTGGGAGAGGACACAGAGAACGGCGAACCACAGAGGCACGGAGGCACAGAGGGATAGGTGCGTTGGGTGTGGGTTTGGTACGGCAACGGCCAATGACGTATAAGATATATTATGTTAAGTGCGCCGTGGGGTGAGTGTGGAGAAGCCGTGTGCTCTGCTCGTAAGTGACTATTCGATAGTGATTTGTGGAGGCACAGCAGAACGTCATTTCTAGCGAGGCCAACGCACTCACCCCCCACCTCCGCGGCTCGCGGTCTCCTAAACTACCCGCCCCACCTCCCCACCCGCAGAAGCGGCTTCGGCGCCATGACCCGGAGCGCCATCCACGACAACAAGAATGCATGCGCGGTGATCGCCGCTGTCCGGACCCAGTTGACCGCGATCACCTGGGCGTTGAGCGCCTCCGAAAAGCCCTCCCGTCCCATACGGGTCAGAAGCGGAACCTCCCGGGTCATGGTGGAGGCGAGCGCCATGCCTTCCAGCAGCGCTCCGAACCAGACTGCCCATTCGGGGACCTCGGCGGGCCGAGTCCAGAGAAGCAACGCCGTGACGAGCAAGAGGAGGGAGAACATGGTGACGATGGGCAGCTGCATCAGCTCGGCGAACCGGGCGTCGTAGGCGTAGTAGTCCGCCTGCGCGACCATGGCCTTGAGCTGATACAGCACCCGCTGAGCGGTCCAGATGGTCCCGGTGTTGTACCAGGCGAGGGCGAGGCACGCGGCGAACGTCAGGTGGCCCTGCCGGCTCTCAAGCAAGCCGATCGGATCGCGGCGCCAGCTGTCCAACGGTGCCGGGCGGAGCGCGAGCCAGAACAGCCAGCCGACCATCGGGGCCGCGACGAGGAGAAGCGCCACGGCCCAGCCGGGCCGCCCGCGCTTGCGGGCATCGGCGACTGCCCAGCGCACCACGGCGCCCAGCGCGGCCGCCGCGGCGAGGACGAGAAAGAGCGGTGACAGAAAGTCGAGGGCGTGCACGCCATGAGCATACGCCCGGCCGGCAGAGGGCGCCATGCCCGATGCTATCCTCCCCAGACGCCTCGAAAGACCAGCCTCCCCTGGCCGCCCAGCCAGACGTCGGTGGCGACGTCGCCCCGCATCGTCGCACGGACGGTGAGCAGCTCGCCGCCCCAGCTCCGGAACCCGAGCGGAAGCGTGGCCGACCGTCCGGCCAATGCGAGCGCCGCCGCCACGGTGCCCGTCCCGCACGCGAGTGTCTCGCCCTCGACCCCCCGCTCAAATGTCCTTATGAGCCAGGGCGCGCCGGCCTTCGCGGGGGGCGCGATGAAGTTCGCATTGGCACCCTCGGACCCCGCCGCGGGATCGTGTCTCAAGGCGCGCCCTCGGCCCTCGACATCCACCGACCCGATGTCGTCCACAAGCACGACCAGGTGCGGCACACCGACGCAGCCGAGCCAGATGCTGCGCTCGCCTGCCTCTGCGGCGATCGTGGGCACCGGCTTGGGAACCAGGGTGTCGGGCAGGCGGATCTCCGCGCGCTCGTCTTCCTCGAGGCAGCGGGTGGTGACGACGCCGGCGTCCGTGAGCAGACGCATCCCCTCCGGCGGCCCCAGCTCGAGGTGCGCGGAAAGACGGGTGCTGCAGAGGGCGGCGTTGCCGCACATGGCGGCCCGGGAGCCGTCGGAGTTGAAGAACGCCATGCGCACGGCGTCGCCGTCCTCCGGCGAGAGAATCACGAGCCCGTCGGCGCCGACGCCGCTCCGCCGGTCACAGATCTCGACGATCCGCCGCCGCGACCACTCGTCCAGCGTGGTGGCGCGCCCGTCGAGCAGCACGAAATCGTTTCCCGAGCCGGTCATCTTGTAGAAGACGGTCCCTTTCACGCCACCCCCCGAAGCGACCGAAGCCGGAGCCACCATACCATCCAGACCGCCTCACGGACGATCTTGCCGTTCATCTTGCTCTGCCCCTCGACCCGGTCAGTGAACACGATCGGAATCTCGCAGATCCGGAACCCCTTCTTCCAGGCCAGGAAGCTCATCTCGATCTGGAAAGCGTAGCCGTTCGAGCGGACCCGCTCCAGGGGGATCGCCTCGAGCACGCGCCGGCGAAAGCACTTGAACCCGCCGGTCGAGTCGGCGAGGGGCAACCCGGTGACCAACCTGGCGTACTGGTTCGCGCCGATCGACAGCAGGAGCCGCGAGATGGGCCAGTTAATGACGTTCACTCCGGACTTGTAGCGCGAGCCGATCACCAGATCGGCGTCCTGGATGGCGTCGAGAAACGTCGGCAGGAAGCGCGGGTCGTGGGAGAAGTCGGCGTCCATCTCGAAGATGAGATCGTAGCCGCAGTCGAGCGCCCAACGGAAACCGGCCAGGTAGGCCTTGCCGAGGCCTTCCTTCTGGCCCCGGTGGAGCACGTGCACGCGCGGATTCTCCGCCGCGAGCTGGTCGGCCAGCTCGCCCGTCCCGTCGGGCGAGTTGTCGTCCACCACCAGCACGTGAACGCGCGGGTCCTGGGAGAGGATCGCCGGCACGATCTGGGGAACGTTGATCCGCTCGTTGTACGTCGGCACGACCACCAGTACCCGTTCAGTCACCCGTCCTCCGGAAGCGTCTCTTCACCGTCGCACCGGCGAGCAGCGCCAGCGTCGCCAGGAGCGCAAGCCCGGTGATCACCTTGCCCCGACGGTAGGCCTCGGACGCGAAGTCGAGCCGCACCTCCCGCGCCCCCGGCGGCAACGGCACGCTCAGGAACGCGTAGTCACCCCGGTGTACCGGAGCGGACTTCCCGTCCACGGTCGCGTGCCAGTCAGGATACCAGGTCTCGCTTACGAGAAGATAGGCGGGGCCGGCCTCTGAGCCGGAGAGCGCGATCCGCATCCGTCCCGGCTCCCACTCCGCGACGTCGGCGCTCACGCTCGCCGGGGGAGGCGCCTGCCCCGGGCGGATGGGCTGCACGGTGACGGTAGCGGTGTCGGGATAGACCAGCACGCTGCGGTAGGGGAACCTCGGATCGATGAGCGCGGGCGTGATCTGGTCGTCCGGCACCTTGATCGCCCCCGGGAAGACCCGCGCATACGCCACGGCCGAGTCCCGCTCGTAGAGCACGCCGGGTCCGCCCGCGGCCGTCTCGACCGGGCCCACGACCTTATGAAAGCCGGGCAGGTCCTGCTCGCGAGGCACGAGGATGAACCGTGCCGCCACGAAATCGAGCACTGCCGGATTGCCTACGTTCTTCCAGACGTTCTTTCCGCCCAGCAGCTCGTCGTAGAACCGGATCTCGTTGCCGTGGTAGCCCAGAACCTGCTCGATGTCGTGAGTCATGAGCTGGGAACCGGGAAAGACGCCGACGTCCAGCACCCGGAACGGGGGCTTCTCCCCCCGAAGCCGGCTCGTGATCTCGTCGTCGCGGAAGAGCTGAGCCGCCGGCGGGGAAAACTGGAAGAAGATCCGATCGATGCTCCAGAGATCCGCCGTCGTCACCACGGCCAGCGCCGCGGTGGCGGCGGCGCCCCGCAGCTTTCCCGCGACGATGCCGAGGGTCACCGTCGCCGCGAGGGCCACGAAGGCCAAGAGACGCAGGGAGCCTGCCTGGAGCGCGCCCGCGTTGGCCAGCACCCGCTCGGCCTGCTCCGGGTCGGCCAGCACGGTGGCGACCGTCTGAAGTACGCCCACCGCCCCGAGGACGGCGATGCCTCCCAGGATACCGAGGCCGATGAGCAGGGCGCGGCGCGGCACCTCGCCCCGGAGCAACCGGTCGGCACCGAGCCCCGCCCACAGCGCTGCGGGAAGCGCCACCAGGAAGAACGCCATCCCGGGAGCGCGCACCTTCTTCATCATCGGCATCGCCTCGTACCAGAGCCGATAGAAGGGCGTGTGGCCCCCGAAGGAGATGAGCAAGAAGAGAAGCACGATGCCGCCGGTGATCCACAGAAGTGGCCGGCGCTTCCGGTCGCCCCATGCGAGCGCTGCCAGCAAAACGGCCACGGCGACGAGGAACTCGGTGTGGAGCTTGAAGAAGTTCCTTCCCCAGTAGCTGTCGAGGACGCCGTTGAACTGGGGGAGGATCGTCGTGACGATCTCCTCCGGCGGCATCGAGAATGCGATGGCGTAGTCCCAGCCCGTGCTCGGCCCTCCGGTGGCCGCCCGGGGTGAAAACGGCACGTACGCGAGGAACGGGACGATCTGGATCGCGGCGATCGCGAGCCCGAGCAGCACTGCCCCGAAGCACGCGGCGATCGTCCCCCAGGCGACCGCCGGACGGCGGAGCGACTCGGGGCGCTCCGGATCGCGGAGCGCGAGCCAGAGCGTCCAGATGCCGCACGCGACCAGCAGGTAGTAGGTCATCTGGTAATGCGGGCTCAGCATGCACAGGCCGACCGTCACCGCCAGGAGACCGTAGCCCGCCGGCCTCCGGTCGCGCACCGCGCGCAGGACGGCCAGCAGCGCGAGGGGCGCCAGCGCGGACACGAAGAGCTTGCCGTCGTGTCCCGGCTTCACCAGCGAGGCGACGATGCCGGTGAGCTCGTAAGCGAGACCGCCTACGAGCGCCCCGCCCCAACCCGTGCGGAGGGCCCGGAGCAGCGCGTACATGGTGCACCCGGCCAGGACCAGGTGCGCCGTGAAGCCAAGGTTCATCGCCGTGTCCACCGGCAGGAACCAGCGGAGCCAGGCAGTGGGGTAGAACACGTCGCCGTGCTGCGCCGCGATGAACGGCAGCCCGCCGAACAGATAGGGATTCCACTCGGGAATGCGATGGTGCGCCCGGAAGTACTCCGCCCCGAAGCTTCGGAACGCGTAGCCCGCGATATACTGGTCGCTCTGCCCGCTCACCAGGAACTGGCCGGCGAGCATGGGCCAGCAGAGCGTGAGCGCGGCGAGCACGAACCCCACCGCGGCCACGACGGCCGGCCGCGGCGGCTCCCAGGGTTCAGCGGCGGTTGCGGTATCAGAGGACGACACGCGGGCTCCGTCGAGAGAGCAGAAGGAACGGGGCCGCGGCCCCGAACTCGGTCAGCGTGAGCAGCAGCCGAGACGCCACGGCCAGCACCGTCGCCGGACCGATGCCGATCGGCTGTTGCAACATGAGGATGAAGAGGCCTTCGCGCACCCCCAGCCCGCCCGGTGCGAGCAGCGCCAGAAAGCCGGCGAGGTACGACGCGGTGAACGCGGTGATGGCGGTCGCGAGGTCCAGCCTCACGTCCGGGAGGAGCCCGCGCGCCAGGAGCCAGAGCGCCGCCCCGTAGCCGCCCCAGGCGATCGCGTTCGCGACGATGCCGCCGAGCACGGCGCCGGGACTGGGCGGCATCGCCGCCTCCGCGGGAACCCGGGCGAGCCGGAGCAACCGGCGCACGGCGGGCGGCCACAGCACCAGACCGACGCCGATCGCGCTGGCCACGACGAGGAGTGCCAGCGCGACCCGGGCGCCGGGATGGAGCGCCTCGAGCCCGACCGCCCCGGTGAGGCCCACGATCGCGGCTCCGGTGCCGATCGCCAGCGCCTGAAGCACGACCGCCGAGGCGGTCGCGGCCCAAGGGGCCACGCCGGCTTGCTGCGCCATGAGTGCCATCCCCGCGATCGCCCAGACCTTTCCGGGCACGTACTTGCCCAGCCCCGATACGGTCCAGATGCGCGAGGCGTTCCAGACGTCGAGCCGTTGGCCCCAGCCGGCCAGCATGGCCCGCCACGCCCAGATGAGCAGGGCGTACATCGTCCAGACGAGAAGCGCGCTGGCCAGGAGATAGAGCGGCCGGGGGACGAGCGTGAGGGGCTGGGAGCGGAAGTCGCCCCAGTTCCTGACCAGCGCGCGGCCGGCGAACCCGAGGACGGCCAGGCCGAGAATCCACTGAACCGCGCGCCAGGCGCTTTTACCCACCCAGGGCCTCGCGGTACCACCCCTCGCAGACTTCGGCCACGTGGTCGGGAGACAGGCGCAGGCGCCACGCCTCGCCCTCGGACCGTCCCTGGGCGAGACGCTGCGGGTCGCTGAGCACGTCGAGCGCGGCGTCGGCGAGCGCCTCGGCCGCAGGCAGCGTCAGCCGGCCCGCCCCGCGCTCGGGGACGATGTCGAGCACGCCGCCGCCGTCCCAGCACGCGACCACCGGCACCCCGGCCATCAGGGCCTCGGCGGCGGCGAGCCCGAAGCCCTCGCCCTGGGCCGGAAAGAGCATGAGGTCGGCGCGGGCCAGGAACTCCGGGATGCGATCGGGGCTGACCGCGCCGGCGAAGGTGACGAGGTGCGCGACCCCGCGCCGCTGCGCCAGCGCCTCGAGCGCCGCCCGCTCCGGGCCGTCGCCGACGACGGTGAGCGGCGTTTCGCGGCCGAGCTCGACGAGACAGGCGAGGGCGTCCAGCGCGAGATGCACCCGCTTCTGCGCGGTGAGCCGCGCGATCGTCACGATCCCGCCACCGCCCGTGGTCCAGGGATAGCCCGACGCGTCCACCGGCATCGGCTGGACGTGCTCCTTGGGGATGTGCGTCGCGGTCGCCGTCTGCACCCAGGTCGCGAGCTCGCGCGACACGACGGTCACCACGCGCGCGCGGCGGATCACCGGGGTTCCGAGCCGCCGGGCGACGGCGGAGCGGCGGAGGAGTGCGGCGTCGGTGCCGTGCAGGGTCAGCACCGCCGGCGCTGTCGCGGGAATGGCGAGCCCGGCGGGCACCCACCAGTGGGCGTGCAGGAGATCCGCTCCGGCCGCCAGCTCCTCGCGAGCCGCGCGGCGCAGGGCGCGCCAGAGACCGGCAAGCGCGAGCCAGCCGCCCGCGCGGCGGGCGGCTGCCTGCATGTTGCCCTGGTACGCGAGCGTCTCCCGCCGCGCGGCGGCGTAACGGACGCGACGCACGGTGATGCCGCGGATCTGGCCCTCCCCGCCCTGCCCCGCGTCGCTCGGCGCCACTACGCGCACGCCCACACCCCGGCGGACCAGCGCTTCGGCGAGGGTAGCGAGGAACGAGCCGGAGAGATCGCCGGGCCAGCGGGGATAGTTGTGGGTCACGAAGACGACCCGCACCGGCTAATCCCGATGGTCGGCGCCGCCGAGACGGGCGATGGCGCGCGCGATGCCGCGGTTCTCTTCGCGGAGTCCCGCGATCAGCTCTCCGACGAACCCAAAGCCGAAGAGCGCGATGCCGGCGATCACCATCGTCTCGACCAGGTTGAGGAGGGGACGGAGACCGATGCCGTAGCCGAAGCGCAGGACCAGCGCCACCACGCCGGCCAGAAAGCCCAGGCCGAACAGCGTGGCGCCGAGAACACCGAAGAAGAGCATCGGCTTGCGGCCGAAGCGAAGCTGAAACCACACGGAGAGGAGATCGAGCACGCCAACGGGTATGCGGGTCCAGGTGAACTTGGACACGCCCGCCTTGCGGGCGTACACGGGGACAGGCTGGGACATGAGGCGGAACCCGTCGGCGGCCGCGATCACCACCATGAAGCGGTGCCAGTCGGGACGGAGCGGGAGATCCGCGACGACTTCGCGCCGGTACGCCTTCACCGAGTTGAGATCGGTGACCCGGACGCCGAACAGCGCGCGGCAGAGCCAGTTGTAGACGCTGGAAACGAATGCCTTGTCGTACTTCCCCTGCTTGGTGCCGGTGACGATGTCGGCCCGGCCCTCGAGGATGGGCCGCACGAGCGCCGGGATATCCTCCGGCAGGTACTGGAGGTCGGCCGGGTAGAACACGAAGACGTCGCCCCGGGCCGCGTCGCCGGCGGAGCGGAGGGCGTCGGCGATGCCGCGCTGGCGCCGGTGGGTCACGACCTGGAGAAACGGGTACCGGCCGCGCAGCTCGCGGAGCACGCGCGCGGTCTCGTCGCGCGAGCCGTCGTCCACCACCACGACCTCGAAGCTGAAGCCGGCGGGGCCGAGGGACTCGGCGCAGAGCGCGAGGAACTCGGGCAGGTTCGGCGCCTCGTCCTTGGCGGGCACGAGCACACTGACGTCGAGGGGGTCAGCGGAGCCGACCGCCGTCATACGCGCTTGCGCATCCTGGCGGGGAGAATGCCGAGCTGGTCGCGGTACTTGGCGACCGTGCGGCGCGCGATCTGGATGCCCTGCTCCTGGAAGAGATGGACGATCTGCTGGTCGGTGAGCGGCTTGGAGGGGTTTTCCTCGGCGACCATCTTCTCCAGCTTGGCCCGGATGGACCGGGCGCTGGCGTCCTCGCCCGACGCGGTGGCGAGCGCGCTGGAGAAGAAGAACTTGAGGGGGAGCACGCCGCGCGGCGTCTGCACGTACTTCTCGTTGGTTACGCGGCTCACCGTGCTCTCGTGCATGTTGATCACTTCCGCCACCTCGCGCAGGGTGAGCGGCTTGAGGTACTCGATCCCCTTCTCGAAAAAGTCGCGCTGCCGGTCCACGATGAAGTTCATGACCTTGAGCATCGTCTGGCGGCGCTGCTCGATCGCCTGGATCATCCAGTTGGCGCTGTTCATCTTGGCCGCGATGAACTCGCGGTTCTCCTGGGTGAGCTTCTTCTTGTCCCGCGCCACCTCCTGGTAGGCCCGGCTCAGCCGGAGCCGCGGCATTCCGGTGTCATTCAGGAAAACGTGGTAGCGGTCGCCGATCTTCTCGACGATCAGGTCGGGGATGATGTACCCGTCGCTCCGGTCGGAGTGCTTGATGCCCGGCTTGGGATCGAAGCGGGCGAGCTGGTCCGCGGCCGCCTGGACCGCGGCGGGCTCGACGCCGAAGCGCTTGGCCAGGTCGTTCCACCGGTGTGCGATCAGATCGGGAAACGCATCCGCCACCAGCCGGTACGTCAGCGACTCGGTGTCGCCGGCGTCCTTGAGCTGGAGCAGCAGGCACTCGCGGAGATCGCGCGCGCCGACGCCCGCCGGGTCGAGCTTCTGGATGATGGCGAGCATGTCCTCGGCGTCGGCCAGCGTGTACTCGGTCCCGGGTGGAAGCGCGGGGGTAGGCTCCGCCTCCGCTACGTCCGTCTCCCCTTCGGCGGGCTCCGGCTGTGCCGCCCGGAGGTGCGAGGCCACGAGCTGGTTGACCGAGCCCACCAGCTCCTCGAGCGACGCCGCGAGGTATCCGTCGTCGGTCATGTTCCCGATGAATTCCTCGGCGAGCAGATGCTGGCGCGGCGTCAGCTCCAGCATCCGGAGCTGCTCGCGGAGATGGTCGGTGAGGTTGCGGGTCTCGACGGTGACGGGCTCGGTGTATTCCTGCACCTCGAACTGCTCGCGGGTGCCGCCGACATCGAACCCGTTGAGGAGGATCTCCTCCCAGTCCATCTCCTCCTCTTTCTCCTTTTGCTCCTTCTCCTTCTCCTTCTCCTGGTCCTTGGAGGCCTCCTGCTCCGGGGCCTCCTCGTCCTCCGGCTCGAGCAGCTCGAGGAACGGATTCGCCAGCAGCTCCTGTTTGAGGTGCTGCTGGAGGTCCATCATGGGCATGTACAGCATGTCCATGGCCTGGTAGAGCCGCGGGTTGACCCGAAGCTCCTGGCGCAGGCTCGTCTGCTGGGAGAGACCGGTTCGGAGGCTCACGCGGCCGGCTCCAGGCGCGCGCGGAGACGCGACGTCAGCGTGGGGCCGAGATAGCGTTCGGCCACGTGCTCATCGTAGACCAGGTCGCGGACGGTGCCGGCGGCCTGAACCTTCCCTTCGAACATGATGTAGGCGCGATCCACGATGTCGAGGGTCTGCTCCACGTTGTGGTCCGTGATCAGGACGCCGATGCCCCGATGGCGGAGCCCGGCCACGATGGTCTGTATGTCGTGGACAGCGATCGGATCGACGCCGGCAAACGGCTCGTCCAGCAGCATGAACTTGGGCTCCGTGACCAAGGCCCGCGTGATCTCCAGCCGGCGGCGCTCTCCGCCGCTCAGGGCATATGCCCGCACCTTCCGCAGGTGCCGGATGCCCAGCTCGTCGAGCATCTGCTCCAGCGCCCGCAGGCGCTCCTGGCGCGAGATGCGTCTGGTCTCCAGTATCGCCAGGATGTTCTCCTCGACCGTCATCCGGCGGAAGACCGACGGCTCCTGCGCGAGGTACCCGATGCCGGCCCGCGCCCGGCGGAACATCGGCGCCCGGGTGAGGTCCTTCCCATCGAGCGTCACCCGGCCCGCCTCGGGGCGGATGAGGCCGGTGAGCAGGTAGAAGGTCGTGGTCTTGCCGGCCCCGTTGGGCCCGAGCAGCCCGACGATCTCCCCCTGACAGAGCCGGACCGTGACCCGGTCCACCACCCGGCGGCCGCGATAGCTCTTGGTGAGCTCGCTGCCTTCGAGCACGCTCGCCGGCCGAGGCGGCGCCACCGCCGGGTGGGCATCCGCGCGCTCCGCCGTCGCGAGCAGTGCCGCGGCCGCGCCCTCACGGTCGCGCACCGCATCGGACCACCACGGCGCCGCCGCCCGCACGACCTCCCACCGCTCGGCCGCCCCGTCCTCGACCCAGCCGCCGGTGGCCAGACGGGGCAGCACAGACTCGATCACGTGCGCCCGCACCGAGTCGCCCAGTCCCTCCGGCGGCTGATACAGTCGGAGAAACGCCTCCCGGTACCCGCCCAGCAGGTCGGCGAGCCGAGCGTCGCCCTCGGTGCCGGCGGCGCGAACCAGCGCGGCCAGCGCCAGCGCCAGGGAGGGGTCGGTGTCGTCGAGTCGCGCGAGCCAGGGCGGCTGGGTCACGGCGCGCCCGGCTCCTTGGCCTTCACCTTCGGTTTCTCGGTGGACGGCGCCAGCTGGACGCCGTCGGCAGCCCCGTGAACTTCCACCAGATCCACCTTGTCCGAGCCGTCTTGCTTCATCGTGATGACGATCTCGTCGCCGCGGGCGTAGTTGATCGACGGCCGCCCGCCCGGCTTCTTATCCGGGTCGAGGTGATAGGACCGCGCGGAGCCCCGGGCCACCAGGCGCGTGAGCACCGACTTCGTGGCTCCGGCCGAATCGCGGGGCTCGAAGGAGGCGATCACGGTGTCGCCGGTGAGCCAGTCCCGTTCCTTGGTCACCGAATCGACCTCGCCGCCGAGCCAAGCTTTCCCGAAGGCACGGGCCTCGCGCAGGTGCTGCCCGGGGGAATCGAGCGCCATGGAGTCGGCGCGGATCTCGTACTTGGCCGACGTCGCATGCGGCTTGAGACTGTCGCCCCACGCCTCGGTGTGCTCCAGCTTCCGCTTGGCCAGGTCGTGAGCGATCGTGTCCGCCACCAGCGTCCAGTCCTGGTTCACCGCGTTGCCATCGCCTTTCGCGACCACATGCTCCAGCTCCCGGTCCTTGAGCCGGAAGTCGAGCCGCCGCCCCGCGAGGTCGAAGCTGTCGGACCCGAGCCCGTGCAGCGTCGGCCGCTTGCCGAGCAGCGTGCCGTCGTTGGCCGGGCCGGTGTCGAGCCGGAGAGAGTCGCCCCGGGCCGCGAAGTCGCTCCGGTCCACGGTGACCGTCCCCCCGGCCCAGATCCGCTCGTCGCCCTTGATGCGTACCCGGTCAGCCACGATCACGTACGGCTCGCGGGCGGGCTTGCTCGAATCCCCCGGCGCGGCGGTCGAGTCGGCCGCCGAGTCCTTGGCGAAGTACTCGATCCGCGGTCGGCTCACGGCGTACATCTCGGTCGTGTCCCGCACCCCCTTCACCGCGCGGTAGTAGTCCAGCGACGGTCCGGCGAGCGTCGAGCCGGTCTTGAGGTTCCGGGTCTTCACGTTGCCCCGGCCCTCCCACCGCTCGGCGGCCCGGTAGTAGGTGCCGAAATCGGTGTCCATGGTGAGCGTCGTGTCGCGGTAGTGGACGTGGCCCGCGAACTGGACCCGCTCCCCCGCGTACGAGGCGACGCTGTCGCTCCGCATGGTGATCTTCGTGCCCCGGCAGCTCAAGCGGACGTTCCCGCCGGCGAAGTAGTTGGTCTCGCCTCCCGCCTCGACCGCGATGCCCTGGCGATCGACGTTGTCGATCTGGAGCGTGCAGCGGTCCGAGGTGGCACCGCTCTGCGCCGCCAGCGGCGACGCGAGCGCCAGCCCGGCGAGGCTGGTGAGCCTGGCGACCCCGGCGAGAAATCTCATTTCTGGCCCGGCAGGAGCACGCCCTTCCCCGCGACTCCGTGCGGGCGATCGGTCACCACGTTCTTGAAGTCCGGATCCGAAGTGAACCCGGTCCCCCGGATGAACTCGCTGCCGTGCTCGAAGCGGAAGCTCTGGTCGGTCGAGATCTCGTTCTTCTTCGGATCGAACTTGAGCGTCTCGGCCGTGAGCCGGCGTCCATCCGTGGCGACCACCACCACATTGCCCTGCGCGTCCATCGAGCCGTCCTGCCACCGGTAGGTCCCGCGGTCCGCGGTGAGCCGGGACGACTCCGCGCCTTTGGGATCGTAGAACGTGGCACGGAGGTGCCGCAGCAGCGCGAGCTGGGGTCCCTCGAAGAAGTACGCGGTGTCCGCCTCGACCCGGCTCTTGCGGATACCGTCCGCAGTGACGAAGTGCGAGAACCCCTCGATCACCTGGTCCGCCGTGTCGGCCGCCTGCACCGTCGCCGTCGGCCGCGCGCCGCCGGTTCCGCACCCCGCCATCCCCGCCGCGAGGGCGAGCCCGAGACCGAGACGGGCCGCCCGGCGCGCCGGGCCCATCAGCGCACGAGGCCGGCGAGCTCCGTGGCTTCGGCCGGAGCCCCACCACGCCGCCGCTTGAGCGCGGCCCCGATGAACGCCACGAACA
>JBGPPG010000090.1:0-13644 GCA_041488455.1 Gemmatimonadota bacterium
GAAAACCAGAAAGGCGGTCGTCACCGCGGAGGCTCCGGTCTCGAGCCCCATGGTAGCGATGGCTGCCGCGAAGACGACCCCGCCGATCGCCACGGTGAGCCTGGGTCCGATCCGGTCTACCAGCCAGCCCCCGGGGAATGAGGCACCGCTCCGGACCACGTGGAGCGCCGCCCACACGAGCGGCACAAGAGCCACCGCGACTCCGGCCTCCTGGAGCCGGAGGAGCAGCAAGGCCTCGGGAATTCGGCAGAGCGTGATCGCCGCCAGCGCGAGGACAGGAAGCCAGAAACGAGGACCCGAGGCGTCTGCTCGAGGGGCCGTGCCTGGGGGCTTTACGGCTCCGTCCGGCTCCCGCGCGGCATCGGCCCTCACCCCCGTCTTCCGCAACACCACTGCGAGCACCAGAAAGGCGACCAGGCCCGGCACTGCGCTCCCCGAAATCACCTGCCGGACGTCCGCGCCGGACCGGAGAAAGTACCACGCGGCGAGCGAGCCCAGCACGGCGCCGAGGTGGTCGGCTCCGCGGTGGAATCCGAAAGCACGACCGCGGAGCGGAGCCGGCGTCACTTCGGCGATGAGCGCATCACGTGGAGGCGTGCGGAGGCCTTTCCCGACCCGGTCGATCACCCGAAACCCGATCACCTGCCAAGCGGTGCCGGCGACCGAAATGAGAGGGCGCACCAGCACCGCCGTGAGATAGCCGAGCAGGATGAGTGGCTTGAGCCAGCCGCGGCGGTCCGCGAGCCGGCCGCTCAACCACTTGAGTGCCGCCGCGGTGAGATCCGCCGCCCCGTCGAGCGCGCCGAGCGCAAGCGCCCCCGCCCCGAGCGTCCCTGTGACGAACGCAGGCAACAGCGGGTAGACCATCTCGCTGGCGAAATCGTTGAACAGGGAGACGAGGGAGAGCCCCTTGACCGCCCGGGGCAGCGCATTGCCCCGCGGGAGGGCTGCCCCAGATGCCGGGGTGGCTAGCATGGGGGTGCAATATATGTTTGTCGGACCCCGCTCCGGGGCCGGACCACAGGAAAGGTATGACGACGCCAACACCCCCCGGCACGTTCCGGGAATCCAGCCTGTGGTCCACGCCGATCCGCGACCTCGGGCTCACCATCGGGGGCACCCGCCTCGAGCCTATCCTCGGTGAATTCGAGGAGGAGCTCCGCGGCCTCTACCTGACCCGGCTGAAGCCCCGGTTCTACCTCTCCACCGAATGGGGCGTGCCGTTCCAGACGGTCGCCATCGCCATCCCGTTCTACCTCGCCCGGCCCGAGCTCACCGCCATCCACGAGGAGCGGATGGGCCACGTGGAGGGCTTCGACCGGGCCGACATCATGCGCTATCTGCGGCACGAGATGGGGCACGTGGTCAACTACGCCTACCGCCTGTACGAAGAGGAGGAGTGGATCATCCGCTTCGGCTCGATCACGCAGCCCTACGAGGACGACTACCGGCCCGAGCCCTTCAGCCGGCGCTACGTCCGCCATCTGCCGGGGTGGTACGCCCAGAAGCACCCGGACGAGGACTGGGCGGAGACCTTCGCGGTGTGGATGACTCGGTCAGTCGACTGGCGCCGAGAGTACGAGGGCTGGCCGGAAGCGCTGGCGAAGCTGACGTACTGCGACCGCACGCTCGCCCGGGTCCTCGATCGTGATCCACTGGTCACCGACGACGAGGGTGACGACGACGTCGCGGACCTGGACTATTCGGTTCAGGAGTACTACGAGGATGAGGAAGCGGAGACCCTCGAGGCACCGGCGTTCCCGCCGGGGCTCGACGGAGCGCTGCGCGCGATCTTCGAACGGCTGGAGGACCCCGCCACGTCCGGCAACGGCCGCCGCACCGCGGGCTCTCTCATCCGGTCGCTCAGGCGGGGGCTGACCGAGAACGTCTTCCGCTGGACCGGGCACTTCCCGGAGCGCACCCGGGTGCTGGTGCGGCATCTGGCCGAGCGGGCGGAGCAGCTCGAGCTGGGATACGCGTCGGCGCAGGAGGGCGACGCCGTGGTGGCGCTCACGACGTTGGTGACCGCCCTCGCGATGAACCACGTCCACCGCGGGACGTACCTGCCCTAGCTCCTACCCCCGCTTTCCGTTGTAGCGCTCCATGGCGAGGTTCACGATCCTCTCGATGAGCCGCGGGTAGCTGAGGCCGCCCGCAGTGGCCGCCATGGCGAACTCGCTCGTCTTCTCCAGGTAGCAGCTCGCGTTCACCTCGAGCACGTAGATCTCACCGGTGTCCGTGAACCTGAGGTCCACGCGACCGTAGTCGCGCACGCGCACGGCCCGGTAGGCATCCACCGCCACCTTCTGGAGCCGGGCGCGCAGCTCGTCGGGCAGCGAGGCCACGATGGTCTTTGTCCCCTTGTACTCGACGCTCTGCTCCTCCCACTTGGCCTTGCTGTCGAGCACCTTGGGAGCGCCCTCCGGCAGCCCGCTGAAATCCACCTCGACGGGCGGGAGCGCCTTGGGTGCCGAGTTGCCGATCACGCCCACCAGGAACTCGCGCCCGTCGATGAACTCCTCGGCGATCGCGGAGTCGCTCAGGTCATCCCGGATCGTCGCGACCCGGCGCATGAGCTGGACGGCGTCGGTCACCAGCGACTTCTTGGTCACGCCGAGGGAGGCGTCCGATCGCAGTGGCTTCACGAACATCGGCATGCGGAGGTTGCCGCCGGTCTCGAACTCGGAGTCCGTGTTGAAGACCGCGAAGCGGGGGTACAGAATGTGCTCGTACGAGAGGAGCTTCTTGCTGAGCGCCTTGTCCTGGCTGAGATACAGCTCGCCGGGACCGCTGCCGGTGTAGCGAACGCCGAGCAGGTCGAGAAGCCCGGTGACCGGGATGTCGCCGAACAGGTTGTCGGCGAACATCTCCATCAGATTGAAGACGAGCTCGGGTTTGCGGCGGGCGAGACCGGCGACGAGGCGCTTCACGTCGCCGTGAACTCCGAGGATGCTCACACGGTGGCCGAGGCGCCTTAAGGTGCGCGCGACCTGCGGCACGACCGGATCGTAGTCCTTGGAGTTCTCGTCAGGACTGTCGAGATACGTGAGGACCGTGATCTTCACGCTTGAAAAATGACCACATCGCGCACGCGGCGCTAGTCATCGCTCGATCCCCATGCCAAACGCCGCGCAATGCTCGCGCATCAGAGCGATGGCTTGGCCGTCACTTCGGAGTGATCCCCCAGGGTGACGCTGCCGGTAAGGCCCTCGACCAGCACCTCGTTGCCGATGAGGGCGCCGTCCAGCCGCACGTGGCGGAGGGTGCAGCCGCGGCCCACGATCGCGTTGGCCAGCGTGCTGTCGGCGATCCTGGTCCCCTGCTCCAGCGAAACGTTGGGCCCGATCGTGCTGCGCTCGATGGCAACCCCGTCCTCGATGTAGACCGGATCGCGGATGGTGACGCCGGGGAACTCGCGCCGGCGCGCCGCGCCCTTCTGAAGCAGGATCGCGTTGGTTTCCAGCAAGGTGTCCAGCTTGCCGCAGTCGTACCACCCACCGACCTCGGCGGTGTAGATCCGCTTCCCGTGCTCGATCATCCACTGGAACGCGTCGGTCAGATAGTACTCGCCCTTGTTGGGCGCCGACGCGAGCGTGGAGTCGATTCCCTGCCAGAGGCTGTCCACCGCCCGGATGTAGTAGAGACCGATGTTCGCCAGCTTGGAGATCGGCTCCTTCGGCTTCTCGACGATGCGGGTCATGAAGCCCTTCGCGTCCGTCACCACCACCCCGAACCGCTGGTAATCCTCGACCTCCTTGGCCCAGATGATCCCGTCGGCGTCGAGCCGGTTGATCAGCGTCAGATCCGCCTCGAACACCGTGTCCACGAAAATGATCAGCACCGGTCCGTGCACGAACGGCCGGGCGAGGTTCACGGCGCCCGCGGTCCCGTCCTGCACCTTCTGCTCGATGAAGCGCGACGGGTACTTGTACCGCGCCCGCGAGTAGGCCTCGACCTGGTCCTTGAGATGGCCGGTGATGAAGATCAGCTCCTCCACTTCGAGCCCCGCCAGCCGGTCCATCACCCAGTCCATCACCGGCCGGCCGGCGACCTTGAGCAGCGGCTTGGGGACGAGATGGGTATGGGGGCGGAGCCGAGTGCCCTTCCCGGCAAGCGGAATGATGACTTGCATGGTCAGCCCCGCCCGTATCGGTCCTGGAGCCGGACGAGATCGTCCAGCTCGGGGGTCGACGCCTCGAGCACGTCGCTGTCCACGACGGCCTCGATCTGATGAACGAGCTTCGCGGGGATGTGTGCCGTCTCCCCGGCGCGGAACGGCCGGGAGACGAGCGTCTCGCCCTCCCGGGTGCGGAGGATCAGCTCGCCCCGGAGCACGTGCATCGTCTCGTCCTTGAGGTTGTGATATTGCAGGCTCAGGGTGTGACCGGCCTTCACGTGAAGGACCTTGCCCACATAGCGGTCCGTCCGGGCCCAGACCAGCTCGTAGCCCCACGGTTTGTCGACCCGGTATGGCACGTCGGGCATCAGCCCTCCGCGTAGTGGAGTTTGAACGCCGTTGGATGGGCGACGCACGCCCGCACGCACACGCCGCACCCGACACATCCCTCCTGGCGCACGGCGGGATGCCCGGTCTCGTCGATCACGAGCGCGGCAACCCCCACCGGGCAGGCATCGGCACACACGCGACACTCGGTTCCTTGAAATGTGATACATCGCTCCGGCATGAATTCCAGCTCGGCCAGCCGGTAGCCGGTCCAGCCCGCGAGAGGCACCGTGAGCGCGTCGGTGGGACAGGCCCTGGCGCAGGGCATGTCCGTGCAGACCACGCACGGCTGCCGGTCAGGCTCCAGATACGGCGTCCCGGCGGCGAGCCCACCCTCGGGGGGCACGGTGACGATCGCGCGGACCGGACAGACGGGTGCGCAGGCCCCGCAGCGGGTACACGCCGTCAGGAACGCCAGCTCCGGGAGCGCGCCCGGGGGCCGGACATAGCGCCGCTGGACGAGCTTGCGCTCCGTTTCGGCCACCAGGCGCTCGAGCCATTCGCCGAAAACGGATCGGATCAGATCGCGGCGGTCGCCGTAGACGGGGATCATCGGACGAGTCTTGAGCTGGAGGCGCCGGGAAAGATAAGCGGGGGGGAGGGGGCGATGGGTGGAGTACTCTGGGCGTCGCGGAATCCGGCCACTCGGCGCGCCCCGTTGGTGGCGCTCGCGGCCGCGGCACCGCGCAGCTTGGCCCCATGGTCGGCATCTACGCCAAGCTACGCATTCACCTGATCTGGAGCACGCGGGGCCGTCGCCCATGGCTCGATCGGGACTGGCACGGGCGCCTGTTCGCCCGAAGCGACGTGCTCGCGGCCTCTCTCGGTGCGCGCCTGGTGTCCGCCGGCGCGGGCCGCGATCACCTGCACCTGTATGTCGAGCTGCCCGCCTCGCTGGCGCTCGCCCCGCTGGTGGAGACGCTGAAAACCGGGACCGCGCGCTGGATTCGTCGCACCTTCCCGCATCGGAGGGAGTTCAACTGGCAGGAGGGATACGCGGCCTTCAGCGTATCGCCAAGCGACGACGCCCGGCTGCTGGACGATCTGCGGCATCAGGACGTGCGTCACCGCGAGCGGGGCTTCGCGCGCGAGTATCTGTCCCTGCTCGAGCTGCACGGCGTGCCCTACACGCTACAGGACGCCCTCAACTGAATCAGCGCGCGATCAGCTGTCTCCTCAGCCGCGTGAGCCTGCGTCGCACCGATCCGTCGTACACGCGCTCGCCCACCCGCACCACGGCGCCGCCGAGGATCTGCGGATCGGTGTTGAAGCTGGCGATCACCTGCTTGCCGAGCGCCTGGCTCAGCGCTGCCTCGACCGTCCGCTGGAGCCCCTCGTCCGGCGTGCGCGCGAGCGTGATGCCGGCCCGCAGGCGATTGAACTTCACGTCGAGCAGGGCCGAATACTGCGTTGTGATCTCGCGCAGGAGGGGCCCCCGGCCGCGCCTCACGACCGCCTGAAGGAAGAGCACGAATTCCCGCGGCGCGTCCTTGAGCCCCGCCCCGATGATCCGGGCCTTCTCGCTCTTGGGGACCCGCGGGGACATGAGCATGTCCGCGAAGCCGGGGGTGGTCTCGAGCGCCCCCGCCACGGCGTCGAGCAGCTCGCCGTAGGCTGGCGTGCGGTCGCTCCGCTCCCCCAGCTCGAAGAGGGTTTCCGCGTAGTTCCGGGCGATCGTGACCGGTCTCACGTGCCGGGCTCCAGCGTGGCGAGATAGCTCTCGACCAGCTTCCGGTCCGTCTCGCTGGTGAGCCGCTCGCCGATGAGCTTGGACGCCGCGGCCAGCGACAGATCGACCGCCGCGCGCCGAAGCTCGACGACCGCCCGCTCGCGCTCCGCGGTGATCTCGCGTCGCGCCCGCTCCAGCAGCTCCTCCTGCTCCTGCTTGGTCTTTTCCAGCGCCAGCGCCCGCTCCTTCTCCGCCGCCGTGCGGGCCTCGGCCAACATCGCGCTCGCCTGGCTCCGGCTGTCGGCGAGGAGCTTCTTGTGCTCCTCCAGCAGTCGCGCCGACTCCAACCGGTTCCGCTCGGCCTCTGCGAGCTGCGCCTCGAGCCGCTTCTCCCGGGCTTCGACGGCGCCCAGCAGTGCCGGCCAGGCGAACCGGCGGAGCACGAGAAACAGCAAGCCGAAGACGACGAGCGTCCAGATCATGAGCCCGCCGTTCACCACGAGCGGGCCGGTCGCCTGTCCTTCCTCCGCCAGCACGGGACTCGCCGCGACGAGCGACGCCGCCAGCGTGAGCCACAACGATCGCTTCATGCCTCCCCCGCTCAGAACGTGATCTTGCCCTGCATCAGGAGCGCGATGACGGCGACGAACAGCGCAACGCCTTCGATCAGCGCCGCGAAGATCAGTCCCGCCGTCTGGATGCGCGCGCTGTTCTCCGGCTGGCGGGCCATCCCCTCGGCCGCCGAGCCACCGATCCGCCCGATCCCGACGCCCGCGCCCAGCACCGCGAGGCCCGCGCCGAGTCCGGCGCCGATGAGGCCATACCCCTTGCCGGCGCCCGCCGCGGCGGCCTCCTGCAGGAGGGCAAGCATGTGCAGCATGTCGTGCTCCGTCGTAGACGGGAGATCCGTGTCGGTTGCGCCCGCCGCGTGTGGGCCGGTTCTCCCGGACCGGCTTCGCCTCGGTGACCCGCCGGCGTCCCGGGTCCGAGGACCCTGGGACAGCGGGCTTCGTCCGCCGTCCGGCGGACTACATGAGAGGGATGGCGCGAGCGCCCGCCACCCCTCAGTGCTCCGCCCGCATCAGGCCGATGAACACGGCCGTGAGCAGGGTGAACACGAACGCCTGTAGGAACGCGACGAACAGCTCCAGCATCATGACCAGCGTCGCCATGACCGACGCCACCCCGCCGACCACGTAGCTCTGGAAGGCGAAGGTGAGCCCGATCAGCGCCAGCACCAGCGCGTGGCCGGCCGTCATGTTGGCGAAAAGTCGCACGGCCAGCGCGAACGGCTTGGCCAGCTTGCCGATCAGCTCGATCGGCGTCATCACGAGCAGCATGATCGGCTTGAGAAACGTAGGCAGACCGGGCGGCAGGTAGAAAATCGTGCCCATGTAGCCCTTGAAGCCGAGAGACCGCATGCCCGAGATCTCGATGACGACGAACGCGAGCACGGCGAGCGCACCGGTCACCGCGATGTTGCCCGTCGCAGTGGCTCCCCAGGGCAGCAGCCCCAGGAGGTTGCACGCCAGAATGAAGAAGAACGTCGTGAGCAGGTAGGGCACGTAGCCCTCCCCGTGCGGGCCGACGTTCGGCAGGATCACTTCCTGCCGGATCCAGAGAGCGGTGGCCTCCATCGCGCCGGCGAACCCCTTGGCCGGCTTGCCCTGTGCCTGCGCGCGCGCCACGGATCGGGCACTCAGCACGAGGACGAGGGCGACGATGACCGCCGCGATCAGCGCAAAGACGGCGTGCTTGGTGGGGGAGAAGTCGAGCACCAGCGATCCGATGCGGACCGGCGGGAACGCGGGCAGCTGCACCGAGTAGTAATACGGCGGCCTCCAGTACGGCACCTCGATCTCGTGCGAGTTCGCGAGATGCCCCAGGATGTCGATCTCGCGCTCGCTCGCGGCGTGCGGCGCCTGCGCGGCCTGGAACGCGTCCTTGGTGACCGGGGCCTCCTGGCCAACGGCGGGCCCCGCAAGCAGCGCCAGAAGCAGCGCGCCCGATCCCATGAGCCGCACGAAACCGTTCATCGCACCGGAGCCCGCGAGTGTTGGAGAGCCGAAACGATCCCCTCGACAGCCAGCGACACCACGAGAAAGCCCACCAGCGGTAGGAGTGTCGGCGCCGCCGGCCAGCCGAGGGTCGGAACCAGGACCAGCCCGGTCAGGCCGACGACCGCCAGACGAAGCAGCATGCCGAGCACCCACACTGCGAAGAAGCGCTCGGTTCCGACCGAGGTGACGAGCCACCATCCCAGCGGGCTCTGGACGACGAGCGTGATGCCCAGCGCCAGCCACCACCCGGCGCGCCATGCGCCGGGCAGCGCGGCACCCGCCGCCATTGCCACTGAGCCCACCACCACCATGCCTGAGAGGTAACGCGAGCCCGGGCTCACCGCTGGTCCCGGTCGTCCTTGTTCACGGTGCGCATCACCGAGTAGAGCGTAGCGCCGAGAGCCACGAACGTGCCCAGAATCGTGAACAGTCCCCCGGTCCCGGCCTTCCGGTCCGCCCACTGGCCCAGCAGGACGAAGACGAGGATCGTGACGGCAAACTGGATCCCCAACCCGGCATACCGAGCCGGTCCCGGCCCGCCACTGCCGGGCTGTTTCGGGTTTGGCACGGCGAGAACGTATATCCTTGTGAAATGTTTCGCAAGCGATAAATCGGCCATTTGTCGCGACCTGATGCTGGCGAATCCGGCCGGTCCACAGGTAATGTGGAGGTTCCCCTTGGACCCCAGGCCGGCATGACCGCAACCGAAGCCGTAGCACAGGACGACGTCCGCCAGCTGGAGCGCCTGGTGAGCGCGGTCACGCGGCTTCGGGGCCAGGTCGCCCAGCGGATCGTGGGCCAGGACGACGTGATCGAGGGGATCCTCACCGCGGTGCTCGCGGGCGGGCACGCCCTCCTGATCGGCGTGCCGGGGCTCGCCAAGACGCTGATGGTGCAGACCATCGCGGAGGCGCTGAACCTGTCGTTCAACCGGGTGCAGTTCACCCCGGATCTCATGCCCAGCGACATCACGGGGACCGAGATCATCGAGGAGGACCTGACAACCGGGAAGCGGGCGTTCCGGTTCGTGCACGGGCCCGTCTTTGCCAACGTCGTGCTCGCCGACGAGATCAACCGCACTCCACCCAAGACCCAGGCCGCCCTCCTCCAGGCAATGCAGGAGCACCAGGTGACGGCGGGCGGGACTACCTACCATCTACCCGACCCATTCTTCGTGCTGGCCACCCAGAACCCCATCGAGCAGGAGGGAACGTACCCGCTGCCGGAAGCGCAGCTCGACCGCTTCATGCTCGAGCTCCGGGTGAGCTACCCGAGCCGGAGTGAAGAGGAGGCGATCGTCGAGCAGACCACGGGGGCCATCCGGGCTCGGCTCGAGCCCGTGCTCGACGCGGAGTCAGTCCTCCGGATGCAGGCGCTGGTGCGCCGGATCCCGGTCTCCCGGGGCCTGATCAAGGCCGCCGTATCGCTGGCGCGGCTCACGCGTCCGGGCAACGCCGAGGCTCCCGCATTCATCAAGGAATACGTGGATTGGGGCGCGGGGCCGCGGGCCTCGCAGTATCTCGTTCTGGGTGCAAAGGCCCGGGCGGCGATCGCGGGGCGGCCCATGGCCGACCTCGATGACGTCCGGGCGGTAGCTCCCTCGGTGCTCCGCCACCGGGTGGTGACCAACTTCGCGGCCGAGGCCGCGGAGCGGAGCGGCGCGGATATCGTTCGCGAGCTCCTGGATGGAAAGGGCTGGACTGCTGGCCTCTGACTTGCCGCTCCTCTCGGCGCCCGGGGGCGTGTGGCTCCGGGTAAGTGACAATCCGACAACATATTAGCCGACCGGAGGAGCTCCTCATGAACCGGCTCCGCAAGAGCGCCGTGGTGCTCGCCGTTGCGGTTTGCACGGCGGCCCTGATCGGCTGCGGGGACTCGACCAGTCCGTCGAACGCGACCCTGTCCGATCCGCCGGGCCTGAGCAGCGACGTCCAGTCGCTGGGCACGCCGTTCCAGGCGACGGCTTTCCAGAGCCTCTCGGCGCTCTCGGCCGGAGCCACCCCGCTGGCCCGGACCACCCGTCTGCTCGCCGCCCTCTCGCCCACCAAGCCGGCCCCCGCTGCGCAGGAGGTCTCCGCGCGGCAGGTGTTCGCGGCCCGGGCCGTGCGTCCATCGCTCGCGACCGCGCCGACCGGGCCGGGCTCGCTCATTCCCTCGAGCTACTGGGGCCATGTGTTCGTGTGGGACGCGGGGAGCGCCCAGTACGTGGATGGCAGCGCGAGCGGGGGCCCGGCCGACGGCGTGCGGTTCACGCTCTACGCGCTGGACCCGCTGACCGGACAGCCGGCCTCGCCGCTCAACCCGGTCGGTTACGCGGACCTTACCGACCAGAGCACGACGAGCCAGTACAAGCTCGGCGTGCTGGTCGCGGACGCCATGACCACGTACGCGGACTATCTCGTGTCGGCCACGACGACCTCGTCCTCGTTCCTCGCGGCGGCCACGGGCTTCATCACCGACGGCACGCACCGGCTCGACTTCTCCAATTCCGCCTCGGTGACCGCCGACCAGGTCGGCCTCGATTACAGCCTGGCGCTGAACCAGCCCGCCGTCTCGGCGCACCTGGTTGCGACCCTCGCGGTCGGCAGCTCCACGGCAGTGCTCACGACCACGTTCGGCGTCACCCGCGGCAGCGAGACGGTGGTGCTGAGCGGGACGCTCACCGCGACGCAGGTCCAATCCACGTTCACCGCCTCGGCGAGCTTCACCATCACCGTGAACGGCGGTCAGTTCGCCACGATCACGGGGACCGCCCAGTCCGGGGCGAGCGCGAGCTTCACGTACGTGGGGCCGGGCCGCGCGCTCACGCAACCGGAGCGCGACGCGCTCGACCGGCTGTTCGAGGCGCCCGGCACGGTCAGCGCCACCGTGGACGGCGTGTTTGCACCGGCGGAGCATCTGCTGGGTACGAGCGCTTCGCTCACACTACCGAGCTGACGGTCGGTCGTTGGAAGCGAGCGAGGGCGCGCCGGGACTCCCCGGCGCGCCCTTCCCGTTGCCCTGGGCGACCGTTCGTTACCCGATCGTAACCGGCGCCGACCCCGGGACTAAAACTTTCGGTGCAACCATCCCGTAGGGACCGAGCGTCTATAGGGAACGAGGCCCCGGACGGGGGCGGTACGGCATCCATACCGAAGGAGAACGCGCGATGAGCACCCGGATCGCAGCGGTCGGGCTCGCACTGGGGGCGGTCATCGCCCTGGGCGGCGTGACCTCGAAGGCGTCGGCTCAGGACGCCGAGCAGAACAAGGCACTCTTCACGGTGGTCGTGAACCAGGTCTACAACGCGGGCGACCTCGCCCTGGCGGACGATCTGGTGGCCAAGGGCGTCACCAGCAACGGAGCCGCGCTGGGCCGCGACGGCTTCAAGGCGATGGTAAAGGAGCAGCGGGCGGGCGGGCATCAGTACACGGTGGACGAGCTGGTGACCGACGGCGACCGGGTCATCGGGCGGGTGACGCAGACCGGCGGGGGCCAGGCCGCGAGCGAGATCCTCGTCTTCCGCATCCAGGATGGCCAAGTCACGGAGCAGTGGAGCATGGCGGACGCACCCGCGCTGCGGCAGCAGTTCGGGTTGCGGGGCGCGGCGTCGGGGCCGGCGGCATCGGCGAACTGAATCCGGCCTTTCAATAGTGGGAGCGTCCGTCCGGTCCTGGGCCCGGGCGGGCGCTCTTGTTTTCCCCTCGGTCCGGCTCCCGCCTGGCCGATGTTGCGATTTCGCCACAAGTTTGACGATCGGTTGAAGCCGCCGCGTACTGTAGGCCAACTCCCGTATCAAATACCATGGACGCCCGGCTCTTTCTCCGCACCCTCGGCCTTCCGGCCCTGTTTGCCTCGAACGGCGACCCCATTCGCTTTCGGGTGAAGAAGCATGTCGCGCTCCTCGTGTATCTCGGCGTGGAGCATCGTGCGCCGCACCGACGCGACCACCTGGCCGACTTCCTCTGGCCCCGTGCGTCCGCCGCCGAGGGCAGGCACTCGCTCGCGACGGCGATCTCCGTCCTTCGGGCCAAGCTCGGACGGAAGGCGCTGGAGACCACGCGCGACAGCATCCGGCTCGCGGACGGCGTCATGGCGGTGGACCTCGCGAGGCTCGAGTCCGGCGCCGTCCTGGCGGACGACACCCGTCCCGAGCTCGAAGTCGCGGCATTCCTGGACGGCTTCGATATCCCCGACGCGGACGAGTTCCTGCGGTGGAAGGAGCGCAAGCAGGCCCGGCTGCTGCCGTCGATCCTCAAGGCGATGATCGTCCTGATTGACCGCTGCCGGCGCACCGCCGACACGCGCACGATGGAGCGCCTGGCCGACCGGATGATGGTCCTCGACCCGCTGAGCGAGGACGCCGTGCGCGCCAAGATGGAATCGCGTGCGTTCGACGGCGACCGCCTCACCGCGCTTCGCGTCTTCGAGGAGTGGAAGGAGACGTTGGCGCGCGAGCTGGGGGCGGTCCCGTCCGACCTGGTCGAGGGGATCGCGATCCGGTTGCGGCGCCGCGGGTGGGAGCGCTCGGTGACCGACAGGATTCCGAGCGTTCGCACGGACCAGTGGCGGGGCCGGCCGTTCATCGGGCGTCGGGCGGAGTACCGCGTCCTCTACGAGGGGTGGGAGCGCACGCAGCGGGGCGAGGCCGGGCACGCGCTGGTCCGCGGTGACTCGGGGATCGGCAAGACCACGCTGGTCGAGCGCCTCTCGACGGCGGCCGGCCTCGAAGGGGCGAGCGTGAGCCGGGTGCAGTGCTACGAGCTCGAGCGGGAGATTCCGTACTCCGTGGTCACGGGCCTGGTAGTCGGGTTGCTGGACCGGCCGGGTGCCACGGCGACGGCCCCCGAGGCGCTCGCCGAGCTGGGGCGGACCGTGCCGCAGGTGCGGCAGCGCTTCCCGACCTTGCCGCCGGCGATCGAGACCCAGGGGGAGACAGCCCGGGTCCGGCTGGCGGAGGCGATGCTGGCGCTCGTGCTGGCAATCGCGGAAGAGCATCCGGTGATTCTGGTGGTGGACGATCTCCACCTTGCGGACGATGCGAGTCTGGCGGTGCTCCATTTGCTGATCCGGCACGGCAGGGGGCAGCCGATCATGGTCATGCTGACGGTGCGGCCGGGCGAGCTGGGTCAGTCACCCCAGGCCGCGCGCCTGCTGGAGGGTGCCGCGGGACTCGGCTTCGGGGCGATCGTTGTGCCTCCGATGACGGAGGAGGAGGGGGTGGAGTTGCTGGAGTCCCTTCTCGCGCCCGGCGAGGTGAGGCCCTCGGGGGCGGCGCGGCGGGCGCTTCTCAACGCGGCCGCTGGGTACCCGATGGTGCTGGAGCTCCTGGTTCAGGATTGGCAGGTGCACGGGGAGCAGTCGTTGGCGCTGTCGCTCGGTGCAATGACAGCGGATCTAGCGGACCTGACGGAGGAGGGGGCGTACGATCA
>JBGPPG010000091.1:0-13320 GCA_041488455.1 Gemmatimonadota bacterium
CCCGGGCGATCTCCTCCAGGGCCCAGCCTGCGCCCGGAGCGAACGCGATGACGGGCGCGCCGGCTGCCTTGGCGATGTGCACCGCCTCGGCGAGATACGGCAAGGCGAACGTCCGGAAATCCTCGGGTCCTAGCGCTCCGGCCCAGGAGTCGAAGACCTGGACCACTTGGGCACCCGCCGCGACCTGGGCCTTCAGAAAAGTACCGACGGCCTTCGCCAGCCGCCCCAGCAGGGCGTGCGCCCGCGCGGGATCCTCGACCAGCAATCGTTTCGCCAACGCGAAGCTGCGCGACGCCCCACCCTCGATCATGTAGCTCGCGAGCGTCCACGGAGCCCCGGCGAATCCGATGAGTGGCACGCGCCCGTCGAGTGCGCGCCGGGCGAGGCGGATCGCCTCGAGCACGTAGCCGAGCCCTTCTTCGGCCTTCACGTCGCGCAGCCGGTCGAACTGCGCGGGCGCGCGCAGCGGCTCGGCGAAGCGGGGGCCGACCCCGTCGTCCACCGTGAGCTGCATGCCCATCGCCTGCGGGACGACCAGGATGTCGCTGAAGATGATCGCCGCGTCCACTCCGAGGATATCGACCGGCTGGAGGGTCACCTCGACCGCGAGCTCGGGCGTCCGCACCATCGTGAGAAAGTCCGCCCCCTCGCGGAGCTTTCGATACTCCGGCAGGTAGCGCCCGGCCTGGCGCATCATCCACACCGGCGGGCGCTCGACCGTCTCGCGGCGGCAAGCCCGGAGCAGGAGATCGTTCATCGAGCCGCCGATCAGTGGGGTTTGGCCAGCGCCCGGATCCGCTCAGCGACGGCCTCTACGGTGGGCCGCTTGGCGACACCGGCCGGCGCCCAGCCCGCCGCCCGCGCTGCGGCGGCCGTGGTCGGCCCGATGGCGATCAGGGCGGGGCGCTCGTCGCGCGGACTCACTTTGGCCGCCAGGGTGGCGACCCGTGGGCTCGCTACCAGGAGCACGTCGGCGCCGGCGAGGGCGCGGCGGGCTTCCTCGTCCGGCGCCAGGAGCGACCGGTAGCAGACGACCTCCTCCACCACCACGCCTCCCGCCCGGAGCACGGCGGACAGCTCGTCCCGGCGCGTGTCGCCGCAGGGAAAGAGCACCGGAGAGCCCACGTGGGCTGAGAGCATGGCGCTCGCGAGGATCGACCCCGCGCCGGCGTCCAATGTGACCAGACTCGAGGGCAAGCGCACGGGGTCGAACAGGTCGCGGAGCGGCTCCGCCGTCGCCGCGCCGGGAGCCCAGGCCTCCTGCCCGTGCGGCGGATTCACCCGGTGCGCCGCCACTCGCGCCGTGAAGGCCTGCGCCGCCCGGGGCGACGTGACCGCCACCGCCTTGAACTCGGGAAGCCGGAAGATCGCGCGGTCGACGGGAGCCCAATCCGCGGGCGGGCCGAACGAGAGCAGCGGCGCCTCGCGAACGGTGAGCCCCTCGCCTCGCAGCCGATCGGCAAGCCCGACGAGGGAGCCCGGTGCTATCGAGAGCACCACCGTCGCCGCGCGACCGGCCATCAGGGCTCCGGGACCGCTTCCGCGGCCGTCTCACGCACCGACCGCAGGATCGCGTCAGCGCCCTGACCCAGCAACTGCTCCGCCAGCCCTCCTCCGAGCGCCTCCGCCTCCGCCGGTGCCGCCGCGGGCCCGGTTCGCTCTCCGTCGGCGCTCGCGTCACCGGCGAGAGACACGACCCGGCCCCGCAGCCGTATTGCGGCGGCTCCCCTTTCCCGGACCACTTCGGCGAAGGCCGCCACGGGCACCTGGCAACCGCCCTCGAGCCTCCGGAGGAAGGCGCGCTCCGCGGCAACCGCCAGCTCGGTCTCCGCGTCGTGGAGCGCGCGCCGCACCGCGTCGGCGGCCTTCGCGTCGCCCGCCCGGACTGTCGCCGCGAGGGCGCCTTGGCCCGGAGCGGGGAGCATCACGTCGAACGGGAGCCGCTCGCTGATCCGCGCCGCGAGACCGAGCCGCACCAGGCCCGCCGCGGCGAGCAGCACCGCCGCCCATTCGTCATTCTGATCCAGCTTGGCGAGCCGGGTGTCCACGTTGCCGCGAATGTCGACGACCCGGAGGTCGGGCCGTGCGCGCAGCAGCTGCGCCCGGCGCCGGAGGCTGCTGGTCGCAACGACGCCGCCGCGCGGCAGCGTCGCCCAGGTGTGGCCGTCACGCGCCACGAGCGCGTCCCGCGGATCTTCGCGGAGGCCAACCGCAGCGAGCGCGATCCCGTCGGGCAGCACGGTAGGCAAGTCCTTGAGGGAATGTACGGCGAGATCGATGCGGCCCTCGAGCAAGGCGTCATCGAGCTGCTTGGTGAAGAGCGCCCGTCCGCCGATTCGGGACAGCGGGACGTCCTGGACGACATCACCGGTGGTGCGGATCTCGATTCGTTCCGTGGCGTAGCCATGGTCGGCCAGACGGGCGCGGATCCGTTCCGTCTGCCAGAGAGCAAGGGCGCTCGCGCGGGTTCCCAGACGGAATGGGCGCGCAGTCACCTCCCGTCTCGCTGTACCTTTCGTCTCCGAGGCGCCGCGTCCAGGGCTTCGGTCGGCGGGAGGATGTGCTCCTCGATCCACCGCAGCAGCTCCCGATCGATCTCGCCCGGCTCCTGCCCCACCACCTGCTCCATGACGGGCCGCCGCTTCCCGGCGTTCATCAGATACCACATCGGCGGGATCGCGGCTTCGCCGCGGCGCTCGTTGGCGACGCGGGCCTCGTATGAAACGAAGTGGAATTCGCGGCCGCGGTGCACGAGACGCCGCTGCTCGACCTTGTAGGTGCTCATGGTGGACTCGGGGACGGAGGTGGCGTGCGGCGACGGCGCGCATATCGCGCGCCGACGGCTCGCGCTGCAGGGAATCTAACCGGGTCAGCCCCCACCCTCGACCCGCATCGCAGCCTCGAGGCCGGAGCGGAGCGCATCACCGAGGGCCACGCCCCCGCGGTAAGACCCGGCGAGGAAGAGGCCTGGATTGGCGCCCTCGACCTCGGCCATCAGGCCCAGCCACCGTTCGTACCCCAGGACGTATTGGGGGATGGCTCGGGACCAGCGTACGACGTGCCGGAACGTCGGCTCGCCGCGGGCCCCGAGCAGCCTGGCGAGCTCCTCCTGCACGAGGGTGACGAGCGCTCCGGGCTCGAGCCCGGCGAGCTCCGGCTGGCGCGCGCCGCCGACGAACGTCGTGAGCGTCACATGGCCGGGCGGGGCGCGCCCGGGGAACAGCGTCGAGGTGAACAGCGTGCCCAAGACCTGGCATCGCTCCACCGCGGGGACGAGGACGCCGAAGCCGTCCAGCGGGTGAGCTACGTCGCCCCGGCGAAACCCGAGCGTCACCACGGCGACCGGCGCGTGGGGAATTGCCGCCAGCTCGGCAGCGCGCGCGGCCGCGGGCCCTTCCACTCGGAGGGTACCGAAGGCATGAGCCGGCACGGCGAGGATGATGGCGTCGTGCCGGGTCTCATCGTCCGCCCCATGCACCAGCCAGCCGGGACCCGCGTGCGCGATCGTCTGCACCGGCGCGGCCAACCGAATCCGGTCGCCCAGCCGGGCGGCGAGCGCCAGCGGGATTTCGCCCAAGCCGTCTGGAAACGAAAACGGGCGCAGCGACCTCCGCCCGCGCGCCAAAGCGCCTCGCACCAGCGAGCCGTGCTCCCGCTCCAGCGCGTAGAGTCGCGGCATGGCATGGCGCATCGACAAGAGAGCCGGATCACCCGCGTAGATACCGCCGACGAAGGGATCCGCGGCGTAGTCGAGCACCTCGTCGCCCAACCGACGGCGAACGAACCCGGCGATGCTCTCCTCCGCGGCGGGGTCGCCCCCGCGAACGAGCGGCTCGCCCAGGATGGCCAGCTTCGCACGGAAGGAGAAAGCGCGGGTGGTGAGGAGATCACGTGGGGAGGAGGGGAGTGCAACCAATCGGCCCCCCCGGACGACGTATCGGGTCCGGGCCGCCGCCGCCGCTTCGACCCGGCGGCCGGCCAAGCCCAGCTCGTCGAGCAGCGCCGCCACGAGCGGGTCGGGCTCGGTGAGGGTGTTGGGGCCGGCTTCGGCGAGGTAGCCCTCGCGCCGTTCGGTCCGAACGACTCCGCCCACGCGCGGCGCGGCCTCGTAGACCGTGACCAGGTGCCCGCGGCTGTGGAGCCGATAGGCCGCCGCGAGCCCGGTAACGCCGCCCCCGACGACCGCGACCGACATGTCCTACCGGAGCGCCCGCGCGAGCCCCTCCTCGAGCACCGCCAGCTCGGCGTCCCCGTGAGACGCAGAGGTGAAGGCAGCCTCGAACGCGGAAGGGGGGAGATAGACGCCGGCATCGAGCATGGCGTGGAAGAACCGACTGTAGGCCGCGCGGTCGGTCGCCTTGGCGCCGACGAAGTCGTAGACAGGGCGATCGGTGAAGAAGGGCGTCAGCATCGTCCCGACTCGCTGAACCGTGATGGGGACGCCCGCGGCGGCCCCTGCCCGGGTAATGGCGTCGGCCGCGCGCGCGGCCCAACGGTCGGCCCGCTCCCAGATGCCCGGGCCGCCGAGCAGGTCGAGCGTGGCGATCCCCGCCGCCATCGCGAGCGGATTCCCGGAGAGGGTGCCCGCCTGATACACCGGCCCGGCCGGCGCGACCTGGAGCATGAGATCCCGCCGGCCGCCATACGCCGCTGCGGGCAGCCCGCCGCCCAGGACCTTCCCCAGGCACGTGAGATCCGGCGTGACGCCGAAGAGCGCCTGCGCGCCGCCGGGGTGCACCCGCCAGCCGGTCATGATCTCGTCGAACACGAGCAGCGCGCCGTACCGGGCGGTGATCTCGCGGAGGCCCTGGAGAAACCCCGGCTTGGGCGGCACGACACCCATGTTCCCGACGACCGGCTCCACCAGCACCAGCGCGACCCCGTCCGTGCGGGCCGCGAAGAGGCGCTCCACGGCATCCAGGTCGTTGTATGGGGCGAGCAGCGTGTCGGCGACGGCGGCGGGCGTGACGCCCGGCGAATCGGGGAGGCCCAGCGTAGCCACCCCGGAGCCGGCGGCCGCCAGCAGCGCATCCGAGTGGCCGTGGTAGCAGCCCTCGAACTTGATGAGCGCGCGGCGGCCGGTGGCGGCCCGTGCGAGGCGTACGGCGCTCATCGTCGCCTCGGTGCCCGAGCTCACGAACCGCAGCATTTCGACCGAGGGGAACGTCGCGATCACCCGTTCCGCTAGGCGGAGCTCCAGTTCGGTGGGCGCGCCGTAGGTGGTGCCGAGGGCGGCGGCGGCGGCGATCGCCGCCACTACGCCGGGGTGGGCGTGGCCCAGGATCACCGGACCCCACGACAGCACCAGATCGACGTAGCGGTTGCCGTCCACGTCCTCGATCCAGGCTCCCTCGCCCCGTGCGATGAACCGCGGCGTCCCGCCGACGCTCCCGAAGGCGCGGACCGGGCTGCTCACTCCGCCGGGCATAAGGCGCTCCGCCTCGGCAAACAGAATTCCCGACCGCTCCACCGAGCCGGGGTGGACGCGGGGCCGCATCATGGGAGCTCTTCTGACCCGCGCAGCCATTCGGCCGCCTCCTTGGCGTGATACGTGATGATCGCGTCGGCCCCCGCCCGCCGCATTCCGGTCAACGCCTCGAGCACCGCTCGGCGCTCGTCAATCCACCCGCGCTGGGCCGCCGCCTTCACCATCGCGTACTCACCGCTCACGTTGAAGGTCACCAGGGGGAGCGTGGACCGCTCCCGCACCGCGCGAATGACGTCCAGGTACGCGAGCGCCGGCTTCACCATGAGGAAGTCGGCGCCCTCCGCTTCGTCGAGCCCCGCCTCGAGCAGGGCTTCGCGCAGGTTCGCGGGATCCATCTGGTACTGCCGACGGTCCCCGAACGCCGGCGCGCTGTCGGCAGCCTCCCGGAACGGGCCGTAGAACGCGCTCGCGTACTTTACGGCGTAGCTGAGGATCGCGCAGTCCTGGTGTCCGGCCCCGTCGAGGGCCGTCCGGATCGCCCGCACCATCCCGTCCATCATCCCGCTGGGCGCCACGACGTCGGCGCCAGCCGCCGCGTGGCTCACGGCCACCCGGCCCAGGACCTCGAGGGTGGCGTCGTTGTCCACCGCGCCACCCTTCACGATGCCGCAGTGACCGTGACTGGTGTACTCGCAGCAGCAGACGTCGGTCAGGAGGAGCAAGTCGGGGTGCCGGGCCCGGAGCCGGCGCAGCGCCCGCTGGACGATGCCGTCCGCCGCGAAATTTTCCGAGCCGACGTCATCCTTGGCGGCCGGCAGCCCGAAGAGGATCACCGCCGGGATGCCGAGGGCCCGGAGCTGGTCGGCCTCCCGATCGAGCACCTCATCCACCGAGAGCTGGAACACCCCCGGCATGGACGAGACCTCGCGGGCAACGCCGGCTCCGTGCACGACGAAGACCGGGGCGATGAGGTCCTGGGCAGCGAGGCGGGTCTCTCGAGACAGCCGGCGGAGCGCCGGCGTGCGACGCCGACGGCGGGGCCGGGCCAACGGGAAAGAGCTCACGGGCGCAGGGGGTTACGGATGCACGGCGCGATGGGAAGCGACAAGGGGCGAAACCTACGGGCGGTCAGGACCTCTCACAAGCGAGTTGTGCCGATCGGCCCACGGAGTGTGCGTTTCGGCCTCGCGTCGCCGGACTCGCGCGTATAGTCTTTGCATGACGTCCTGAGGAAACCCGACGTAAGCCCGGATCGTTGCAGCAACATACGCCCCGGTCTCGCGGTCTGCGCGAAACCACGTTCAGGCACCCCGCCCTGGCAGGTCAGCAATGGGCCATCGGTCGCTCCTCGTCCCCGCGGTTGCCGCGCTCGCCGCGGGGGCATGCAGTGCGCCGATCCCGCGCCCAGCTTCCGTGCGCCCGGTCGATCCCCCCACCGCCATCGTCGACGCCACTCTCTGGGACGGCACCGGCCGGGCGCCGGTACCGCATGCGGTGACCCTGGTTCGGGGCAACCGGATTCTCTGCGCTGGCGGCGTGGGCGAATGCCAAGTCCCCCGGGACGCCAAGGTCATTGACGCGCACGGCGCCTGGCTCATTCCCGGCCTGATCGACAGCCACGTCCACCTGCTGTTCCTTCTTCGCGGCAGCGCGAGCGAGGACCTGGCTAACGACCTCAAGGATCTCCTGGCGCAGGGCGTCACTACCGTCCGCGATATGGGCACGAACCCGGTCGAGCTGCTCGCCCGCACCCGAGCGCTGGGCGCCGCGCCGCGCGTGTACGCCATGCAGCTGGTCGCGGGATTCCGCTTCTTCTACGGGCGTGAGCAGGTCGTGACCACCGACGGCAGCGTGGCCTATCGGCTGCCGCAGGCCCAGATCATGGAGATGCGGGGGTGGACACCGATGATGTTCACCCGCGACGATGACGCGGACTCGCTTGTGGCGGAGGCGAAGCAAACCGGGGCGATCGGGCTCAAGCTCTACGGATATCTCGACTCGAGCCTGGTTCGGAAACTCACCGAGGCGGCCCACCAGGCCGGGATGACGGCGTGGGGACATGCCTGGGTCCAGCCCGCCAATCCGCGGGACCAGGTGCTCGCCGGTGAGGACGGCGTCGTACACGCCTCGCTGTTCGTCGGCGACCTCTTCTCCTCCGGCGGGCGGGACAGCCTGCTCGCCAGCACCGCCATACTTTGGGCCGGGGCGCATGAGGCGACCCCGGAGGCCGCGCTCGATCCGCACATCGGCGAAACGCTCGACAGCATGGCGCGGCGGGGCACCTTCCTCGAGCCGACCCTGGACGTGACCATCCGGAGCGTTGCCCACTACGACGCGGAGCACGCCGACCAGCCGTCCCTGCCCGAGCAGTACGCGCGGGCCGCCGTGGGATTCAGCATGGCCGTGACCCGCGAGGCCGCCAAGCGCGGTGTCCGGCTCACCGCCGGGACCGATCACGTGGCTTACGGCCCCGCCCGCGACCGGGCCTCGCTCGCCGGCGAGCTTCGGCTGCTGGTAGACTCGATCGGTCTCTCGCCGGAGGCGGCCTTGCTCGCCGCCACTCGCGACGCGGCCGTCGCGATCGGTGGAGAAGCCGCGCGCTCCGTAGGGACGATCGAGGCGGGGCGGTACGCCGACCTGCTGCTCCTCGACCGGAGCCCGCTCGACGACATCCGTAACCTGGACGGCATCCAGTGGGTGATGGAGGACGGGCGCCTCTGGCGGCCATGGCAGCTCCGGAGCGGGATCGCGATGAAGGAGCGTGCGGACTCCGCCTGGGACGCCCCCGACGCCGAGGAGCCGGCGCTGGCTCACCCCGGCCGCTAGCGCGCCGCGCCGGCCCGGCCCTCCGTCCCTCCGCCCGTCTCGACCGGAAGGTCTTCCCGCTCCGACCACTCCGTCCACGACCCCGTGTAGATCCGCACGTCCGGATAGCCCAGCAGAAACTTGAGCGCGAAGAAGACGTGGCTAGCCTCGGTCGTGCTGTTGCAGTAGAGGATGAGGCGACGGTCGGGCGTGATGCCCTGCGCCCGGTAGCCCGCGCGCAGGGAGTCCACCGGCTTCCAGATGCGGCCGAGTCCCTCCTGGCCGAGATCGTCCTGCCAATAGTGGTTGATGGCGCCCGGGATATGCCCGCGCCGCATCTGCGCTCCGGCTTCGCCGGCGAACTGGTCGGGCGGCCGCGCGTCAACTAGCAGAGCGTCGTGCCGCTCCACCGCTCGCCGCACGTCGTCCAGCGATGCGACGTCCGGACGGAACCGTCCGGGCGGCGGTGATGCCGGGACGAGCTTGGGGTAATGCTTGGCGATCGGGCGCTGCTCCAACTCCCACTTGAAGTAGCCGCCGTCGAGCAGGTAGACCTGGGGGTGGCCGTAGCTCGCCAGCAGCCACACGAGAAAGGTCGCGTCGATGTTGTGGGTCTCGCCCGCGCTGTAGACCACCACCGGCCGGTCCCAGCGGATGCCGAGCCGGGCGAAGAGCTGCGCGTACCAGTCGCCGGGCAGGATCTGCATCGGCGTTCCGTGCTCCGCGGCCCGCAGCGTCTCGGTGTTGAGATAGACGGCGTCCGGCAGGTGACCCTTCAGGTACGTGAACGGGTCGGTGCGCACGTCGATGAGGCGGAATGCCTCGCCCCGCAGCTGCCATTCGGCGAGCTGGTCGCTGCTGAGCAGCGTCGGGCGCGCCGGGGCAAGCGGTACCGCCGACCCCGTTTCGGCCGCGGGGTGCGGAGCGCAGGCCACCAGCACCCACAGGACCGCGACGGCCGCGCGTTTCACCGCGCCGAGTCTCCGGTCAGTCCCATGACCGATTTCTCCTCTTCGATGTACACCCGGACCGCGTTCCTCCGGCGGCGCGAGTTGAGCGACACAGGGCGGTTCTCATCCGCGGCGGGCAGGGGGTCGAGCGCCCGCTTCATCGGCACGCCCCGCTCCACCGCCGTGCGCATCTCGCTCCGGAGCCCCGTCATATAGTCGCGGGTCCGGGCGACGAGCGCCGCCGGATCGGCCGGAATCGCGCCGTGCCCCGGGACCGCGACGCGCGGCCCGAGCGCATCGATCGTGGCCAGGGCGCCGAGCAAGGCGGGCGCGCTGCCGTCCACGATCATCGTCACCCCGTCCTCGATCAGAATGTCTCCCGCAAACAGGACGCGCTCGGCCGGAAGCCAGACCATGAGGTCACCCGGCGTGTGCGCCGGCCCCGGCGAGAACACGACGATCGTGCGGCCGCCGAGTCGAAGCGTGTCGCTCCCGGTGACCGGTCGGTCCGGCGTGTCGGCGTACTCGAATCCACGCATGGCGTCGAGGCCGACGACGCGGATCCAGTTGATGACCTGCTCGTCAGGCCCGCCTTCCGAGGCGAGCGTGCGGGTATCCGGATGCGCGATCACCTTCGCCCCGGCCCTCCGGAAAACGATCGCGCCGAAGTGGTGATCCGGGTGATGGTGGGTGAGCACCAGCCAGCGGATCGGCCGTTTCGTGACTGAGCGGATCGTCCGGAGGAGCGTCTCACCGGCGGCGGGGCTGGCCTCTGCGTCCACGACCACCACTCCGTCACGGGTCACGATAAAACCTGCGTTGGCGCGTCCCTCCGATCCGCGCCCGGTATCGCCCAGGACGGCGTACACGCCTGGGGCGAGCATCTGGAGCGGGAAGAGGGGCGGCGTGGAGTCGGATCGGGGCACCGAAGCGCCCCATGCGGGGAAGGACGCATGGAGCGTGAGAAGAGCGATCGCGAGCAGAGGACCGGCTCAGGCTGCGGTGAAGGCGATGTTGACCGATTGGCTGTAGACCCCGCCCTTGTTGTCCTTCCACGTCATCGCCAAAGGCGCCTCCCGGTCGGCCCGGAGCGTGAAGCTCACGACCGGATCGCGGCTGATGCCTGAGGTCCACTCGAACCGGGCGACCTCGTCCGCGCCGTACGTGATCACGACCTCGCTGATGAAATACGCCGGGATCGGTTCGCCGTCTCTGGTCCGGAAGAACCCCGTATCCATGGGGTGGGAGACGATCGAGTTGACCGTGATGATGTCGCCCCGGGCGATTCGGTCGGGAAGACGGATCCGGGCGTCGCCGATGCCGGGCATCATCCGCACCCGTTCAGCGTGACGAGCACCTTGGCGTAGTCCGCCCACAGCTCGCCGGTGTTGGTTTCCAGGATGGCCCGCACCCAGGTGGAGCGCTTCATCTTGATCCGGGTCGAGATCGAGACCTGCCCCATGGCCGGGGTCAGATAGAACCCCGCCAGATGCGCGTCCGGGTTGTGATCGACGATGAGGTGGATGCCCTTCACGTAATGATCGGCGGTCATCGGCAGGTCGCTCTCGATGATGACCGGCACGACTCGCCCGTCCTCGGCGACGGCTGGCATGTCGAGCTGCACGTGCGCGCGGGTGATGGCGCGTCCGCCGAACCGCTCGCGGTAGATCCGTGCGACCTCTTCGTTCGGGATCTCCGGATCGTCGGGCCCGCCCGGACGTATCAGGCCGAGCAGGCGTCCTGACCTCGACATGGCCGCGGACCCAATGAGGCCGGCCGAGGCCAGTGCGAGCGTCTGGAGAAACGAACGTCGGGGAAGCTCGGTAGTACCGGACACGCACCCTCCACCAATGACAGCTCCCTGCTTTGGTATGCGTATCGCGCGGGCAGGCGAAAAGCAAGGCTCCGCTCAGGCGATCGCGCCTCCACACGAGCTGCCCGCCCCGGCAGTGCAGCCGAAGCAGTGCGGGCCGGTGACGATCGCCCGGCCGGCCAGCGCGTCGCGGGTCGCCTGGAAGATCGTCCGCGGTCCGGGGCCCGCGACGGGCAGCTCGAGCATCTGGTTGAAGTCGCAGTCGTATAGCGTCCCGTCCCATCCCACGGAGAGAGTGGTCCGGCACATCACGCCCGCGGCCGCCGCCGGGTTGAACGCGGCGACCAGCCGCGCCAGGTATTCCTCGGTCCGCCCATGCTGCTCGAGGAAGTCGAGGAAGCGGCTGATCGGCATGTTCGTGATCGTGAGGAGCCGGTCGAACACGACGCCATGGCGCGCCTGCAGCTGTTGCTTCCACCGGGCCTCCAGCGCCCGCTGATCCCCGGGTAGGAACGTCCCCACCGGGTTGGTCACGAGATTGAGGACCAGCCCGTCCCCCTGCCCGTAGCCGAGGCGGTTGAGGCGGTGCAACGCCTCGATCGACTCGTCGAAAACGCCCTCGCCCCGCTGCTGATCGGTCTCGCGGGCCTGGAAGTAGGGCAGCGAGGCGACGACCTCGACCGCACGCCGGGCGAGCAGCGCCGGGATGTCGTCGTAGTTCGGGAGGAGAATCGCGGTGAGGTTGCAGCGGTGCATCACGTGGCGCCCCAGGTCCGCGGCCCGCATCACCAGCTCACGGAAGTCCGGATGCAGCTCCGGCGCCCCCCCGGTGATGTCCACCGTGGGGATCCCGCTCCGCTCGAGAAAGTCGAGCGACGCCTCCAGCACGGCGCGCGGCATCACCTCGGTGCGGTCCGGGCCAGCGTCCACGTGACAGTGGCGGCAGGTCTGGTTACAGCGCTTGCCCAGATTGAGCTGGAGTACCTCGACCGAACGCGTGGTGAGCGGGAAGAGGTCGGCGTCCGCCAGCGCCTGATCGAATCCGCGCCCGAGCGTCACGCTGTCGAGCAGCTCGCGCTGCGCGGCGCCGGACGCGAGCGGCGCCCGTGCCTTCGCCAGCGTCGGGAGAACCCTGCCCACGACTACATTCCCAGATCGTCCACGTGGTTCAGCATCTGCACCCCGTGCACGAGCGAAGCACCTCCCCGAATGGCCGCGGCGACGTGCACCGCCTCGGTCATCTCGTCGAGGTTCGAGCCCTTCTCGAGCGCATCCTTCGAGTAGGCGTCGATGCAGTAGGGACATTGGACCGCGTGCGCCACCGCGAGCGCGATCAGCGACTTCTCCCGGGCGGACAACGCGCCCTCGGCGAACACGGCGTCGTAGTAGTCGAAGAATTTCCGGGCGAGCTCCGGCGCTCCGCGGCCCACTTCGCCGAACCGGCCGAGGTCGTGGTGGTGATAGTAGTTGGGTCGGGAGACCGGACCGCTCGGGGGTGACGAATCCGACATCGGTGTGCGCACTCGGAGGAGGGAACCGTATTATAGCTCCCTTGATCGGCCCTCGGATCTCGGTGGTCGTGCCGACGCTCGACGAGGCCGATTCGATCCGTCGGCTCCTGGCCGACCTGCGTGGTCTCGCGGTCAGCTACGAGGTCGTCGTCGCGGACGGGGGCAGTGCCGACCCCACCTGCGCCGCCGCGCGCGAGCTCGGTGCCCGCGTGCTCACGGCACCCTGCGGCCGCGGCTCGCAGCTCCGGGCCGGAGCCGCCGCGGCGATCGCCCCCCTGCTCTGCTTCCTCCACGCCGACGTACGGCTCGATGCCACGGCCCTCCGGCAGATCGAGCGGATCGCCGAGCTCGCCGCGGAGGGCGCATTCGCGTTCCGGCTGGCGATCGACCGGCCGGGACCGGCGTACCGGCTCGTCGAGTGGGGCGCGAACCTCCGCTCGGCGTGGGCCAAGCTTCCCTACGGAGACCAGGGCTTGCTGGTGCGACGCGCGGACTATGACGCGGCCGGAGGCTATCCCGCTGTCCCGCTCATGGAGGACGTGGCGCTCGTCCGGGCGCTCGGACGAGTGGCGCGCGTCCGCCTTCTTCCCTGCGCGATCCGCGTCTCCGCGCGCCGCTGGGAGCGTGACGGCCTGCTGCGACGCACCTGGGCCAACTGGCGGCTGCTGGCGGCCCATCTCCTGGGCACGCCGCCGGAGCAGCTGGCCCGCCGGTACCGTCCCGCGGGTGACCGGCGGCCGGAGCCCGGCACCGGGTCCTAGCCCGAGGCGCCGGCCGCGCGGCGAGACGCCTGCCAGGCCCGCCAGTCGTCCG
>JBGPPG010000092.1:0-13211 GCA_041488455.1 Gemmatimonadota bacterium
CCAGTCGGGCGCGGCGCTCGACGAGTCCCTGTATCTCGTTCTGCCCTTCCAGCACCGGGGCCAGTCAGCGCCGGCGCTGCTCGACGGAGACCGGTGCGAATCGCTGCTGTACCAGGCACTCGCCCGCTGGCAGGGCGTCTCGGTCGTAGACCCGCTCTGGGTCCGCGACGCCGGCTCCCGGCGTGGGCCGGCACCGCCCTCGCTCGAGTCGGGACTCGCGATGGCGCACGTGCGGGGAGCGGGCGCAATGGTGTCGGGCGAGGTCTGGCAGACCGGCGACACGGTCTTCGTGCGGGGAGCCGTGTACGACGTCTCGGCCAGGGGCCGTGTGCTGCGCGAGCACACGGTCAGGCTCACCCCGGACTTGAGCAACGCCTGGAACCGGTTCGAGGAGTTGGCCGATGCGCTGGTGACCGGCAGTCCGCGCCCCGGCGCCACGGCCGGCTTCGGCACGCTCTCGTTAGCCGCCTGGCGCGCCTACGACGCCGGGCGCGAGGCACTACTCGCGTGGGACCTGCCCACCGCTCGGCGGCAGCTCGAGGCTGCGGTCGTCACGGACCCAGGCTACGCCGACGCCAACCTCGCGCTGGCGACGGTCATGAGCTGGAACGGCGATCCGGCGTCCGATTGGCGGCGCCCCGCCGCCGCCGCCGTGGCCGCCGACACGCAGCTGGAGCCGGACGCCCGCCGCAAAGCGAAGGCGCTGCTCAACCTGGCGGACGGGCGGTTCGTCGAGGCGTGCGACGCCTATCGACAGCTCACTCAGCTGGACTCGCTCGACTTCGCGGCCTGGTTCGGACTGGGCGAGTGCCTGGCCCGAGACCCGATGGTGGTGCCCGACCCCCGCAGCCGCTCGGGTTGGAGCTTCCGCACCAGCTACCACTCCGCCGCTCTGGCCTACACTCGGGCGCTCGAGACCTACCCGTCAGTCCACCGGGCGTTCAACGGGTTCGCGCTCGCCCGGATCGGCGGCGTGCTCGCAACCGAGCCCAATCAGTACCGTCTTGGCTTCAGCCTGCGCCCGGACACCGTGTGGATGGCGGCGTTCGCGTCGCTCGACCACGATACGCTCGAGTTCCTCCCGTGGCCTCTGGACGACGTGCTGAACGGACGACGGGAGGCCAATCCACCGACCACCGCCGCCGCCGTCACTTATGCCCGCGAGACGCTGCGCCGCATCGCCGGGACGTGGCTCCGTGCCTACCCCAAGAGTCCGGACGCTCTCGAGACCTATGCCGAGGCGCTGGAGCTGGCGGGCGAGCTGGATGATTCCGCGAGCATCGAGCATTCGGCGCTCCGGGCACTGCTCGCCGCCCGCGCCGCCACCTCCGATCCGGCGCAGACCAGCCGGCTGGCCCGGATGGAAGTCCGTGTCAGGCTCAAGCTGGGTCAGTTCCCCGCCGCGCGTCGCCTGGCCGACTCGCTGCTCGGTGCGGTTCGCGAGCCGACCCCCGATGAAGCGCACTGGCTGGCCGGCCTCGCCGCGCTCACCGGCCAGGCCAATCGCGCCGCCCGCCTTCTCGGCCAGACGGCCGGGCACTACGATTCCGTCCCCGCGGGCGGCCGCCTCACCAAGATTCCTGCGCCTCTGGCCGAGGCCGCCCTCTCCTATCTCGCCTTTGCGTCGCTCGGCGGCCCCGCCGACAGCCTGGCGAGCGCGGGGCGGCGGACCACACAGCTGATCGCGAGCTACGTCGATGCGGCCCACGCCAACGACGTGCGCACGGTGCTGATCGAGCCTCCGCTCGCCCTCTCCCTGGCGCGCCCGGGCGTGCACCCACCGCCGTATCCGGCGACCGGACACCATCCCCTGCTGCCTCTCTTCGCAGCACTCGGGCGGGGCGACACGGCCCAGGCTCGGCGCGGGCTGGACAGCCTGCGCGCGCTCCGGCAGGGCAGCCGGCCCGGCGACTACGCCATCGAGGGATCCTTTCTCGAGGCGTGGCTGATGACGGAGCTGGGCGATCCGGCCGGGGCCGCCGCGTTCATCGACCTTTCGCTCAATGCGCTCCCCACACTGCGCACCGAGCTGCTGGACCAGGTCCCGCAAGCCGCCGGGCTGGTGCGGGCGATGGCCCTCCGGGCCGATCTCGCGCACCGCCTGGGCGACTCGGCGACGGCTCGTCACTGGGCCGAGGCCGTCGTGACGCTGTGGTCGTCTGCCGACGGACCGCTGCAACCCACCGTTTCGCGGATGCGTGCGCTCGCCGCCACCCGCGGCTAGCGGAACTCTCAGCCAGGAAGGAACAGCGTATGCCGACTCAGTCGAGCGAAGCGGTGTGGCGGGCAAGTGCGTGCTCGCTCGCGATGCTGGGAGCGTCGTTGGTCTCGGCGTGCACTTACCGGACGCCGGCGCCCCCGTTCCGGGATCTCGGTTCCGCGTCGGCTGCCGACCTGCGGAGCTATTGCAACGACTCGGCGCTCCGATTTGACGAAGCTGGCCAGAAAGACACCCTGGCCGACGAGGCCACGCAGGTAGCGCTCGTTCCGGAAGCGGGCAGCCAGGCGATCTCGGAAGAGGATCTGGTGCGGGGGCGGGTGCTGGCGAAGATCCTGGTGGTGAAAGGGAGCGGCCTCCAGGAGCCGTACGTGAGCGACTCGGCTTGCTGGTTCGCCAAGGGCAGGCTACCGGACAGCGTGATCTCGACGTTCATCTCCTTCGCGGGCGAGACGGTTGGCACGTCCCCCGCCCTGACACGTGCCGAGAAGCACACGAAGGCCGAGGTCCACTGGTACCCGTCGGACGGGAAGCCGGAGGACCGCGGCAGCAAGCGCTCCGAGCTCCCGGTCAGGCTCGCGTCGCTGGTCCGTGCCGCGCCGTTTGCGGCCGGTGCCCTGGCCTGGAGCACGTGCACCGGCGGCTACTGCTGCAGCGCCATCATCAAGCCTCGCTAGGTCAGCTCGACCGGGCCTTGAGCAGCCGGACGCCGCCTGACCCGGTCTCGACCGAGATCTTCCCCTTTCCGTCGCCGACGGTGCCGCGCAGATGGTCGCGCGCCGTCCGGGTGATGGTCAGGGAGAAGTCGGTGGAGATGTCGCCGCTGCCCGTGTCCATCACGAGCTCGGCGCTCAGGTCTGCCGGGGCGGTGATCGCCACGTCCCCCGAGCCTGTCTCGATGTCGAGTCGATCCACCTGACCCTGAAGCTCGACGGTCACGGTTCCACTCCCGGTCTCGAGTCCCACCCGCGGCGCCTTGGCCGCCGTGATCTTCACGTCCCCGGACCCGGTCTCCACACTCAGATGCTCCGCCTCGATCGTGGAGGCGACCACGTCACCGGAGCCGGTCTCAACCGTGACCTCCCGCCCCCGGGCGCGGGACAGCTCGACCGAGCCAGAGCCGGTCTCGGCCTGGATGTCTCCCTCGATGCCCGAGAGCCGTACGTCACCCGATCCGACGCGCACCGCCAGCTCGCCTTTCATCCCCGTCACCGTGACCGGCGCGGCGGCGGCGACGAGCCGAAGGCGTCCGTCCACGTTGGTGGCCGTGACCTTGCCGACGGCCAGGTGCAGGGTCAGGACGCGGCCGGCCGGCACCGACACGCGGAGATCGGCCCAGGCCTCGACCCCGGAACCACCGGAGGAGATCCGGACGCGGCGCCCGCTCCAATCGGAGTCTTCGTCCTCGTGGTCGTGGTGCCCGCCGTTCCCTCCGAAGGTGCCGTCGTCCCGCACGCGGATGTCGGTCGTGCCGTCGCCCATGCCGGGATACCGGATACGATCGCCGGGGTAGATGACGCGGAGCGTCGCCCGGCCGCCGAGGTCGCCTTCGGCCACCTTGAGCTGGGCGGCGTCGGCGCCCCCGCGGGTAACCTCGACGGCCACGGCGTCGCCGGTGCCGGCCTCGATCTGTACCGCGCCCGCGAGGTCGTACAGGGCGACATCCGAGCCCCGCAGCGAGTGCCGGCTGACTGTCTGGGCGGCCAGCGGCGCGACCCAGAGGGCCGCGAGCGGAAGAAACCGGAGAGCGGTCATCGGTGACTCCTGAGATCGGTCTGGCAGGGGCCGGTCCGGCCCCTCTCGGCCGGCCGGCGATGCCGTTTGGACAGGCCCGCCGTGCGGATGGTTGCAGCGGCGCCGCAAAGCCCTTATAGCTACTGCTTCCCAGTCCCGGTCCGACCATCAGACGCGACCTGCTCCCTCTGGTCCAGAACGCCCTCGCCGGCCGCTATACCGTGCACCGGGAGATCGGCCGCGGCGGAGCGGCCCGGGTGTTCCTCGCGGAGGACGCGACCGGCCGGTCCCTGGCCCTCAAAGTCCTGCACCCCGAGCTCCAGGTGAGCGTCACGGCCGACCGGTTTCTGCGGGAGATCAGGCTCGCCTCGAAAATCGACCATCCTCTGGTCGCCCGGATCCTTGATTCGGGCGAGGCCGAGTGGCTGGTCTACTACGTGATGCCGTTCATCGAGGGGCCGACATTGCGGGGACACCTGGACCGGGTGCGGCGCCTGCCGGTCTCCGACGCCGTACGCATGAGCCAGGACCTCCTCAGCGCGCTCGGAGCGGCCCACCAGGTCGGTATCATCCACCGCGATGTGAAGCCGGAGAACATCGTCCTGTCAGCCGAGGGCGCGGTGCTGCTCGACTTCGGGATCGCGCGGGCAATCGAGGCGGCGGGCACGAGCCAGCTCACCCGCTCGGGGATCGCGGTCGGCACGTCGAGCTACATGAGCCCGGAGCAGGTTCAGGCGCAGACCGACATCGACCCCCGGAGCGATCTTTACTCCGTCGGCTGCGTGCTGTTCGAGAGCCTCGCCGGCCGGCCGCCGTTCCGCCACCCGAACGAGGTGGTCGTGCTCCAGATGCACATGAACGAGGAGGCCCCGGACGTGAGGGCCTTCCGGGAAGACACGCCGCCGGCGCTCGCCGAAGCGGTGGCCCGGGCACTCATGAAGAAACCGGCTGAACGGTGGGAGTCGGCTGGGGTGATGGCTGCCGCGCTGGGCTAGCTGCCCAGCCAGGCCGCGTAGTCGGGCCGCATGACGAGCTCGCCGCCCTGAATGATCTCACGGTCCCAGGGCAGGATGATCAGCTTCTCGGTCGCGAAGGCGAAGAAGTCGGGAGCGTAGTCGCCGGTCTTGAAGGACACGGCGGTGCGCACCTCGAGCGGCCGGAGCGCGCGCACCTCGCTCAATGCGAGCTTGATGGTGCTCCCCGTGTCGCAGGTTTCGTCCACGATCAGCACCCGGCGGCCGCGGATACTCGCGGGCGGGCCCGCCACGAGCACCGGATCGGCGTCCGTTTCCTTCCGGGTCACCACCATCGAGGCGAAGTCACATTGGAGAATCGAGGCGACGACCACGCCGGGAATCACACCGGCCTTGGCCACGCCGAGGACCACCTCGGGCTGATATTCACGGGCCACCCGGAGAGCGAGCGCCCGGCACAGCTCGCCGAAGAACGGCCAATCCACCTCGAGCACGCCGCGGGGCGCGGGAGTGGTCGTGCGGCGCATGCACACCTCCGGGAACGAGGCGCCCGGGCGGGCGCGAAGGACGGACCGGGGAACCTACGCCCGGGCGCGGCGAGCGGCAACTCTCGTTGCGGCCCCTCCAGCGCGGGACTATTATTGGCCGACCCGCGTAATTCCCAACGCGCAAAGGACTTCCATCGGCGAACGCCGGCGGTTCGATGAGCTTTTGGCGACGGTTGTTCGGCAACGAAACGAAGGAGCAGTTCAAGCCGCAACGGCTCGATTACGTGAACGAGGGCCTCGCCCTGGAGCGCCAGGGTGACTATCAGGCCGCGCTCACGTCCTATCGGCTGGCCTACCGCGACAGTCCCAACGACAGCCGCATCCTGCTCAACATGGCGATCGCCTTCACCAAGACCGGCCAGCCGGACGAAGCGATCCGTTACTACAAGCGAGCGCTGGAAGTGGACCCGTCCCTGGGCGGCGCGCACTACGGGGTCGCGTTCCTCCTGCTCAAGCGCGGCGAGACCCGGCAGGCAGCCGAGCACCTCCGCGCCTTCCTGGCGCGGCCGCCGAAGGGAACCGACGCCGACCGCTGGGTCCGCCACGCCGAATCAGCCCTGCGCGAGATCGACGGTGCCGCGGCGCCGGAACCGCTGTGAGATGCTGGTACCTCGCGGCGGTCTTCGCGGCGGTGGCGGGTTGTAGCAACCTGACCGAGGCGGGCGGGATAGCGGGGCTCGAGGTCCGGGTACCGCGCGTGCCGGTGGTCGAAGTGGGCCAGACGATCCAGCTCAGCGCGCGGGCGCTCGACCGGCAGGGCGACAGCGTGGCGGCCGCGATCACGTGGCTCACCCCGGATACGACCGTGATCCTCACGCCCACCGGCCTGCTCACCGGCCGAACCGGAGGCACCACGGCGCGGGTGCAGGCGCAGGTCGACTCGCTCGTGTCCGATTTCGTGACGTTCAGGGTGAACCCGCGCCCCGACACGCTCAAGATCGTGGGCGACTCGATCTTTGTTGTCGCTGCGGGTGTCGCGTCGTCGGCGCCGCTGGTCGCGTCGCTGCAAAGCTTCGTGCCGGCGATGGCGCTCGCGGGCGACGTGATCACCTACACCATCGTTGCGCCCGTGTTCGCCGATCCGGCCCAGCGCGCGGCGGAGCTGCCGGGCGGCGTGCTCACTCTCGATGCAATCACCGGGCTCGACGGAAGCCCCTCATCTCCGGTCACGGTGAACCGCGTGACCGGCGTGACATCGCCCGACAGCGCGATCGTGACGATCGGCGCCCTCACCGCGTCCGGCGCCACCGTGCCCGGCTCGGGTCAACGCTTCATCGTCCGCTTCCAGTAGGTGACCATGGCGGATCCCCGGACCCTGAACGATCTGTTCTTCGGCGCGATGGACCGGTTGGGGGGCAGAGCCGCCGTGCTGCGCCGGAAACACATGGGCCGCTGGGAGGACATCAGCGGCTCGGCGATGCTGGAGCGCGTGCACGACGTGAGCCTGGGACTCCGCGACCTCGGCGTCGGTCCGGGCGACCGTGTGGCGATCCTCTCGGAGAACCGTCCGGAGTGGGCGATCGCTGACTACGCGTGTCTCGCGCTCCGCACCGCCGACGTGCCCGTCTATCCCACCCTCCCCGCAAAGCAGATCGAGTACATCCTCCGCGACTCCGGCGCCGTGGCGATCTTCGTCTCCACCAAGCTGCAGCTCGCCAAGATCCTCGAGATCCGCCGCCAGCTCCCCGCGCTGCGCCACGTGATCGTGTTCGATGACCTCGCCGCGGTCGACGGCACCCTCCCCTTCGTGGACGTCGCCATCCGCGGACGCCAGGCCCGCGAGCGGTTCCCCGACTGGCGGGCCGAGGCGCTCGCGGTCCAGCCACCGGACCTCGCCACGATCATCTACACATCGGGGACCACCGGCGACCCGAAGGGGGTCATGCTCACGCACGGCAACATCGCGTCGAACGTCGTTTCCTCCTGCAAGGTGCTCCTGCTCTACGACGACGATCAGTGCCTCTCGCTCCTGCCGCTCTCCCACATCTTCGAGCGAATGGTCGGGCACTATACGATGCTGCACTGTGGGGTGACCATCAGCTACGCCACGAGCGCCGAAACGGTGGCCGCGGAGATGACCGAAGTCCGGCCGACATTCATGGCCGCGGTGCCGAGGCTCTACGAGAAGATCTACGGCCGGGTGCTCGATGCGGCGTCTTCGGGATCACCGGTCAAGAAGCGCCTGTTCTTCTGGGCCAAGCGAAGCGCGGAAATCTGGCTCGAGTACACCCTGGCCCGCCGACCGGTGCCCGGTGCGGTCGCCTTCAAGAAGCGGGTGGCCGACCGCCTGGTGTTCGGCAAGCTCAAGCAGCGGACGGGGGGCCGCATCCGGTTCTTCTGCTCCGGCGGCGCGCCGCTCAACCCGGAGATCGCGAAGTTCTTCCACGCGGCGGGGCTCCCCATCCTCGAGGGCTACGGCCTCACGGAGACGTCGCCGGTGATCGCGTTCAATACGTTCGATTTCCTCAAGATCGGCACCGTGGGGCGGCCGATTCCGGGCGTGGAGGTGCGCATCGCCGACGACGGCGAGATCCTGACCCGCGGGCCGCACGTGATGGCAGGCTACTACAACAAGCCGGACGCGACCCGCGAAGCGATCGACGCCGAGGGCTGGTTCCACACCGGGGATATCGGCATCCTCGATGCGGGCGGGTTCCTGCGGATCACCGACCGGAAGAAGGATCTGATCGTCACGGCCGGCGGGAAGAACGTCGCTCCGCAGCCGATCGAAAACATGGTCAAGACGAGCAAGTTCGTCTCCAGCTGCGTCATGCTCGGCGACCGGCGGAAGTTCCCGATCATGATCGTGGTGCCGAACCTCGACCGGCTCAAGGCGTGGGCCATCCACAAAGGACTGATCGCGCCCGACGAGCGGAGCCTGCTCGCACTGCCGGACGTGGGCGCGAAGATGGACCGGGAGGTCCGTAAGACGCTCCGCGATCTCGCCCAGTTCGAGATCCCGAAGAAGCTCCTGCTGGTAGCGACCGATTTCAGCGTGGAGGGCGGCGAGCTGACACCGACGGGCAAGGTGAAGCGACGGGTCGTAGAACGGAACTACGCCAACCAGATCGAAGAGCTGTACCGGGACTAGCGGCGCGCCGCTACCCAGTGCCCGTCGGCACTGGCGAGCAGCTCCAGCTCTGGCAGCGCCGGCGCCGGTCCCTGCCCCACCACCCTGAGTCCCGGCAACGTCGCCCGCGCAGCCTCGCGCACCCAGTGCGGATCGGTCGAGACCTCGGACCCGAGCACCACGCCGCGGAGCGTCCTGGTCTTGAGTGGGATCAGCGGTGCGCGAACCACGCTGAGCAGCGGCGCCGCATCGGCGACCCCTGCCGGCGGATTCACGGCGACGAGCGCCACTCCACCGAGCGCTTCGGCGAGCCCCCGCCACGACTCCGCGGCACTCCCCACCAGCGCGGCATAGCCCCCCGGGCCCCCCAAGCCGAGCAGCACGTGCATGGCGGCAGGATCGAGTGCGCCGCCCAGCGGCGGGCCGGCCGGCGGCCCGCCCAGCTCCGCGATCCCTTCGGCGACCGCGTACGTGCGGCCGCAGACCGGACACCCCAGGCGGCCCGCGAGCACCGAGCGCTCGACGATGCGGTCGGGGAGCAGGACGAGATACTGCTCGGGATGGTCCGCGGGGCAGCGGAGGTGGTCGGTGAGCTCGATGAACACTGAACTACAGTAAACGGTGAACAGTGAACAGGGGACTCCGGGGGCTCATGGCTTAAACACCACCCAGGTCAGCAGCCCCGGCTGCACCACCACTTGCCGGAAGACCTTCGCCCCCTCGATCTCGACCCCCAGCACGTACGTGCCCGGCGGAACATCGCTCACGGCGAAATGCTCGCCGTAGAGCGGGTGCGGGTGGGCGTGCTCACCGTAGGTCTCGATGTAGGAGAACGGAGTCTCGCGGGGCTCCGGTTTCTCCAGCCCGTAGATTCGCGCGCCGGGCACCGGCCGCCCGGTCGCGTCCAGCACGCGTCCGGCGATGATACCGGTGCCGGGCAGCGGCTCGATCCACAGCTCGGGGTTGGTCGTGTAAGGAGGAAAGCGCTGGAGCGAGTCCACGATTCGCGCCGCCGAATCGAAGGGCGCCGCGTGCACCTCCAGATGCAGATGCTCATTGGTCGCCCGGCCGGTGCTGCCCACGCGGGCGATCCGCTGACCGGCCGTGACCTTCTGCCCCGGCTTCACCTCGAGCTTGCTGTTGTGGAAGTACACCGACCAGACGCCGCGCCTCTGGCCGTCGGCCATCACGGTCGAATCGTGGCGGATCGCGATGGTAAGCGAGCCCTGTTCCGCGCGGCCCGCATACACCACCGTGCCGGCCCCAATGGCGAACACCGGCGTCCCGTCCGGGTTATTGAACTCGACGCCCTGGTGCGGCTGAAAGTTCCCGCCCATCGTGGACCCGTAGCGATAGGTCTGGTCGATGACCGGGTTGTCGGCTGGATCGATCGGGCGGCGGAACCAGATCGTGAGCGGCGCGCGGGGCGTTTCTCCGGGCTTGCTGGCACGGCGGAGGCAGGGCAGCGTGTCCACGGCTGGGCGGAGCCCGCACAAAGTGCCACGGAATTGCTGCCGGCCGATCAGGATCGCGTTGGAGGACGTGTACGGCGCCGCGGCGACGGTCTCGACCTCCCACCCGGCATCGGTGTGCCGGAGTCGCTGGTTCCCGCGCAGTGTCGAGACGAGCCAGCCGCGCCGGTCGGCTGAGATGCGCTTGACGTACTCGCTCGCAAGGAGGCCCAGCGCGGTATCCGCCGGCCCGCGCGACTCGGCGCCCGCCGAGTCGACGATCGCGATCCAGTGGGCGCCGTCGTCGGTGGTGAGCTGGAGACCATCGGCCGTCGCGACGACTGTGGTGTCACCGCGGACCGCGATGCCGGCCGGCGCGACATACTGCCACTCGGGCCCGAGCGCGGCGAGGGTCCAGTTGCGCCAGGTGCGGCCGCCATCCAGCGACAGTCCCCAGCCGTTTCCGACCGTCCCGTACCAGATCTCGCCCCGAGGCCCGAACGCGATGGCCTGCACGAAGTCCCAGGAGAGCGAGGTCGCGGCGGTGTCCCGGCGGATCACCTCCCACGCCTTGGCACCCGGTGCGAGGCGCATGATGCCACGACCGTACGTGCCGAGCCAGATCGAGCCGCCGGGATCACGAGCGGCGGCGAGCACGTGCACGCCCCAGCCGGTGGAGTCGGGGAGCGGCGGGAGCGCGGGCAGGGGCGCCGGCCGGTCTTCCTGCGCCGCGCCCCTGGCCGGAGCCCAAGCGGCGACGCTCCAGGCGAGCGCCGCCCGGATGCCGTGGCGCCACCGATGCCGCGCGTTCATCACAGTGCCGGATTGAGCCGCAGCCAATCCACGTGCACGTTCGGCGCCCGCGTCGCGACGAAGAGAATCGCATCGGCGACGTCGGCCGGCCGGAGCATGGCGTGCCGGGGCACGAACCCGGGCCGGTTGTCCGGGTCCACCCGGTCCCAGAGCGCGGTGTCGGTCGGGCCCGGCGAGACCAGGGTGCAGCGGACGCCGGTCCCGCGGTACTCGACCACGAGAGTCTCGTGCAGCCCGCGCAGGCCGTATTTGGTGGTGGAGTAGATCGTGTTCTCAGGGAAGGCCACGTGATCGGCGATGCTCCCGACCGTGATGAACAGGCCGCTGCCGCGCGCCCGCATCGCCGGCAGGAAGCCGCGCGCCACGGCGAACGTTCCGACCAGATTCACGGCGAGGTGCCGCTCGAGCTCGCCCGGGTCCGCCTGCTCGAAGGGGATGCGGTCGAAGATCCCCGCGTTGCTCACGACGATGTCGGGCGTGCCGATACGCCCCAGCACATCCTCGGCGAGCCGGGCGACGGCCGCCGTGTCGCTTACGTCACACGACAGGTCGTGGAAGCCGTCGTGCACCCCGGGCGCCAGGCTCCGGGCGACCCGCACCACGCGGGCACCGGCCCCCCAAAGGGCGGACGCGACCGCCGCGCCGATCCCGCGCGACGCTCCGGTCACGACGGCGATCCGGCCGGCGAGGGCGCTCACTCCGACGGATGGTTGTGCGCGAGGCGGAGAAATTCGTCGCGGGTTTTCGAGTCGTCGCGGAAGATGCCCCGCAGCGCGCTGGTGACGGTGCGCGAATTCTGCTTCTGAACACCGCGCATCATCATGCAGAAGTGCGCGGCCTCGATGACGACACCGACGCCGTGGGGGCGGATGACGTCCATGACCGCGTCGGCGATCTGGTCGGTCAATCGCTCCTGCACCTGAAGGCGGCGGGCGAACACGTCCACGATCCGCGCGACCTTGGAAAGCCCCATGATCTTGCCGTTCGGCACGTAGGCGACGTGGGCCCGGCCGAAGAACGGCAGGAGGTGGTGCTCGCAGAGGGAGTACAGCTCGATGTCCCGCACCATGATCATGCTCTGGTGCGTCTCCTCGAACACAGCGTCGCCGACGGCTCCGGCGACCGTCTCGCCGTAGCCCTGCGTGAGAAAGCGGAGCGAGCCTTCGACCCGCTCCGGCGTCTTCACCAGCCCTTCGCGCCCGGCGTCTTCGCCGAGGGCCACGAGGATGCGGCGTACGAGATCGGCGAACGGCTCGTGCGCGGCGGGCCCGGTCGCGGCGTCAGCCGCCTTCGTACTCGACATAGTTGCGGGGGGTCTCCCAGAGCCGGAGGCGGAGGTGGAGGCCGGGGGGAATCGCCGGGCACAGCTGGCGCCACGCGACGACGGCGATATTCTCCGCGGTGGGGTTGAGCTCCGTGAACCAGGGCACGTCCACGTTCAGGTTCTTATGGTCGAGATGACGGATGACGCGGTCTTCGACCAGCTTCTGGAGCAGCGTCAGGTCGAGCACGTAGCCCGTGTCCGGCTCGATCTCGCCCTCGACGGTGACGTCGAGGTCATAGTTGTGGCCGTGGAAGTTCGGGTTGGCGCACTTGCCGAAGGTGGCCCGGTTCCACTCGTCCGGATACTTGGGGTTGTAGAGACGATGCGCGGCGTTAAAGTGCACGCGCCGCGTCACGCTGCATCGCGGCATCCAGGCCTCAGGGGGACGGGCTCAACAGAAGAGAGCCCCGGTCCGGGGCTGGCGTCAAGCGTGCGCCGCACCCGGCCCTGGCCCGGGCCGATGACGCGCCTTACTCTTGTCGGCGGACCCGGTCCCGAGACACAATCGCCGACCCCGGAGGATCGGCGATTGCGCAGTGATGGAACGGCAACGGAGAGTGTTGATTGAAGCCCAATGAGAAAGCTTGGCACCCTCACCATGACGTCTGTCTTCCCCCGGGGGGCGTGACATCAGCCACAGCATGTGGGCCCATCACTGGACCTGTTGGCTCAATAACGGTGTCCCCGCTGCCGTACCGCACCCAAGATAGGAACACGCGCGGAAGCCGTCAACAGTTTTTCGAGGAGTCGCGATGAATGCAACACTCGTGCTCGCCGTCGGCGCGATCGCGCTCTGGGTCGTGCTGCTCCGCACGCTCCAGCCGAGCGGGTGGCTGCACGTTCCACTGGCGCTGGGGGTCACCCTGTTGGTGCGCTGGATCGCCACTAAAGACGGGGTGGCCGGGAAACAGTAAGTGGCGAACCACAACCAAGAACGGCAACTGCAACTGCAGCTGCAACTGCAACTGCAACTGCAACTGCAACTGCAACTGCAACTGCAACTGCAACTGCAACTGCAACTGCAACTGCAACTGCAACTGCAAACCACAGAGGCACAGCGGCACAGAGAAAGCAACACA
>JBGPPG010000093.1:0-13130 GCA_041488455.1 Gemmatimonadota bacterium
GCCGGCCGGCACGTCGTCCTCGGCGTGTCGGGCGGGATCGCATGCTATAAGAGCTGCTTTCTCGTCCGGGAGCTCGTCGAGGCGGGCGCGGTGGTGGACGCCGTGCTCACCCAGAGTGCGGCGGAGTTCGTGCGGCCGGTCACTTTCGAGGCGCTCACCGGGCGCCCCGTGCTCACGTCCCTCTGGGACCGGGGCGGGGCGCTCGCGCATGTCCGGCTCGGGCGCGCGCCCGACCTGGTCATCGTCGCTCCGGCGACCGCCAATCTGCTCGCCCGTGTTGCCCAGGGGCTCGCGGACGATCTCCTGACCACGCTGCTGCTCGCGCGCACGGCCCCCGTCCTCCTCGCACCCGCGATGAACGACGAGATGTACGCCAACCCCCTCACCCAGCGGAACCTCGCCATCCTGCGCGACCGCGGGTTTGCCTTCGTCGGGCCCGAGGTGGGCGCGCTCGCGGAAGGCCCGTCGGAGCGCCCCGGCCGGATGAGCGAGCCCGGGACCATCCTCGCCCATGCGGGCCGGCTGCTCCACGGGCGCGGGCCGCTCGCAGGACGCCGCGTGGTCGTGACCGCCGGCCCCACCCGCGAATCTCTGGATCCCGTCCGGGTCGTGACCAACCGCTCCAGCGGGAGGATGGGCTACCGCGTGGCCGAGGCGGCGTGGGCGCGCGGCGCGGAGGTCGTGCTCGTCTCCGGTCCCGTCTCGCTGCCGCCACCGGTCGGCGTCGCGGTGCGGCGGGTGGAGACCACCAAGGACCTGGAGGACGCGGTGCGTGAGGTCCTCCCGGCGGCGGATGTCCTGGTCATGGCTGCCGCGCCCGCCGACTTCCGCCCGGCGCACCCGAGCCAGAGCAAGCAGCCCCGGATCGACGGCGCGCTTGCGGTGCCGATGGAGCCGACCGACGACGTGCTGGGCGCGACCGAGGAGCGGCGCAAGCCGGGCAGCGTGATCGTGGGCTTCGCGCTCGAGACCGGCGACGCGCTGCCCAAGGCGCGGGCGAAGCTGGAGCGGAAGCATCTCGATCTCATCGTCGTGAACGACGCGCTCGAGCCGGGGGCGGGCTTCGAGCACGACACCAACCGCGTGGCGCTGCTGGACCGGGACGGCGGGATGCGGATCCTGCCGCTCCAGTCCAAGCGCCAGGTGGCCGACGCGATCCTGGACGCGGTGGAGGCCCGCCTTGGCGGATGAACGGACGCGCTACCTGATCCAGCAGATGGAGCTGGGCGGGAGCGAGGTGATCCTGGAACGTCCGGCTGCGGCGCCCGCTCCGGGGGCGCGAGCGCCGGCAGAGTCCCCGGCCGAACCCAAATGGAAGAAGGGCGCGCCGCCGATTCCCGGACCCGGGCTCACCATCGAGCATCCGGCCCCAACGCTCCTCGGCGGCGACGGACTCGCCGACCTCGAGTCGCTCGACGCGATCGCCGAGCGGATCCGCACCACCCACTGCTGCGGGCTCTGCGAGCACCGCAAGCACGCGGTGCCGGGCGAGGGGAGTCCGCAGGCCAAGCTGGTGTTCGTGGGCGAAGGACCGGGTGCCACCGAGGACGCAACCGGTCGCCCGTTCGTTGGTCAGGCCGGCAAGCTGCTTGACGGAATTATCGAGGCTATCGGACTCAAGCGCGGCGATGTATACATCACGAACGTCGTGAAGTGCCGGCCGCCGCAGAACCGGAAGCCGTTGCCCGATGAGATCGCCGCGTGCATGCCGTATCTGCGCCGCCAGGTCGCGCTGCTCAAGCCCAAGGTGATCGTGGCGCTGGGCGGCACTGCCGGCGAAGCGATGCTCGACGTCCGCAAGAGTCTGGGCGAGCTCCGCGGCAAGGTCCACTCGTACGGCGGCATTCCGCTGGTCGTCACCTACCATCCGGCCGCGTTGCTCCGGAACCCGAACTGGAAGAAGCCCACGTGGGATGACGTCCGTATCGCGCGACAGCTTCTCGATCGCTGACCCTTACGTGGGGCGCTCGGCGCCCTGGAGCCCCGAGGCCGAGCAGGCGGTGCTCGGGGCGATGCTGCTGGATCAGGATGCCGCACTCCGGGCCGTGGAGATGGTGGACGACACCGTCTTCTACCGCGAGGAGCACCGCCGGCTGTTCCGCGCCATGCGCTCGCTCATCGAGCGGCGCTCGGTCATCGATCCGGTCACCCTCAATGATGAGCTGGAGCGGCGGGGCGAGCTGGCCCAGGTCGGCGGCGCCGAGTACGTGGCCGAGCTGGTGGACGCGGCGCCGACCGCGGCCAATCTGGAGCACCACGCGCAGATCCTCCGGGAAAAGTCGATCCTCCGCCGCCTGATCGAGACGTCCACTCAGACGATCACCGAGGCGTACGAAGGCCGCTCGCACGCGCCCGATCTCCTGGACATAGCCGAGTCACGGATCTTCCAGATCTCGCAGCAGCGGCGGGATCAGGGCTTCACCCGGCTCAAGGAGATGCTCTGGCCGGCGATGGAGCGCATCGAGACGCTCCAGCGCAGCGGCAAAACGATTACCGGCGTCCCCACCGGGTTCGTAGACTTGGACGAGCTGACGTCGGGGTTTCAGCCGTCGGAGCTCATCATCGTGGCGGCCCGTCCGTCCATGGGCAAGACGGCGCTGGTCCTCAACGTCGCGGCCCACGCCGCCATCGAGGCCAAGGTGGGCGTCGCCATCTTCTCGCTGGAAATGTCCAAGGATGCGCTGGTGCAGCGCCTGCTCACGGCGGAAGCTCAGGTGGACAGCTCCCGGGTCCGCCGGTCGGCGCTCCGCGACGCGGACTTCGGCCGGCTCGCCCGCGCCGCGGGCATCCTCCAGGGCTGCCCCATCTGGATCGACGACTCGCCCGCCATCACGCTGCTGGAGATGCGCTCCAAGGCCCGGCGGCTCAAGGCCGAGCACGACATCGGTCTCCTCGTCGTGGATTACCTCCAGCTGATGCGGAGTCCCGAGTACGCGGAGAATCGGGTGCAGGAGATCTCCGACGTGTCCCGCTCGCTCAAGGGGCTCGCGCGCGAGCTGCGGATTCCGGTCATCGCCCTCTCCCAGCTCTCCCGCGCGTCGGAGCAGCGCGGGGGCGAGCGGAAGCCGATCCTCTCCGACCTGCGTGACTCGGGTGCCATCGAGCAGGACGCCGACGTCGTGATCTTCATCCACCGGCCCGAGTACTACGATAAGGAAGACGAGAGCAAGCGCGGGGTCGCGGAGATCATGCTGTCCAAGCACCGGAACGGTCCCACCGGAGATATCACCCTCCGCTTCAGCCGCGAATACACCCGGTTCGACAACTTCAGCGCCCGCGAGGAGCCCGCCTAGCGTGGCCCGCGCGCGGTCGGTCTATCGCTGCGCGGAGTGCGGTCACGAGCACCCCAAGTGGGCCGGCCGGTGCGAGGGCTGCGGCGCGTGGAACTCCGTGGCCGAGGAGCCGTTGGTCACGGGTGGCGGCCGGAAGAGCGTGCGCGCCGGGTCGGCTCGGGGCGCATCCGGCGGCGGCGCCGTTCCCGCGCGGCTGCGTGACGTCGCGGCCGAGGCGCTGGAGCGGCTCCGCACCGGGATCGACGAGTTCGACTTCGTGCTCGGCGGCGGGATCGTCCCCGGCTCGATGACCCTCATCGGCGGCGAGCCGGGCATCGGGAAATCCACGCTGCTCCTCCAGGCGGCGGCCCGGCTCGAGGCACGGGGCCGCACCGTCCTCTACGCCAGCGGCGAGGAGAGCCCGGACCAGCTCCGCCTTCGCGCCGACCGCCTGGAGGAAGACGCGGGCGCGGTCCACGTCCTGGGCGAAACCCGGCTCGAGGCCATCGTAGAGGCCGCCCGGCGCGTGCGGGCGGAGGTCGTGGTCCTCGACTCCATCCAGACGGTCTACACCGAGACGCTGGAGAGCGCCCCCGGAAACGTGGGACAGGTGCGCGAGTGCTCCGGGCAGCTGATGCGCTTCGCCAAGGAGAGCGGCACCGCCGTCGTCGTCGTGGGTCACGTCACCAAGGGCGGCGGGATCGCCGGTCCCAAGACGCTCGAGCACATCGTGGACACGGTCCTCTACTTCGAGGGCGAGGCCACGCTGGACTACCGGCTGCTTCGCGCGACGAAGAACCGCTTCGGCTCGGTGGACGAGCTGGGCGTGTTCTCCATGACCGACCACGGCCTCTCCGCCGTGCCCAATCCATCGGCCATGTTCCTCGCCTCCCGGGCCGACGGCACCAGCGGGAGCGCGGTCACCGCGCTCATGGAGGGCACCCGCCCGGTCCTGGTGGAGGTCCAGGCGCTGGCCGCCCGCTCCGGATACGGCACCCCTCAGCGAGTGGCAACCGGCCTCGATCCGCGCCGGCTCGCCGTGCTGCTCGCGGTGCTGGAGCGGCGGGCCGACACCTCGTTCGCCGATCTCGACGTGTTCGTGCAGGTGAGTGCCGGCGTCCGCCTCACCGAGGCGGGTGCCGACCTGGCGGTCGCGGCCGCGCTGCTGTCGAGCCTGCACAACCGGCCCGCGCCCGCCGACGTGATCTTCCTTGGAGAGGTGGGGCTGGGCGGCGAGATCCGGCCCACGGGCGGGGTCGAGCGCCGGGTGCAGGAAGCCGCGCGGCTCGGCTTCCGCCGCGTCTTCGGCTCAACCCGGAGCGCGCTCCAGGTGCCCGGCGTCTCCCTCGTGGGGCTCGATCACATCGGTCAGCTGGTGCGGGCGCTTGCCGCGTGACGTCGGCGCGATCGTCGTCGCCGCGGGGCAGGGCACCCGAATCGGCGGCGTCCCCAAGCAATACCGCCCGCTCGCTGGAGTCCCCATTGTGCTGCGCGCCCTCCGGCCCTTCACGGCACACCGCGAAGTGGCGCACGTGGTCCTGGTTCTCCCTCCCGCCGACGCGGCCCAGCCGCCGCCGTTTCTCGCCGACCTCGCCGGCCGCGCGCTGACGCTCGTGGCGGGTGGCCCCGAGCGGAGCGACTCGGTCGCCGCCGGCCTCGCCGCACTGGAGCCGGCTTGCGCGATCGTCCTGGTGCACGACGCGGCTCGGCCCTTCGTCGAGCCCGATGTGATCGACGCCGTGATCCGGGAGGCACGGAACGGTGTCGGGGCGCTGGCCGCGGTCCCCGTCAGCGACACCATCAAGGAAGTGTCGCCCGACGGCCGCCGCGTGCTCCGCACTGTGCCGCGGGAGCGGTTGTGGCGGGCGCAGACGCCGCAGGGATTCCCGCGGGACCTGCTCGCGGAGGCCCACGCCCGGGCCCGCCGGGAGGGCGTGAGCGCCACCGACGACGCGGCGTTGGTCGAGCGTCTCGGCGCCGTTGTTCACGTGGTGCCCGACTCCCCCCGCAACGTCAAGATCACCACCGCCGACGACCTCGCCTGGGCCGAGGCCTGGGCGGCAGGCCGCGCATGATCCTGCCGTTCGGCTCCGAGTCCGACCAGGAGGCCGCGATCCCCCGGGTGGTGGAGCATCTCCGCGGCGGCGGTCTGCTCGCCTATCCCACAGAGACGGTCTACGGGCTCGGATCGGCGCCGACCGCCGGACCGCTGGGCGCGCTCACGCGGCTCAAGGGACGGGCACGGGACAAGCCGTTTCTTCTCCTGATCTCGGGCCAGCCCATGGCCGAGCGATGGGGGCTCTCCTTCAACGCGTCGGCATCGGCGCTCGCGCGCGCGTTCTGGCCCGGCCCGCTCACGCTGGTGCTGCCGGGCGGCGAGGGCCGGCTGCCGGACGCGCTGCGTGGAGCGGAGGGTGGCATCGCGGTGCGGTACACGTCGCACGCGGGCATCGCGCGGCTGGTCGCGGCGCTCGAGGCGCCGCTCACGTCCACCTCGGCCAACCGTCCCGGCCAGCCGCCGGCCCCGGGCGTGGGCGGTCTGGTGGAGACCTTTCGGGACGCGGTGGACGCCGGGGAGCTGCTGGTGCTGGACGGGGGCGTGCTGGGGAACGTGCCGCCCTCGACAGTGGTGGACTGCACCGGCCCCGCGTCGCGGATGGTGCGGACGGGCGCGGTGCCCGTGAGCGAGCTGCGTCGCGCAGTTGGCAGTCTTGCGCCATGAGAAAACGAGTGAACCGTAAACAGTGAACAGTGAGCAGGCGGTGATAGGCAGGCTGCCCTGCGCGGAACAGCACGCGTGCATCAACGTGTTTACTGTTTACTGTTCACGGTTCACGGTGTTTGGTCGACATCGCTCCGAGGTACGATTGCAGGTTCTCTTCGTCTGCACCGGCAACACCTGTCGCAGTCCCATGGCCGAGGCGCTGCTGCGCCATGCCGTTGAGGCGCGCGGGGCGTCGGGCCAGGTGACGTCAGCCTCGGCCGGCACGGGTGCCTGGGACGGTGCGCCCGCCTCGGAGGGCGCGTACCTCGTCGGGCTCGAGCACGGCCTCGATCTGTCTGGTCACCGAGCCCGCATGCTGACCCGTGAGCTGGTCGGCGGGGCGGATCTCATCCTCACCATGTCGCGCCACCACGCCGCGCGCGTCGCCGAGCTGGGCGGCGCCGACCGCGTGCAGCTGCTGGGTGAGTTCGTCGGTCGCACCGGCGCCGCGGCGGAGGTGAGCGACCCCTTCGGCGGCGAGCTGGACGACTACCGCGCCACGCTCGCCGAGCTGCGCGAGCTCATTGACGGCGTCGTCGCGCGCGTCGCCGCGGAGCGCCTTGGTGATCAGCGGTAGAACCCGCGTCTTCGCCCTCCTCGGCGATCCCGTTTCCCACTCGCTCTCTCCCGCGATGCAGAACGCGGCCTTTCACGCCCTCGGCCTCGAGGCCGTGTACGTACCGCTCCGCTGTCGCGCCGACGCCGTGGCGCCACTGATCCGCGCCCTCACGGACGCCGGCGGGGGTGGCAACGTCACCGTGCCGCACAAGGAAGTCGCGGCGGATTCGGTCCGGCGGCTCCGGGAGCGGGCCCGCATTTTCGGCGCGTGCAACACCTTCTGGGGTGTGGCCGACGAGAGCGTGGGCGACAACACCGACGCCGAGGGTCTGCTCGAGGCTCTGAAGCAGCTGGACCCGCCCGACTCGGGCTGGCTCGTGGCCGGGACCGGCGGGTCGGCGCGCGCGGTGGTCGGCGCGGCGCGGGAGCACGGCGCCGGGCTCGCGGTCCTGTCCCGCGACCCGGAGCGGCAGCAGCGCTTCGAAGAATGGGCCCGCTCCATCGGTGTCACGATCGTCCCTCGTGAGCAATGTGGCGTCCTCATCAACGCCACGCCGCTCGGTCTGGGGCCGCGGGACCTCCTGCCCATCCCGCTCCACTTCGCGCCGGGCGCGCAGGTGGCGCTCGATCTGGTGTACGCCGACCGGGAAACGCCCTGGGTGCGGGCGCTCAGGGCGCACGGACTGCGTGCGGCCGACGGACGTGGGATGCTGGTGGCTCAGGGGGCCGCCGCGTTCGAGCGGTGGTTCCCGGGAGTGCCTGCGCCGAGGGAGATCATGCGGGCCGCGGTCGATGCCGCCCTCCGCTGAGACCGCGCGGCCCGCACCGACTGGGCGGACCGGCTCGCTGGTCCGCGGCATCGAGCGCTGGCTGCTTCCGGCGGAGTGTCTGCTGTGTCACGGGGCGGCCGAGGACGATGCGCTCGTCTGTGGCCTGTGCCGGAGCCGGTGGCGGCCTGTGCCCGATCCGGTGTGCGCGCGCTGCGGGGAGCCGCTCGAGCTCGACGAAGCGTGCCGCCTTTGCGCCGGCTGGCCGCCCGGCCTCGCCCGGGTGCGCAGCGCGGTGCGGCTGGATGGGGGCGCGCGCGACGCGGTGCACAAGCTCAAGTACGGGGGCTGGTGGCGCGTCACCGAGGCGATGGCCGCCAGGATGAGCGGCCTCGAGCCATTGACTGCCGGAGTATCCTTGATACCGGTTCCGCTGGCCCGCCGCCGCGAGCGGCTCCGGGGGTACAATCAGAGCGAGCGGCTGGCCGCGGCGCTCGGTGCCCGGCTCGGACTCGAGGTGCGGACCAACGTGCTCAGGCGCACGCGCGCCACCCGGACGCAGACCTCGCTCACCCCGGACGAGCGCCAGGCCAACGTGGCCGGCGCCTTCGCGGCAAGCGGCGCGAGCGGACTCCGCGCGGTTCTGGTGGACGACGTCTTCACCACCGGAGCCACGCTGCTGGCGGCTGCGGCAGCGTTGGTGGCCGCCGGGGCGAAGCAGGTGGAAGCGGTGACGTTTGGGAGAGCCGTTAGCCGTTAGCCAACCGCGACCCTTGGCCGCCACGCAGTACTCCGCGCCGTCTTCGTGAGCAATTGGGGCTGAGGAAAGCGACCGACGACGTCGTCACAGGAGGCGGCGTCGTCGGTCCGTTCTGGTTATGGCCTGCATCCGCCCCCGATTATTGTTGATACCGGTTCCGCAGGGGTGCCGGATCCGGATTGGGGGGCACCGGCGGCCAACGGCTAAGGGCTAACGGCTAGAGGCTAACGGCTAAACGCTAACGGCTATCAAATGACCATCCGCATCGGCATCAACGGCTTCGGTCGCATCGGGCGCAACGTCGTCCGGGCGGCGGCGCGCATGGGGGTCAAGGATCTCGAGTTCGTGGCGGTGAACGACATCACCGACATCCAGACCCTGGCGCACCTCTTCAAGTACGACTCGGTGCACGGGCGCTACCCCGGCACCGTGGAGGCCGCGGCCGAAGGCATCATGGTGGACGGCAAGCTGGTGAAGGTGCTCTCCGAGCGTGACCCGGCCAAGCTGCCCTGGAAGGCGCTCGGTGTGGACCTCGTGCTCGAGTCCACCGGCCGCTTCACCGACCGGGAGCAGGCCGCCGCCCACCTCGCGGCGGGGGCGAAGAAGGTCGTGATCTCGGCACCGGCCAAGAAGGAAGACATCACCATCGTGGTCGGCGTCAATCACGAGAAGTACGACCCGGCCAAGCACCACGTGATCTCCAACGCGAGCTGCACGACCAACTGCCTCGTGCCGGTAGTCAAGGTGATCCTCGACCGGTTCGGGTTCGTGAGCGGGTTCATGACGACGGTGCACTCGTACACCAACGACCAGCAGATTCTCGACCTGCCGCACAAGGACCTGCGCCGGGCGCGCGCGGCGGCGCTGTCGATCATCCCCACCACGACGGGAGCGGCCAAAGCCACCTCGCTCGTGCTCCCTGAGGTGAAGGGCAAGATCGACGGCGTGTCGCTCCGGGTGCCCACGCCCGACGTGTCGGTCGTCGCACTTACCTGCGTGGTGGAGAAAGCCACGAGCAACGACGAAGTGAACGACGCCTTCCGCAAGGCGGCCGCCCAGGGGCCGCTCAAGGGTATTCTCGCCGTGAGCGACGAGCCGCTGGTGTCGGTGGACTATCTCGGCAACCTGGCGTCCAGCACGGTGGACTCGCTCTCCACCAACGTGGTGAGCGGCACGCTGGTGAACGTGACCAGCTGGTACGACAACGAGATGGGCTATTCGGCGCGCTGCGCCGATCTCCTGCGGCACATCGGAGCCCGGTTGTGAAGCGCACCCTCGAGTCGCTGAACCCTGCGGCGCTCGAGGGACGCAGGGCGCTCGTGCGGGTGGACTTCAACTGCCCGATCAAGAACGGCGCGGTCACCGACGACACCCGGATCCGCGCCTCGCTTCCCACGATCAAGTACCTCCGGGAGAAGGGCGCCCGGGTAGTGCTGCTCTCTCATCTGGGCCGGCCCAAGGGCGGTCCCGACCCCGCGTTCTCGCTCGAGCCCTGCGTGCGGGCGCTGGAGCATCTGCTCGGCGCGCCGGTCACCTTCATCAAGGACCCGCTCGTGGCGGAGGCGATCGCCGCAACCAAGCGGCTCGCGCGCGGCGGCGTCGCCGTGGTGGAGAACACGCGGTTCAACCCGGGCGAGGAGAAGAACGACCTGGCGCTGGCCAAGGCCTTTGCCGCCTTGGGCGATTTCTATGTGAACGACGCCTTCGGCTCGGCGCACCGCGCGCATGCCAGCACCGAGGCCGTCGCCCGCATTCTCAAGCCGGCGGTGTCCGGCTTCCTCATGGAGCGGGAGCTCAAGTATCTGGGCGAGGCGCTGGACCGGCCAAAGCGTCCGTTCGTCGCTGTGCTGGGCGGTGCCAAGATCAGCGGCAAGATCGATCTCATCGAGGCGCTGTTGCCCAAGGTGGACGAGATCGTGATCGGCGGCGCGATGGCCTGCACTTTCTTCAAGGCCATGGGCCTGGAGACCGGGAAGTCCCTGGTCGAGCTCGATCGGGTGGCGCTCGCGCGAGACCTCATCCAGAAAGCGGGCCGGAAGCTGGTGCTGCCGAGCGGCGCGGTAGTGGCGCAGAAACTGGAGCCCGGCGTGACCATCCGGACCGTCCACCGCGATCAGATCCCCTCGGGATGGGCGATGTTCGACATCGACCCGCTCACCGAGCAGGACTTCGCGGCCATCATCGAGCCGGCGGGCACGGTCATCTGGAACGGGCCGATGGGCGTCTTCGAGACCCCGCCGTTCGACCACGGGACGCTGGCGGTGGCACACGCACTCGCCCGCGCCACATCACGCGGCGCCGTAACGGTGGTGGGTGGCGGCGACTCCGCGGCGGCGGTGGCGGCGGCGGGCCTGAGCGACCAGATGACCCACGTCTCCACCGGGGGCGGGGCGAGTTTGGAGTTTCTGGAGGGGAAGACGCTGCCCGGAGTTGCGGCCCTCGATGAGGCCACACAGTGAACCGTAAACAGTGAGCAGGCGGCTGATCTACGCCGCCAACTGGAAGCTCCACCACGGGCCGTCGGCTGCCCGTGAGTTTGCCGCGCGGTTTCTCGAGCTGACCCGGCCGGTCCCCGATCGCGAGCTGTGGTTCTTCCCGCCCGCGGTCTCCATCGCGAGTGTGGCGGACGCGTTCCGCCGCCGCTCCGACATCCGGGTCGGCGCGCAGAGCGTCCACTGGGAATTGAAGGGCGCTTTCACGGGCGAGCTGTCGCTCGCGCACGCCGCCGAGGTGGGCGCCACGCTCGCGCTGGTGGGTCACTCCGAGCGCCGCCATATCTTCGGCGAGACCGACGAGCAGAGCGCCTGGAAGGTGAAGGCCGCGCTCGCCTCCGACGTGACACCGCTGCTCTGCGTGGGCGAGACCCTGGCCGAGCGCGAGGCGGGGCGGACGGAGAGGGCCGTGCGGCTCCAGCTGGACCCGGTGGTCGCGCAGGTGACCGACGCCGGCGAGCGTGCCCGTGTGCTCATCGCCTACGAGCCGGTCTGGGCGATCGGCACGGGGCGGAACGCCACTCCGCGGGACGCTGCCGAAGTGCATCGCTTCATCCGCTCGTACCTGGCGGGGACGGGCTGGCCGGGCCGGGTGCGGGTCCTCTATGGCGGCAGCGTGAACGCCGGGAACGCGCTTGCGCTCCTGGCGGAGCCGGACCTCGACGGCGTGCTGGTGGGGGGGGCGAGTCTGGCGGCCGAGGGGTGGGCGGAGCTCGTCGGCCTGGGCGGCTGACGCCCGCCGATTCGGTTGATTTCGACTCGTCGCGCGCCTATCGTTATCGGCCATGTTCTACTTCCTGCTCGTAGTTCTGATCCTCGACGCACTGCTCCTCTCGGTCGTCGTGCTGCTCCAGGCCGGCCAGGGCGGCGGGCTGGCATCGCTGGGCGGCAGCGGCACAACCGACACGGTTTTGGGCGGCCGCGCCGCGGTGACCATTCTCACCAAGGCGACCTGGTGGTGCGGGGGAATCTTCCTCGCGCTGTCGCTCATCCTGTCGTTCGTGCCGCGCGGCAGCAGCGCCAGCGCGCTTCAGGAGCGGCTCCGCGCCACGACGCCGGCGGCTCCGCCGGTGCTGCCGGGCACCAAGCCGGCGACGCCGGAAGCCGCGCCCAGCGCGCCGACCGCCACGCCGCAATCCGGTGCGCAGCAGCCCGCGTCGCAACCCGCGGCTCCGGCGCAGCAGTCCCCCGCGCCTCAGGCGGCGACCCCCCAAACCGCGACGCCCCCGCCCGCGTCGCAGCCCAAGCAGTGAGCGCTCGTAGTCGCGGGGTGGCCGGGTGACCGATCGCCCCGCCTTCGTTTTGCTGGAGGACGGTACCTGGTTCGCGGGTACCACGCCCCGCCAGATCGAGCCCGCCTTCGGCGAGGTCGTCTTCACCACCAATCTCTCCGGCTACCAGGAGACGTTCACCGACCCGAGCTATCTCGGCCAGATCGTCACCATGACGGCGCCGATGATCGGCAACTACGGGGTGAACGCTGAGGACATGGAGTCCGAGCGCCCGCAGGTGAGCGGCGTGGTGGTGCGCGAGCTGGCGCGCCACCCCTCCAACTGGCGCGCCGATCTGTCGCTCGATCAATGGCTGGGGCAGGCGGGCGTCCCGCTCATCGAGGGTGTGGACACGCGGCGGCTCACGCGGCACATCCGCGAGCGCGGCGCGATGCGCGGCGTGCTGGCCGAGGGGCGCCAGCCGTCGCGCGAGCTCACGGCGCACCTGCTCGCGTCCCGCCGCATGGAGGGCCTGGACCTCGCCTCGCGCGCGTCCGTGAAGGAGAGCGCCACCTACGGCGAGGGCCCGCACGTCGTGGCGTATGACTACGGGATGAAGCGCAACATCATCCGGATGCTGGTGGCGACCGGCTGCCGGGTCACCGTGGTGCCGGCGGAGACGCCCGCCGCGGCCGTGCGCGAGCTTGAGCCCGACGGGCTTTTTCTGAGCAACGGTCCCGGCGATCCGGCGGCCGTGAGCTACACCTTCGATCCGATCCGCGAGCTGACGGGGCAGGGGCTGCCGACGTTCGGTATCTGCCTGGGGCACCAGCTGATCGGGATCGCGTACGGAGGCCAGACGGCCAAGCTCCCCTACGGGCATCGCGGGGGCAATCATCCGGTGCGCGAGCTCGCGACCGGCCGCGTCCTGATCACCACCCAGAATCACGGGTTCGCTGTCGTGGGAGACGAGTCCGGCGTGCCCGGCGCCTCGGGTCTCGAGGTCACCCACCTCAATCTCAACGACGGCACCATCGAAGGTGTTCGCCACCGCGAACTTCCACTCTTCGCAGTGCAATACCACCCGGAAGCCTCGCCGGGACCGCACGACGCCTACCCTCACTTTACGGAATTCCTCTCGCTGGTCCAGGCTGGGGCGGGCTCAAAATCCCCAACCCCTTGACAGTCAACGCTTAAGCCCGTACAATCGCCCTCGGGAGCCGCCGGTGGCCCCGCTCGTCCGTGACCCTCCTGGGGGGAGCATGACCAAGGCCGATCTCGTGGAGCAGGTGACCGCTTCGATCGC
>JBGPPG010000094.1:0-12634 GCA_041488455.1 Gemmatimonadota bacterium
CCTCATCGATCGTATCCGCAGCGGGCGCGGGGTGGTGGATTTCCTGGACGTCGGTGTCGGCTCGCTCCGGTGGCCGACGTTCAACGTGGCGGACATCGCCGTGAGCTGCGGCGGCATCGCGCTCGCCATCGCGCTCTGGCGGGAAGACCACCGCCGGGCACGCGCCGAGTCCGCTCCGGCGGCATGACGCAAGGGCGGACGGGCGGCCGCGCCGCTCCGCCCCATCTCGAGTTCTCCGTTCTCGCCGAGCACACCGAGCGGCTCGACCGCTTCCTCGCCGACCAGCTCCAGCTCTCCCGCACCCAGGCCGCCCGCCTCGTCGCTGGCCGCGCCGTGGACGTGAACGACGGCGTGGCCCGCGCGTCCCGGACCCTTGCGCGTGGTGACCGGGTCGCCGTGACCTTTCCCGACGCCGAGCCGCCGCGGCAGCTTCGCCCGGCGCAGATCCCGCTTGCCGTCGTCTGGGAGGATGAGCACCTCGCCGTAATCGACAAGCCGGCGGGTCTCGTCGTCCATCCGGCGCCGGGGCACTGGGACGACACCCTCGTCAACGCGCTGGTCGCGCGCGGCACTACGCTCGCCGGCGGCGCGGAGGGCCGGCCGGGCATCGTCCACCGGCTGGATCGCGACACCTCCGGGCTCATGATCGTGGCCAAGACCGACCTGGCCCACCGGCGGCTCGGGCACATGCTCGCCGCGCGCCGGGTGCACCGCGCGTATGCGGCACTCGCCTGGGGCCATCTCGACGAAAGTCCTATGGTGATCAGCGAGCCGCTGGCGCGTCACCCGCGCGATCGCAAGCGCATGGCGATCGTCGCGGGCGGGCGCGCGGCCCGGACCGATGCGTACGTGATCGCGCGCTTCGGGAGCACGAACCTCCTCCGGCTCGAGCTGCACACCGGCCGCACGCACCAGATCCGGGTCCATCTCGAGCACATCGGCCACCCGGTCGTCGGCGATCCGGTCTACGCCGGCGGCGGAAGCCGGCGGATCTCGGGGTCCCCCCGGGCGTCGGCGGAGGCTCTGGAGCGGGTGGTGCCGAGGCAGGCACTACACGCCGCTTGGCTTGCGTTTCGCCACCCCGTGTCCGGGAGTCCGATCGAGGTCCGGTCGGAGTGGCCCGCGGACCTCCGGCCGGCGCTTGCGCTCGCGGCGGGCGCGGACCTCGTTGCTCGGCCGGACCCCCTCGCCTATCTTCAGTTCTTCGATAGACATGAGTGAAGCCGACACCCTGCCGGCCGTGGTCTTTCGGGTCGGCGACCTGATCTGCGCAGTCCCGGCGGCCCGCATCCGCGAGGTGCTGGCCCGGCTTCCCGCCACCCGCATTCCCGGCGTGCCATTTGCCGTGGAGGGTCTGGTCAACGTTCGCGGCGGCCTGTTGACGGTGGCGGACGGCCACGCGCTGCTCGGCCGGCCGATGCGCCCGGAAGACGAGGGCGCCATCCTGGTGCTCGACTTCGCGGGCCGCCGCTTCGGGCTCGCCGTCAGCCAGGTGCTCGACTTCGTTGAGTTCCCGCCCGGCTCGGTGTCGCCCCGCGAAGAGTTGCCCGGCGTGGACCCGGCCCTCGTTCGCGCCGTCGCCACTCGGGACGATCGGCACTTCATCCTGCTGGACATCGATGCGCTGCTGGCCCCAATGGCCGGCGCCAATCCGGAACCGCTCGGAGGTGGGCAGTGAGTCACACGGTCCTCGTCTGCGATGACGCGATCTTCATGCGCACGATGATCAGCGACATTCTGAACCAAGCCGGGTTCGAGATCGTCGGCGAAGCGGAGTCGGGACTCCAGGCGGTCCAGAAATACCGCGAGCTCAAGCCGGATCTGGTCACCATGGACATCGTGATGCCCGACATGGGCGGCATCGAGGCCGTGCGGGAGATCTGCAAGCAGGATCCCGACGCGAAGATCCTCATGTGCAGCGCCATGGGCCAGCAGGCGCTCGTCGTCGAAGCGATTCAAGCGGGCGCCAAGGATTTCGTCGTCAAACCGTTCCAGCCCTCCCGCGTCCTCGAAGCGGTCCAGCGCGTCCTGGGCTAGAGGCGTCCATGGCCGACCCGAAGTACCTCGCGCTGTTCCTCGCCGAGAGCCGGGAGCACCTCGGCACCTGCAACCGGCTGCTGCTGGAGTGGGAGCGCGACCCTGCGGCCTCGGGACCGGTCAACGGCTTCTTCCGCGCCATCCACAACATCAAGGGCATGGCCGCGACCATGGGCTACGCCGCGGTCGCCGACCTGGCGCACCGGGTGGAGAACGTGCTCGCGACGATCCGCGCCGGCCGGGCGGCCACGCCGGACCTGATCCAGCTTTTCTTCCGCAGCGTGGACGCGCTGGAGAAGGCGATCGAGGGTGCCGCGTCGGGCAAGGACGAGCCCGGCGCCGAGCTCCTCCGGGCACTCGACAACGCGGGCCCGCGGGGCGGGGGGCCGGCGGTTGCGCCGGTTCGTGCCCCCGCGCCAGCCGGCAAGGCGTCGGGCAAGGCCGCGGGACGCAAAGGGCCCCGCACTCACGTCGTCGGCGTCACCATCCGGTCCGCGGCGCCCATGCGTGGTGCGCGAGCATTGCTGGCGCTCCGGCACGCCGAAGCGCTCGGTCCGGTCACGGGCGTCAAGCCCGCTGCCGCGCTGTTCGAGCGTGAGGACTTCGACGGCCGATTCGCCTTCCAGCTCAGCAGCGATGCGAGCGTCGCCCGCATCGAGGCCGCCATCCGCTCGGCCGGCGAGGTGGCCGCCGTCGCCTTCGACGCGGACGTCGTCATCGAGGCCGACGGCCCGGTGGTCGTAGGGCGGCAGATCCGGGTGGACCTCCGGCGGCTCGACGCGATCATGAAGCAGGTGGGCGAGCTGGTCGTCGCGCGGAACCGCATGCTCGAGCTGGTGCGAGGCGACGGCTCGGAGCTGGCCGAGCTCGCGGGACTCGTCTCTCGCCTGGTCTCCGATCTCCAGACCGAGGTCGTGGCGGTGCGCATGACGCCGGTCGGTGAGGTCTTCGAGCGATTCCCTCGCCTCGTGCGCGACCTCGCGCGCGACTTGGGCAAGCAGATCCGCCTCGAGGCTGAGGGCGGCGACATCGAGCTGGACCGGGCGATCCTGGACGAGCTGGGCGACCCGCTGCTGCACCTGATCCGCAACGCGGCCGACCACGGGCTCGAGCGGGCCGAGGAGCGTGAGGCCGCGGGCAAGCCGCCCGAGGGGCGGATCCTCGTGTCCGCGGTGCGCGAGCGACGGAGTGTGGCCATTCGCGTGTCCGACGACGGACGGGGGATCGACCGCGCCGCCATTCTCGCCAAGGCCAAGCGCGAAGGCCTCGCCGACACCGATGTCGAGCTGCTGACCGACGACCTGCTGCTCCGCGTGCTGGCCCGGCCGGGCTTCAGCACCGCGGTTCAGGTGAGCGGGGTCTCGGGCCGGGGCGTCGGGGTCGAGGTGGCGCTGGCGCGGGCCCGCGCGCTCGGTGGGAGTCTCGAGGTGCAGACCGAGCAGGGAGTGGGCACCACGTTCACGCTGCGGGTGCCTCTCACGCTCGCGATCGTGCGCGCGCTCCTGGCCCAGGCGGGCGAGGAGCGCTACGCGGTGCCGCTGGTCTACGTCGCCGAGACCGTCGAGTTCAACGCCCGGGCGGTGACCGCGCTCCGGAGTCGGGAGGCGCTCGTCGTCCGCGACCGCGTGATCCCCACGGTTCATCTGCGCGATCTGGTGGCGGCGAGCATCGGGCAGGAGCCGGCCCGCCGGCCCACCATCATCCTCGAGGTGGGCGAGCGCCGCGCCGCGCTCGTGGTGGACGCTCTGCTGGGGCAGCAGGACATCGTGATCGAGCCGTTCGACGCACCGCGCGGGATGCCTCCGTACCTGGGCGGGGCGACGATCCTCGCTGACGGCGCGCCGGCGCTGGTCCTCGACGCAGCCGCACTGGTGTAGGGGGGAGGATGGAAGACGTGCGGGATCTCAAGGAGCTGCAGCTCGACGCGCTGAAGGAGGTCGCGAACATCGGCGCCGGCCACGCCGCTACGGCCCTGTCCCAGCTTACCAGCCGGACGATCATGATCGCCGTGCCGGAGGTGAACATCCGGCCGCTGGAGGAGGTCCCCGAGCTGCTCGGTCGCCCGGACGAGGTCATCGCCGCGGTGCTGATGCACATGATGGGCGACCTCACCGGCCGCACGCTGGTGCTGTTCCCCGAGCCGTCCGCGAAGGCGCTCTGCGACATCCTCTTCCGCCGGACCCCCGGAACGACGAGCGGCTTCAGTCCCATGGAGCAGTCCGGCCTCAAGGAGGCGGGCAACATCCTGGCGAGCGCGTACATGAACGCCCTGAGCGACTTCATGGGCATGATGCTGGTGCCGTCGGTCCCGAGCCTGGTCATCGACCTGAGCGCGGCGATCCTCACGACGGCGTATCTCAACTTCGGGCACGACCGCGACTACGTCTTCTGCGTCGAGACCGCGTTTCGGGTCGAGGGAGCGACGGAGCCGCTGCGCGGGCATTTCCTCCTCCTCCCCGATATGCCCTCCCTCCGGGCAATCTTCGACGCCATCCGTCTTTCCTGAACCATGGCTTCCGCCGTGCTGTCGGAGCGCGAGCGGGACGTGCTCCGGTCGTTCGCCCGTCGCATCGATCCCGCGGATGCGGGGGCCCACAACAATCTCGGCGTGCTCTACTGGCAGAAGGGGCTCGTCACCGAGGCGATCGAGCAGTTCACCCAGGCGCTTGAGCTGGATCCGCGGATGGACGTGGCCCGCGCCAATCTCGAGATCGCCTACCGGGCGAGCGGGCACTACGACCAGGTCGTGGCCGAGCTCCAGGAGAAGCTGCGGCGCACGCCGGGCGACCGTGACGCGCGCTGGGAGCTGGGCCGCGCCTACGCCGCCCTCGGCCACCACGCTGAGGCGGCGTCCGAGTTCGAGACCCTCCTCGCCTGGCATCCGAACGACCCCGGCGCGCTGATCCAGGTCGGGCTCGCCGAGCGGGCCCGCGGCCGGCTCGAGGTGGCGACGGAGTGGTTCGCGCTCGCCTGCGAGCGGGACCCGCAGAGCTCGGTGGCGCTGTTCCATCTGGGGGAGACCCTCTACAACCGCGGGCTCAACGATCAGGCCCTCCTGGCGCTCCAGGCGGCAACCGAGCGCAATCCCGACAACGCCGAAGCCAACTACCTCCTCGCGTTCCTGTACGGGGACCTCGGCCAGCAGGAGGAGGCGCGCGCCGCGACCAAGCGTGCCATCGCCCTGAACCCCACGCTCGCGCGGGCCCAGGCGAACCTCGCCCTGGAGCGCGTGGCCGCACGCGGTGAGCAGGAGCGGGCCGCCGCCCGGGACGCGATGCGCCCCCGGGTCGTCGAGGGTGGCGTGCTGGCCCACTTCAACCTCGGCCTCGCCTTCCGCCAGCGCGGCTACTACGCCGAGGCGCTGCGTGAGTACCGGATGGGGCTCGACGCCGGCGAGGACCGCCGGCTCAACCTTCAGGCGATGGCGGAGGTCCACCTGCTCCGCCGCGACCTCCCTGCGGCCCTCGAGCTGTACGACTCGCTAGTGCGGGACTACGCGGATTCGCCCAAGCTGTGGAACGAGCGCGGCGTGGCGCTGCATCAGTCGGGCTGGCGCGACTCTGCCGCGGAGTCTTACCAGCGCGCCGTGACCCTCGACCCCGGCTACGGGCTGGCTTGGAATAACCTCGGCGTCCTGCACGCGCACCAGGGCGAAGTGGACGGGGCGGCGGATGCGTTCCAGCGGGCGTTGGCGTCACCCGGCGCGCCGCCCGCCGCCCGGCTCAACCTCGGGCTGCTCCACCTCCAGCGCCGCCGGCTCGAGCCGGCCCTCGAGGCCTACCACGAGGCGCTGGTCCAGACGCCGCAGAGCGCTGCGGCCTGGAACGGTGTCGGTCTCGTCCTCATGGAGCTCAAGCGCTGGGGCGAGGCCCGCACCGCGCTGAGCCGCGCGGTGGAGGCGGACGCGGGCTTCGCCGCCGCCCACTACAACCTCAGCTTCTCCCTGAGCCAGCTGGGCGACTTCGACGGCGCGCTCCGGGCGACCAAACGCGCGCTCGAGCTCGACCCGTTCTACGTCCCGCAGAAATACGCGCTTACGATCGACCTCCAGTTCGAGGATCCCACGATCGCCGTGGCCCCCGACCTGGCCGCGGACGTGGCGGGTGGCGACCTCGGGGCCGAGTTCGCGTTCGATCCTTCGACCCTGGACCGGCTGTTCCGGGAGCTGGCGCCCGCGCCGGAGCAGCCGGCGGCGGCGACGAAGACCGCGGATCCACTCGCGCTGGCCCGCGACTACATCAGCAAGGGCATGCTCGACCGCGCGGCCGCTGAGCTGAGCCGCGCGCGCGCGCGCGGGGCCGCACCCGCGGCGGCCACGGCGCTGCTGGGCGACCTCTTCGCGCGGCGCGGGCTGCACGGCGAGGCGCTGGAGCGCTACCGCGAGGCCCGGGCGCTCGATGCAGAGAACGCCGACGCGGCCGCGGGCGAGATCCGTGCGCTGATCGCGCTCGCGCGTACCACCGAGGCCGCTCCGCTGGCTGAGGCATTTGCCCGGCGCGCTGCCGACGTCGTGGAGGCGCACGTGCTCCGTGCCCGGGTGCGGCTGGACGTGGGCGACGCGGTCGGCGCGTTGGACTCGGCCCGAGCGGCGCAGGCGCTGGCACCCGGCCGGGCCGATTTGCTGCACCTCCAGGCCCGCATCGCGGCACGGCTGGGGGACCGGAACGCGGCACAGGAGGCGTACCGGGAGGCGCTCCGGCTCGACGGATCCATGGCCCAGGTCTGGTACGAGCTGGGCCAGCTGGAAGAAGAGCAGGCCCGGCTCGACGCCGCCCGCACTGCGTACGAGCGCGCGCTCGAGGTGCTGCCGACCTTCACCACGGCCGCGCTGGCCCTCGCGAGCCTGGTGCAGCGGACCGAATCGGCCGGCGCGGCGGTGAACCTGCTCGTCACGGTCCTGGAAACCGACCCGTACGAGCTGGAGGCGCTCGCCGTGCTGGGCCGCGTGCTGCTCGACGACGGCCGCACGCCCGAGGCGCTGGAGGCGCTCGAGCGGGTCCTGCGATTCGATTCGGAGCACCGTCCCGCGCTCTTCCACCGCGGCGTCGCCCGGGCCCGCCAGCGGCGCTTCGGCGACGCCGTGGCCGACTGGGAGCGGGTCATCCAGCTCGATCCCGCCAGCACTCTCGCGACCGAGGCCCGGAACCGGGCCCGCTCGGCCCGCGACCTCCAGCACATCTTCGCGACCGCGGCGGGCTAGCTCATGGCGATCGAGGGACCGCTCAAGGAGCTCAACATCCATGACGTCTTCCAGCTGCTGGACCTGGGCCGGAAGACGGGCGTGCTGCGGGTCACGTCGGAGCTGCGCCAGAATGCGGGCGTGGTCCACTTCGACCGCGGGGCGGTGATCGCCGCGCAGATCACCAGCAATCCGCACGTGCTCGGCGAGCTGCTGCTCCGCTCCGGCAAGCTCCGCGAGGAGGACCTCGCCCGGGCGCGAGCGCTCCAGGCCGCCGGCGACCGGCGACGGCTGGGCGAGATCCTGATCGCGATCGACGCCGTCGGCCGGCGCGAGCTCGACCGCTGCGTCCGGGCTCAGGTCGAGGAGGTCGTCTTTGAGCTGATGAGCTGGTCGGAGGGCTACTTTTCCTTCGTCGAGGGCGCGCTCGACCGTTCCGGCATCGAGGCTCCGGTCAGCATTCCGACCGAGGCGCTCATGATGGAGGCCGCGCGGCGGATCGACGAGTGGGCCCGGATCGAGACCAGGGTCCTCCATCTCGGAATGATCCCGCGCCTCCGGGCCGGCGACGACGATGCTGCGCCGCTCGATCTCGTGCCCTTCGAGTGGGAGGTGCTCTCCGCAGTGGACGGCACCCGGGATATCCGGAGCATCTCCGAGTCTCTGGGCCGGTCCGACTTCGACGTCGCCAGGACTATCTACGGTCTTACCACCGCCGGCGTCGTGGTGCTGGAGCAGCCGGTCACGCAGCCCACCGGGCGGACGGGATCGGCGGACGCCGCGCCCGCCGCCGCGCGGGTCGAAGAGCACCTGGCGCAGGGGGATCTTGAGGGCGCCCGGCTGGCGGCCGTGGACCTCGTGGCGGCCGACCCGGAGCGACCGGAGGGACACGTGGCGCTCGGCCGCACGCTGCTCAAGCTCGGCCGGTACGAGGAGGCGGAGGACGCGCTGGTGCAAGCGCTCCACCGCGACCCGACGTCGGCCCCGCCGCGCCGGATGCTCGGGATGGCCCAGGCGGCGCAGGGGCGCTACGCCGATGCGATCGAGAGCTGGGACCGCTGGCTGCGAACCGATGGCCGCCAGCCGGAGGAGGAAGCACACGCCGGGGCCGTCGCCCAGCTCCGCGACGCGGCAGCCGCGCTCGGCGACGCGTTGAGAGGGCGCGATGTCTGACGATATCCGCGGCATGACCGCGGAGCTGGCCGCCGACCCCGACAGCCTGGTCTTTCTCGACCTGGGCGAGGTGCTGCGCCGCCGGAACCAGCTCGACGCCGCGTATAAGGTCGCCCGCACCGGCGCCAACCGGTATCCCGAGCTCGCCCGCGCGCACGACCTCTGCGCCCGTATCCTCTGCGATCGCGGCGACCGCGACCGGGCGTTCGAGTCCTGGGTCAGCGCGCTCGAGCTGGACGCGGGACTCGTCTCCGCCCACAAGGGTCTTGGCTTCCTCTACTTCCAGGCCGGCGACCTCGCTTCCGCCCAGAAGCACCTGGCGTACGCCGGGCAGGCCGACCCCGACGACGTGGGCACGGCGGCGGCGCTGGAACGGGTCCACGTGCTTCAGCAGGCGCCGCAGCCGGCCGCAGCCCCGCCGCCAAGGGCGATTCCGGAGGCGGCCCCGCCCGCGGCCGGGGCGGAGGCTGCCGAAGAGGAGCCGATGGAATCGGACACCGTCCCCGCCTCCGAGCTTCCCTTCTCATTCGAGGAGTCGCGCCCGTCGCCGGTGCGGGACGCCGTCTTCGCCGGCTTGGACGGCGGCACGGACGGTCTCCTGCTGGTGGATTCGGCAGGCCTGAGGTTGGGCGGGGGCTTGAGAAATCCCGAGGGGACGGACGTCGCCGATACGGTCGCGGCGCTGCTGGCGGGCGTCTCGAAGGAAGCGGCGCGCACCGCACGGCTGCTGGACCTGGGCGACTGGCGCGGGCTCGCGGTCGAATGCGGCGACGGCAATCTGTTTCTCTCCGCGCCGACCGATTCGACGCTCCTGCTTACCGTGCGGGGTCTCGACATCCCGATGGGCCGGGTGGCCCGATTCGCCGAGCGCGCCTCGATGGCCGCGCGCGTGTGGCTGGAGCGGAGCCAATGAGCGCGGCCGCCGAGCTGCTCGACCGGCTCTCGACGGTGCGCGGCATCCGCGGCTCGGCGCTCGTGTCCGCCGGAGACGGGCTCACCGTGGCCGAGTCGCTCATGGCCGGCGTGGACGGGCGCGCGGTCGCCGCGCTCGCCGCGAGCCTGGTCAACCGCCTCCGCCGGGCCACCGAATGCGCCGGGCGCCGGGAGCCGGTCTTCCTCCAGTTGCACGCGGCGGGCGGCACGGTGCTCGCCGCGCCTTGCGGGGCCGAGCTGGTGCTGGTCGCCATCGCGGGACCGGACACCAACGTCGGGCTCGCTCGCCTCGAGATGCTCGACGTCGCCGGGAGACTCGCCTGATGCGCGCGGTGGAGCCGTGGGTCAGGGGGCCGCTGGAGCGCTTCCTCGCGGAATCGTCGGCCCGGCTCACGCTCCTCATGACGTCGTCCGGCCAGGTCGTCGCCCAGCACGGCTTCACCCGATCGGTGGACGTCATGACCGCCGCGGCGCTCGGCGCCGCGATCGTCGCGTCCACCCAGGAGATCGCCCGCCTCGTGGGCGAGCCGCGCTTTCTCTCGATGGTCCACCAGGGCTTGAGCCAGCATGTGTTCCTGTCGGGGTTTGAGACCCCGCGCGGACGCTGGATCGGACTGGTCGTGTTCGACGGCGAGAGCACGGTGGGTCTGGTACAGCTCTTCTTCGATCGCCTGGTGGGTGAGCTGGTGGCGGCGGCGCCACGCCAGGTGCCCACGGAGCGCGTGTTGCCGGAGAACTTCGAGCGGGAGCTCAACGCGAGCCTCCGCGCGCTGTTCGGGCGGTGAGCCGATGTCGCTCGTGAACTTCGCCGCCCGCGAGATCACCTGCAAGATCGTCTACTACGGTCCGGGCCGTTCCGGGAAGACGACCAACCTCCAGTACATCTTCGGCCGAGTGCCCGAAGGTCGGCGGGGCCGGATGGTCTCGCTCGCCACGCACACCGACCGCACGCTGTTCTTCGACTTTCTTCCGCTCGACCTCGGGAGCATCTCCGGCTTCGCCACGAAGTTCCAGCTCTACACCGTGCCGGGGCAGAGCTACTACGGCTCGACCCGGCGGCTCGTGCTTCAGGGGGCGGACGGGGTCGTCTTCGTCGCCGACAGCCAGGGCCGCCGGCTCGACGACAACGTCGAGAGCCTCCAGGACATGCAGACCAACCTGCTGGAGCAGGGGGTGGACGTTCGGCAGCTGCCCATCGTGCTCCAGTACAACAAGCAGGACCTCCCCCCCGATCTGATCCTGACGCCGGAGGAGCTCGATGATGCGCTCAACTTCCGCACCGTGCAGAGCTTCTCCGCGGACGCGCTGCACGGCGGCGGAGTGTTCGAGACGTTGAAGGCTATCTCGGAGCTCGTCCTGCGCCGGCTCGCTGCCGGAGAGCCGCCCGCGTGAGCCCGCTCAACCCTTACTTCCGGTTCGACACGATGGTCGTGGGCGCCGCGAACCGGCTGGCGGTCACGGCGGCACGCGCCGTGGCCGAGACGCCGGGCACGGTGTACAACCCGCTGTTCGTCTACGCCAAGCCTGGGCTGGGGAAGACCCACCTCCTGATGGCCATCGGCCACGGGGCCCAGGCGATCGACCCCGCGCTCACCGTCGAATACCTCACGCTCGACCATTTCATCGAGGCGTTCCACGCCGCGATCGCCTCGGGTCAGGGCGAGGCGTACCGCAGGCGCTTCTCCGACATCAGCCTGCTGCTGGTGGACGACGTGCAGTTCCTCACCGGACAGCGGGAGACCCAGGCCGAGCTGCTGCGCATCGTGGATGCGATGCAGACCGCCAGCCGCCAGATCGTCCTCACCAGCGACCGGCCGCCGTCCGAGATCGAGGCGCTGGACGAGCGGCTGATCCGGCGGTTTGCCGGCGGCCTCGTCATTGACATCTCGCCGCCCGACTACGAGACCAAGGTCGCCATTCTGCGCCGGAAGGCGGAGGAGCGGCGGGTGACCTTCAAGCCCGGCGTGCTCGAGGCCGTGGCCAGGCTCGCGCTCGACAACGTGCGCGAGCTGATGGGCGCGCTCAACCGGCTCATCGCCCATCAGGCGGCAGGCGACGCGGTCCCGCCGGAGCGAGTTGAGGCGCTGCTCGGCGCCCGGATCGCGGCCGACTCCGCCGAGACGCCGGCCAGCACCAGCACCAGCGCCAGCACGAGCGCCGCCCCCGCACCAGCCGCGGCCACCTCGGGCCAGGGCGACGAGTTCGGCGACTTCCTCTCCGAGATCTCCGCCACGCTGCATCAGCGGATCGAGGCGTGGCGAGGCAAGGTCGCCGCTGCGGTGCTGCGGTGGGAGGGGGAGGGCTACCGCACCGCCCGGCTGGAGGCGCTGCTCGACGGGGAGCTCGCCCGCGATCCGGAGGAAGCGCTGCGCGAGTTCGAGGCTGATGTGCGAAGGCTCGACGCACTCCGCACCGGGGCCGAGCGGGCCGCGCCCGACCTGGCGGGGTCGCCCGTCTTCCGAGACCCCGGGAACGTCGCCGCGGCGGAAGAGCTGCTGGAGCAGGCGAAGGAGGGAGCGCACCCGCCCCCCGCACCTTCGCCGCTCTGGCGGCTCGACGCCGTGGTCGAGGCCCCGGGTAACCGGGTAGCGGTGCAAGCCGCGCAGGCGGTGGTGACGGCGCCGGGCGAGAAGTACAACCCGCTCGTGCTCGTGGGTGGCAGCGGGGTGGGGAAGACCCACCTGCTTCACGGCATCGGGAACGCGCTGGTGGCCCGTGGGCTCCGGGTGGCATGTCTCGGCGCGGAGGAGTTCACCGGCGAGCTCATCGAGGCGATCGATCGGGACGCGATCACCCAGTGGCGCAAGCGCTATCGGCGTGCCGACGCGCTGCTGCTCGACGACGTCCACCTGGTCGCGGAGAAGAGTCGCTCGCAGGACGAGCTGTTCCTGCTCTTCAACCACTTCCTGGAGAACGCTCGGCAGATGGTCTTCACCTCGGCCGTGCCGCTGTCGCAGCTGGCGGGGGTGGAGTCCCGGCTGGTCACCCGGCTGGAGGGCGGGCTCGTGGCCGAGCTGCCCGCGCCCGACCGCGAGATCCGGCAGCGGGCCGCCGACCGCCTCCTCAGCGAGAAGATTCCCGAGATCGATCCCGAGGTGGCCGCCTATCTGGCGAGCCGGCCGGCGGAGTCCGTCCGCGCCGTGCTCGGCCTGGTCCAGCGCGTGCTGGGTGCGGCCGAGGCCCAGCAGGCGAAGCTCACCGCCTCGTTTGCACGCTCGGTGCTGGAGGGGGCGCCTGCGCGACCGGCGCGCCGGCCGAGCGCCCCGCGCTCGTCCGGTCTCGTGGCGCCCGGCCAGGGCGGCATCCGGAGCC
>JBGPPG010000095.1:0-12474 GCA_041488455.1 Gemmatimonadota bacterium
CTCGTCCACCCAGCCGGGAACCGCGACCGCGAGCGAGGCCGGGTAGTGGAACCAGCTCTCGAGCAGCAACCCTCCACCGGAATCGACGAAGTAGCACATCTCGATGCCGGGATCCGGTGCGGGACCGCCACCGAGTGGATCCGGCGCGATGGCGAAGACGGGCATCACAACATTGGCGGCGATGCCGGTTCCCGGTGCGCAATCGGCGCCCGGGAGCGTGCGGGCAAGGATCTGGCTGCTGGCGATCGGCCCGGCGGCGAGCGCGAACGCCCGCGCCTTGATCTGGACCTCGTTCCCGCCCGCTGTGAGGTCATGCGCCACCAATGAACCGACGCGATTCGACAGCAGGCCCGCTCTGCTGAAGCGTACGGCCTCGAGCTGCGGCCGGACGAGGGCGCCCGCCGCGAGCGCCCGCTCGAGATAGCTGCGCGGCGCCCCTGCCGGCCTCGGGCCGTGCAGTCCGCCGGTCTTGCAGCCGAACCGGCAGCCCACGTTGCAACCGCCGCATCCGAGGCACTTGAGAATGGCGAGCGGGAGATCGGCCGGCGCGCGATTGAGCTGCGTCGCTCCGCGCCGAAAGGCCTCGCTCCGCCCACCCGCGGCCGTGCCGGGGGGCGTGGCGCCAAGATCGCGCGCAGCGAGGTCCATCCGCTCCTTGATGGGCGCCCACGCGATGGGGAAGTCGTAGGCCTGCTGCCACGTTTGCCACGTGCTCTGGGTCATCTGGAGCAGAATCGCGTTGTTGACGCACGGCCCACCACCCACGACACCGGCCTGAAGCACGTTGATCGTGGAGAGCTGGTTGGTGCAGATCTCGATCAGCGCCTGGATTTCGCCGGACACGGCCGGGTTCACGCCCGCATGCTGATAGAGCTGGCGCAGCGCCTGATCATCACGAGTGGGCAGGTTCCGGGGGCTGATCCAGCTCCCCCGCTCCACCATGAGCACGTGCTTTCCCGCCTCGGCCAGACGGCTGGCGACGACGGCCGCTCCGGCCCCGGAACCCACAATGCAGACGTCGTACTCGACGTCGAGCGGGGGCGGCGGCGGCTGAGGGACGTCGACGGTCGGGTCGCCCGGAGCGAACTGCCGCGGGTCGCGGAAGCCGACGGCCGCCCGCGCCGCGGGCCGGGAGTAGATGACGAGCGAGCCCAGCCGGAGGAGCAGCGCCAGCCGGCCCCGCCACTCTCCAGTGCCCCACAAACGCGCGAGGAACTGCTCCCGGTCGGCGGTCGGTTTGGTCGCGATGTTCGACCCATCGAGCTCGTCGAGCGCCCCGGTCAGCATGCCCGCGAATCCCGTCGGGATGGCCGTGAGGAAGTCGAGCATTTCGTCGGCGATCGCGTCGGGATCGTCGATCAGGGGCTGACCGGCAGCGCTGAGCTGACGGAGCTGAACTTCGACCAGAGCGCTGAGCGTCGATGACCTGGACATCTCAACCACCTTCTCCCATTAAGGGGAAACCCGGCCGCGGGTCAAAGCAGCGCATCGATCAGCGGGCTCGACAGCGCCCCAGCCACACCCGTGTCCGCCAAGAGCCGGCCGCGCGCCGCGCGCCAACGCGTGACCCTATCCCCGTACACCGCCGCCACGTGAGCCCGGGTCTGGCACCCGATCCACTTCCCCCAATGCATCGTGAACGGGACCTGCGCCGCCTCGAGCCGGCGGCAGCACTCGGCGATCAGATCCGTCATCGTGGGGACGTTGGCGCCGTCCATGTCGATCATGCAGGTGCGGTCGAAGATGTTCATCGGCAGGATGGACTTCGAGCCGGGCACGAACCGGGTCGCCACCACGCACGGAACGCTCGAGGTCGTCCGGACGGTCTCGAGGATCGTCGCCATCGCCTGGCCGAGCTGCCGGCAGTCCACCCCGAGGGACACGCCGACGGCGCCACCGGGGAGATCCTGCTGGGCGAACCAGCCACCCCACACCCGAGGAGTGTCGGTGACCGCCTTCGCGTACTCCGTCTTGAGGCCGGCGCCAGTCACCAGCCCCGGCCCGCCCGGCACGACGCCGATGAACCGGCTCACGAGCTGAAGCATGTCGGGATTCCACTCGTCGCCCCGATGCTCGCCCGTCACCTCCGCCGGCGTGCCGCGCGCAGGGTTGTCGGCGAGGACGTAGGCGCTCACGTACGCCTGCGCGTCGGGGCTGAAGGGGTTGAAGACAGCATCGAGGTGCCAGATGCGGTCGAGCGGCACACCGACAAGCGTGTCGAATTGCCAGCTCGAGAGGCGGTCGATCAGTTGCGATGATGACAGCGCGCCGGCCGGCAGTCCGCCGATGGGGTAGCGCTTGAGGTCGAGCCAGAAGTTCGGCACGCAGCGGAGCACGACACCCACGACGATGCCCAGCGATCCGAGTGAAGTCTGGAGTGCCGAGAACAGCTCGTCGTCCCGCACCAGTTTCGCGCCCAACGCCGGCGCGAAGCCATCGGCCGTGAGCGGCGCGCTCGCGGGCTCTACCCACCAGTGCTCGGCGGGCGACACGACGACGTGGATGGCGACCACGGTGTCGTGAAAGGCCCCGACGTGAAATGACGAGCCGTGGGTGCCGGTCGCCATGGCCCCGGCAACCGCCTGGCCATTGCTCGCCCCGCTGGTTTGAATCGACCACCCCGCCCGGTGGATGGCCCAGTTGATCCAGCGGATGGACGTGCCGCCGGCGACGAGCACGTGCGCCAGGTCTCTGCGCACCGATATGGCTGCACTCAGGTCGTCCCGGGCCAGCCACTTCAACGTGCTCACGTCGGACAGGTCGAGCAGCCAGCCATCGGTCGTCGCGATCGGCGAGATGGACCACCGCCGCCCCAGGCACCGGAGCTGCTTTCCCGCGGCGACGGCGTCGCCAAGGACCCGGGTGACGTCGCGAACTGTCTGCTGGTAGCGATCGCCTCCGGCTCCCTCGGGCTGGAGTGAGACGACCTGCTCAGGCGCGAACGTGACGGTGCCATGCACGTTCTTGAAGTCGGGCTGGCCGATGCGGGTGAGGTAGTCCGCGAGCGTGACTCGGTTGATCATGGCGGCGGGGGCGGGGGCGGCTCGCCTTCGATCACGCCGGCCTCCGCGGCGCACACGTAGTCGACGTGGACCGGCACGACGAAGCCCAGCGTGATCAGGCCGAGCAGGAAGCCGCCGACGTTGGTGCGGGCCGTTGCCTTGTATATGTGAGTGGTGCCGCAATCCGCGGTGACCTTGGGAGTCGTCGCGAGCCCCCAGGCATAGATCCACACTGTGGTGGCGCCGCTCCGGGTGGGCGAAGGCTCCGGCGCCTGCGACTCTACCGCCACGCGGAGACACGCGCCGGCCAGCAGCAACGCCGCCAACGACGCACGAGGAATGACGCGCAGGCCGCCCACCAGCCGCGTCATTGCTTGGCCAGCACCTTGAGGAGCGGGTCGGCCCACGAGAAGAGCGCGGTCCGGAGCCCGGGCAGCGCTGCGGACAGTATCGTCAGCAACGGCACGACGCCGAACGTGATCAGGTTGACCACGAAGGTCGTGTCCCAGGTGAGCTTGCCCGGCTCGGTATGGGCGATGCGGCTGAGGACATCGTTCCGATTCATCTGCGCGTTCACGAACAGGATCGATCCAACTGTGGCGAGCAGCAGGAAGAAGAACACCAACCGCACGAGCGCCTGAGGCTGGAAGGGGTATGTCGAGAAGAGCGCGGTCGCGAGCAGGAGCGACAGGAGCAGGAAGAGCGAGAGCATCCGCAGGTGCCGCGTCACCCACTCGATGTACTCCACGGCCTGGACGGCCGCGTACTCTTCCGCCGCTCGCAACCAGAGGCGCACCGGCGTGGTGAACGTGCGCCGGAACTTGCTGCTGGTGGCCATGGTCGCCTCCGCGTCCCCCGGGCCCGCCTTGGCGAGATCCGCCAGGGTCGCCTCGACTTCGGCCTTGGTCGGCTCGAGCCGCCAGAGCGCCCGGAGGATGTCGAGCAGATCGAGGAGGTTCTGGGTCACCTGCCCCACAGTGGCCTCGTCGCGCTCGACCGCATGCACGCTCGTGCGACTCATCAGGGACGCAAAGCGCTCGGGCAAATGAACGCCCTGGGTGAGCGCCCGGGTCGCGTCGAAGGCGCTCCTTTCCTCGGCGTAGAGCCGGCGCAGGTGCTGCCACTGCTGGTTGGCCACCGCGCCGAGTCGCGGCGGCCGGGTGAGAGCCGGCAACTTCAGCCTGGCCAGGCGGGCGATCCGGGGCGGCAGACGCTCGAAGGCGGTTGCGAGCGGCATACCCTGCAGCGTGTTGAGACAGGCTCGAAGCGCCCGCCAGACCGAATGCAGGCGATACACCGCCCAGGCCGTGGCGAAAAGCGTCGAGAGCGTGCTCACCCACAGGAGCCAGTCGAACATCCGGAAGCTCCCCCCGCCCCGCCGAACGATCGCCTCGATCGAGTGACCGAACTGCGGCGCCAACCACAGCCCCGCAAGCAGCAGAAACGCGAGGAGTACGAGCGCGCCCCGGTCCGGGATCACGAGAAAGAGCCGCTCCCGGATCCCTGCGATGGCCTCTCCGGTGCGCTGCAGGTCGTCGCGGAACGCGAGCTGGACGCTGTCGTCGTTCGATCGGTCCGCCCTGCTTTCGGCGATACAGGCCCGCTCGAACAGAGTCCGCTCCACCGGCGCGAGGAGGCGGATGCGACGGAGGTGCCACCACGACCACACCGCGAAACCGACCCCGCTGACGATCAGCGGGATCAACGGGGAGACGAAATCGCCGATATTCGCCGCCCGATTGAAGAACCACTTGAACTCGGCCGGACTCAGGTCCAGTACGTCAAACCCGAAACCCAGCGTCAGCAGGAGATAGGCAAAGCCGAAGATCGCGACGAATACCCTGCCGAGCACCTCCAGCCGCCAGAGGATCCGCTCGTCGCGGTCGCCCCACTTGAGCTCGATGCCGTAGCGCCGCCCGATCGGCCCGTAGAGCCGGCAGAGGCGCACGAGCGTCCCCGCGCAGCGGGCGATACCCACCACGGCCGCGGCGATCGTGACGGCCAGGATGATCCAGAACCACCATGCGCCGGTCAGGTCCCGAGAGCTGACCAGTCGCAGCTCGAGCACACCCGTGGAAATGAAGACTCCCAACAGGGCGATCATCCGAAGCAGGGTGTACAGCCGCTCGTGAATCACCAACGAGCCACCCTCGAGCAACTGTCGCAGCCCATCGGCCTCGAGCTCGACTTGAGCGTGGACCCTTTCGTCGGCCCTCGCGGGGGCGATCGGCGGAGGGATGCGCTTCGCCGCCTCGTGTCCGGCGCGACTGATCCAGGCCAGCAGGATGAGCGCGAACCCGCTGAACACGATGGCGAGGAACGGCAGGAGCCCCACCGGCCCCATGAGACCGCCCGGCTGACGATTGCTGCGGGTGCTGGAGCCGTCGACCGAGACGAGATACGGGTCGAACCCGGGATCCGGTCCCACGCGCGTCACCGGTAGGAACGAATTGGCGCCCACGACGGTGACCCACACCGGCGGCCGATCCGTGGCGGCCGACGTTCCGCCGCGGTAGTCGAGCATCGTCTCCGGGTGTCCGAGCTGGTAGAGTGTGGCGTTATAGGTTCCCTCGGCCCCGTCGCTGGAGAACGTGAGCACCGCACCGACCCGGCCCCCGGTCCACCATTGGTTCGCGGTAATGAGCGGGTAGGTGGACAGGACCAGCATCCCCCGAAGCGCCTGGCCGTAGTCCGGACGCAGATAGAGGACGTTGCTCTCGAAGGTGAAGAGCTGAAGGTCGTGTACCCGCTTCGTGAGCTCGTCCGCAAGAACGAGTTTGTCCCGCACGTCCGTGAACAGGAGACCCACCGCCCGGATCTGATGGTCCACGAGGGTGCGCGCGATCTGATCCAGAATGATGTCGAGCGCGGCCGGAGAAAGCTGTGATGTGACGGGCAGGTCCTCCTTCGGCCGCACGGGGTCGATCAGGTCGAGCGGCAGCCGCGGGGCCGTGGCGCCACCGGGAACCGCCTGCGCGGCCCGTCCCGTGTCGGGGTTGCGCTGGTAGGCGGCGCGCAGACTGGCAACGCCCATCGGGAACGGCAGGCGCAGGTACCCCTGGGCCGTCCGGCCGGACTCGACCATGGCTTGGCCGTATTGGGTGGACGACTCCTCCAGCAACGCGACCGAGCGCGGGTACAGCCCCATCGGCGTGAGCACCGCGCTGTCCAGCGCGGCGCGCAACGTCGCATCCGAGTTGACCGTTGCCCGGAAGCGAAGGCTGGGCGTGCCGTCGCTCGTGAGAGTGAGGCGATTGCTCGGATCGGTCGCGGCACCGCTCACGATCTCGATCGTCTTGGTGCCGGTGAACGGCCACGACTTGAGCGCCATCCGGAGCGAGAGGGCCGACCCGGAGAAGCTGGGGCCGATGATACGGAGCACGTCGCCCGCCGCCGGGTGAATCGGCAGCGAATCCGCGTTGGCCAGCAGCTGCTCCCGCTCCCGCAGCGCGTTGAACAGAGCGGGCTTGAGGATGCCGCGGTTCGAGGTCTCCCCGACGACGTAGACCATCCGCAACTGCTCCTCCGCGGGATCCGCCCGGCGGAACAACAGCACACCCGGGCACGCCTCCCGGGTCGCGAGGCCGGGACCGCGTGTTCGCCGCAGCGAGTCCCGGGGCGGGAGCCAGAAGCGGTCTGCCACCCAGCCGGAGGTTTCGAAGGCCCGTCTAACCGCCTCCAGCTGTGAGTCGAATGCCCAGTCGAGATGGGAGTCGATCGGATCCGGGACCGTGGCGATCAGGATGTCGAAGGCGTAGGCTGGACCGCGGTGGGAAACGCCGGCGTTGAGACCGAACAGGGAGCGCAGCAGCATTCTCCCCATGCCGGAGCCGGGGGCGGCACATGCGTCGGTTGCCGAGTCGGGCTCGGGCGTGGGGGCGATGACGACCGCCGACGGCTTCGGTTGGGCGCGGGTCGCCGCGGGCGGGCCGGTCGTTGCGTACGCAACCAGCGCCAACCCCGCGATGCTCACCGCTGCCGCTCGACCATCCATTGGGGGCTGCTCCCGGCGGGATTGCTTCTAGACGGCCTCGGCGAGCCCGGTTCTCAACGATGGAGCCCGCGGCGGCCGAACGGCCGCGAATTCAATCCACGCGGTCCGTCTGAATCCTCAGAGTGAAGGCGGGGCTGAAGTCACGCCAGGGCTCAAACGCGACAGGTAGGGCAGGTTTTGCGACAACCTGCCTGAGGCGGTGCGCAACCCATGGGCGGCGAATGCCGGCAGGGCCACGGCAGGCGTCACCGCGTGATGCACGTCACGCGCGGGACGCACAAATGGGCGAGCGACGGCTGTCGCAAAAACCGCCCTCACATGTCGCGTTTCCGACCTTGCGGGCCGGTCACGCGCCCGATACGCTGGATCCGCCACCCGCTCCGAGCGAGAAACCATGCCGGTCACCAGTCAGATTCCTTTGCCGCGGGCTGCTCCCGGCTCCAGCGTTGACGTGAGCGTCGCTGCACCGCCGGCAGGCGTGCTCATCCACTCCGACGGCGAGCATCGCTTCCAGGGCAAGACCATCGACGAGGCAGGGAACGAGCTGTGTCCCGGTCCCCGGTCGTTTCCCCTGTCCGGCGCGGGCATGCACACCATCGACATCCGCGTCTTCAACCTTATGTCAACGAGCATCGACTCGCTCGTGACCGCCACCTTGCGCGACTCGGCCGGCAACATCGTCGCCGGCCCGTTCCCCGCGCCGCGCCCTGTCCCGGCGACTGATCATCATCTGGTGACGATTCTGGCCCTGGTCAGCGGGGTCGCGACCCCCGCGACAAAGCCCAGGAAGCCCGGGAAGAAGAAGAGCAAGAAGAAGGGACCATGAGACGGCTCCTCCGATTGGTCGTAGCGGCGGGTCTGGTCGGAGCACCGCTCCAGGGCCAGCAGCTCGGCTGCTCGGAGAGCGAGACGCTGGCGGTCTGTCGCACGCGACTCGATTCGATGCTCGCCCATCAGGCGGAACCCGAGCCGAGTGCCGAAGGCGCCGCTGCCACACTCGACGCAGCGCTCGGGGGAAAGACCGTCGGCATCGGCTCCCTCGGACCGGGGCTCTCGTCCGCGATCGGTGACTTCCTGCCGACGTTGGCGGGGGCGCTCGGCTTGACCCAGACGACGACGCAGGACGGCGCAACGTCGCTCGAGACCAACCTCCGGCTCCCCTTAGGCTCGAGCGTTCAGCGCCTGCGGCTCCAGGCCGTCATCAGAAAACCGACCCTCTATCAGTCGCTGCAGGACAGCCTCCCCGCTGCCTCGCGGGACGAGACCGTCGACGCGCTCACCAAGACGCTCAACGACTACGACGACGTGGGCGTCAATCTCGCATGGAATCTGGAGAATGGGACCTTCGGGAGAAATTTCGACATCGCCCGCCCACTCGCGACCCGGCTGGTGCGGGATGGAGTAGCGCAGCTCCAGCAGGGTGCGGTCGACCGAGCGAACGCGATGTACCTCGAGGTGCTCGGCAACAGCGAGGCGGGTCTCGACGCTTCAGCGAGGGACCTGCCCGAGTGCCAGGCGGGCGTTGATTCGGTGGTGTTTGCAGTCCCCTTGCGCTGTTTTACGACCGACGAGCAAGGGAAGCTCACCGCGGCCATGATCCAATCCCTGACCGCCACCCGCGTCACCGAGGAACAGCTGCATCGCCTGCTGGTCAATGGCGGGCTCTTTCGCCTCACCGATCTGGTCAACAACCAACCCCAGCTCAGCTTCGAGGCCGGCCTCAATTTGCGGCGGGACTTGGTCGGCCCCAACGACTTCACCATTACGGCCCGCTACGAGGGCGGCTTCACCAACTTCAACGGGCTGAGACGCTACGGCCGGGAGCAATGCGGCGTCCTCACAGACGCGGCGATGACCGGGGACTGCTTGCAGCGCTACCTGGTGGATCCGAGCGCGCTCTCGGCCATGAAGCACGGAGACCGGTTCTTCGTCAGCGGCACCTTCACCCGGCGCCAGGACTATCATCTGTCGTTGCCGGCCGACTCCGTTAACCTCGTGCTGGCAGGGACCTGGGACTTCACCGCGAGCGCGGGCTACGGCCGTTACGTCGCCTTCAGCAGCACCGGCGACGAGCTGGGCCGTATCGACCTGAGCGGCGACTACATCCTGCATCACGACGACCCGACTCGGCAGAATCGCCTGGTGTTGGCCGGCACCTTCACGTACCGCCTCAGCGCCGCACTCTCCATCGCCGCCGGCGTTTCCTATGCGAGCAGGCCCGAGTTCCTGACCGGCGTGGACAAGAAGTTCGGCGCGAACTTCGGGTTGCGCTACAAGCTGCTCCGGTCATAATGCCGCCCCCCGAAGACCCACCGGGAACGTTCATCGACATGTTCGGGGCCGAGTGGCAGCAGATATTGCTGCGTCGCGGCGCGTCCACCGATGACGTCCGGCACCCGGGATACCTGCGCGGGCTCGCGCTTTCCGGCGGAGGCATCCGGAGCGCGACGTTCTGTCTCGGTGTCCTTCAGCGGCTGAGCAAGTCGGCCAGCCTGGGCCTGTTCGACTACCTCTCGACGATCTCTGGCGGCGGATTCGTCGGCGGGTGGTGGAGCGCCTGGCTTTCCCGCCGGCCCCGGGGCCAGCAGTTTCCCTCGCCGGAGCACGTACTGCTGGATCGCGATACGCCGGGCGAAGTCGGGCCGGAGGGCGCCCGGCACGCCGACCGCGACCCGGTACGGCATCTCCGCCTCTTCTCCAACTATCTGACGCCACGAAAGGGGGCCCTGAGCAAGGACACCTGGCGCGCGGTGACGGTGATTTCCCGCAACCTTCTCATCACCGCGGGCACGCTGTTGCTGATCCTGTGGGGCCTGCTGCTCTTGCTACAGTTGCCGTTCCTGGTCACGGGACGGATTGCCGACGACTTCACGCGGATGCTTCCCACCGCGGCTCTGGTCTGCCCGGCGACCGCCTCGACCTCCTCCGTCTATTCCGAAGCTCTGCGCGCGAGGGCCGAGCTGCTGGCGCTCTTGGTCGCTCCTTTCGCTGCAGTGCTTGTGCTGCTCACTATCGCCTGGTGGTTCGCGAGCTTGCTGCCACCGGGCCTGCAGGAAGTGTGGACCAATCGAATGACCCGGGGGCAGGGCGCCCTCCTCGTCGTCACCGTCGTGGTCGCCTTCGGTTTTGCACTGTCGGGCTGGAGCCTCGACCTGGTCGAGTACCTCTTCGCAAGCTGCCCCGGGCATCCGATCTACGACGCGGTGCGAAAGGCGGGGGGCTGGGCTGCGGTGCTGGCATCCCTGGCCGGCATGGCATTCACGGCGTTCCGCAAGGCTCCCACCGGCGGGGGCGACACGCGGGCCGGGCTCGACTCCACCCTGGAAAAAGCGGCGTTCGCGATCATCCCGATTCTCGTCATACTGGTCCTCAGCGTGGTCGTGTCGGCGTCGGCGCGCCTCGTGCTCGCGCGGGTAGACGGGCGCTTCGGCGGCGCAGTCACCTGCCTGGCACTGGCGGTATTGGTCACCGTGGCCGTCTTCGCGCTCGGCTGGCGGACGAACCCCAATATGCTGTCGCTCCATACCTTCTATCGTGCCCGGCTGGTTCGTGCGTATCTCGGCGCCTCCAACGAGACGCGCCTCCTGAAGCAGAGCGAGATCACCGAGTCGGCTCCTGACGACGACTTGCCCCTTTCGTCGCTCAGCAACTGCGCGAGGTGCGCGCCGTACCATCTCGTCGGTACCACGCTCAACCTGGCCGGCGGACGCGATCTCGCGACTGCCCAGCGCCTCGGCGACTACTTCGTGTTGTCCCCCCTCTGCTGCGGATCGGAGCGCACCGGATACCGGCCGACCCATGCCTATATGGGTGGCGGGCTGAGCCTGGGCACGGCGATGGGGATCTCGGGGGCGGCGGCGAGCCCCAACATGGGGGCGAAAGGGGTCAGCGGCGCTCAGGCAATGCTGCTGGCGCTCATGAATGTGCGTCTGGGCTTCTGGGCGCCGAACCCGGGACGGCCATCGTGGCGGTCACGGGCGGCGAGGCTGTGGCCCTGGCACCTCCTCCGGGAGTGTCTTTCGGTTACGACCGACACCGCGCGCTACTGCTACCTGTCCGACGGCGGACACTTCGACAACACCGGCCTCTACCCGCTGGTGCAGCGTGGCTGCCGGCTCATCGTGGTCATCGACTGCGGCGCCGATCCCGAGGCGTGCTTCGGGGATCTCGGCGATGCGATTCGGCGCTGCCGAATCGATTTCCGGACCGATATCAACCTCGACATCGACCAGCTGCGGCCGCTCGCCCCTACCAAGCTTGCACCGAGCCATTGCGTGGTCGGAACCCTGCGTTACGCCAGGGACCATCTGGACGCGATCGGTGATCCTCTCCGCGATCAGCCCGGGGGCCATTTGATCTGGATCAAGCCCTCACTGGCGTTCGGCGATCCCGCCGACGTCCGCCAGTACGGGTTCGAGAACAAGGCGTTCCCGCAGCAGACGACGGCGGACCAGTGGTTCTCGGAGCAGCAATTCGAGAGCTATCGGAAGCTGGGCGAGAAGTCCGCGGACGCGGCGCTAGCTCATCCCGACGTTATTGCGGCCCTCGCCCAAGCGGCGGCATTCGTGGGGCCGTGATGGATGGTCCCGGGCCCTAGCGGAAACCCCGGCGACCGATCGGTCGCCGGGGTTCGGGTCGGTCACCGCAAGATCGGACTCGGTCTAAGCGGCGTTCTGATCGACGTCGATGATATCGATCCAGCCGCCCATTGAGGCCCAGCCGCTCCATCCGTTGTTCGGCGCGGTCTGCCACTGATGCCATACGGCCTGATCCGCGCCCCGCGCGAACACTTCGAGTCGGCCGTCGGCGTTCTGGTTGACGGCCACGATATCCACCCAGCCGCCCATTGAGGCCCAGCCGCTCCAGCCGTTGTTGGGCGCCGTTTGCCACTTGTGCCAGACGGCCTGATCGGCGCCCCGTACGAACACTTCGAGGCGGCCATCGGCATTCGACTTCACGCTGAGCCTGTCGATCCAGCCACCCAGCGACGCCCAGCCGCTCCAGCCGTTGTTCGGCGCGGTCTGCCAGTTGTGCCACACCGCAGCATCGGCACCCCGTGCGAAGATTTCCAAGCGACCATCGGCGTTGCGTCCGACGTCCAGCATATCGATCCAGCCGCCCATCGACGCCCAGCCGCTCCACCCGTTGTTGGGCGCCGTCTGCCAGTTGTGCCACACGGCACCATCGGCACCGCGAGCGAAGATCTCCAGTCGCCCGTCGGCGTTCTGTCCGACGGTGAGCCTGTCGATCCAGCCACCCAGGGAGGCCCAACCGCTCCAGCCATTGTTGGGCGCCGTCTGCCAGTTGTGCCACACGGCGCCGTCGCCTCCGCGCGCAAAGACCTCGATGCGACCGTCCAGGTTCTTCGCGACGGCGATGACGTCGACCCAGCCGCCCAGCGAGGCCCACCCGCTCCATCCGTTGTTGGGCGCGGTCTGCCAGTTGTGCCACACGGCACCGTCGCTACCTCGAACGAAG
>JBGPPG010000096.1:0-12406 GCA_041488455.1 Gemmatimonadota bacterium
AGCGCGTGACGAGCGCGAGCGTGTCCTCCCAGGATAGCCCGGCGAGCGTGCGCGCAGCCCGGGCGTCGGCCAGCAGATCGAGGCATCCCACGCTCGCTACCGAATCGGTTCCAACCCCGACCTTGAGACCGGCAGCGAGAAGCCGTCCCAGCGGGGCGTCACCGTGCCCGTGTCGGCGGTTGGAAACCGGGCAGTGCGCCACACCGACCCCGGCTCCGGCCAGCCGCGCGATGTCCTCGGAGTCTACATGCACCACGTGGATGCAAAGCGTCTGGGGGCCGAGGACGCCGTGCTGGTCGAGCCAGCCGACCGGCGACAGGCCGGGGACGGATGGCAGGGGAATTCCCCTGCGCGCCCACGCGTCGGCGAAGGGGCCCGCGGCCGCCCCGAGAAGCTGCGTCTCCGCCGGCGATTCGGCCAGATGTACCGCGATCCGCAGGCCCTCTGATCGGGCGTAAGCGCCGACCGCGCGGTAGAGCGACCCGCTGACCGTATAAGGCGCGTGCGGCGACACACCGAGCCGAACGCGCGCCGACTCGAACGGGCGAAGCTCGCTCACTTTCGCCTGGAGTTGAGCCAGGCTCTCCGGCGCCTGATCCGGATGCGGGCCGAAGACTTCCTGGTAGGCCACGCCCGACCCGCCGCACTCCGCGAGGGCCCGGATGACGACGCCACGGTCGCCGGTGTCGGCGACGGTCGTGACCCCCGCCGCCCAGGCGTCCCGCACCCCCCGCAGCGCGGCAGCGAGGTATTCCTCCGGCGGGCGGCGATCCTTGAGCTCGCGAAGCCGCCGGATCCAGGCCGCGAAGTCGTCGTCGTCGACCTGGCCCTCGAGCCCGGTCAGCTCGAGGTGGGTGTGGGTATTGACGAAGCCCGGCGCGATGGCCGCGCCGGGGAAGGCCCGCTGAGGCACGTCCGGGGGCACCGGCACCGCGGCATCCGGTCCGACGGCAGTGATCCGGCCGTCGGCACCGATCAGCACTGCGCCGGCGGCGATCGGGGGCGCGTCGACCGGCAGCACCCACCGGGCGGCGAGCCGGACAGCGGGCATGTCAGCGGGGAGGCGGGGTCTGCGTGGGCGCCGGCCCGCCTCCGCCCATCACGCCGCCGGAGGGCGGCGGGTGCGGCGGCTGGCCGCCGGGCTGCCCCGGGGCGGGCGTGGTCCCGCCGAGCGATCCGGAAGTCCCCGGCTGCACACCGGCCGGTGGCGGCGCGGCGCCGCCCATCGGACTCGCCCCGTTACCGCCGAGGTTGAACGGCGAGTGGACCGGGCAGAACTGGGTCGGCTCCGTGCCCGGAATGAACGACTCGATGTAGTGGTAGTCCTTGGGACAGAACGGAGTGGCTTTGTAGCCCGTCGTATTGTCGATGTCGAGAGCCGTGAGGCCGCCGGGCCGGGACCACGCCTGCGGGATCGGACGCCGGTCGTACACCTCTTTCATCATCGCGGTCCATGCCGGTGCCGCGAGGATTCCGCCCTGCGCGTTGGCCTTGATCTTCTTGGGCGAGTCGAACCCGATCCAGACTCCGGTGACGAGATCCGGCGTGAAGCCGATGAACCAGACGTCGAACCCGTCGTTAGTCGTGCCGGTCTTGCCGCCGACCGGCGCGGTAAATCCCTTGGCGGCGACGGCCGCGTACGCGGTACCGTGGCGCACGACGTCGCGCAGGGCATCGTTCATGAGCCACGCGTGCAGCGTGTCCATGACGGTCTCGCTCCGCACTTCGGGCTGCCAGAGAATCTTCCCGCTCCGGTCCTCGACCCGGAGGATCGCGTTCGGCACCGTCCGGACGCCAAGGTTGGAGAACGTCGTGTACGCCGCGATCATCTCCAGCGGGATCACGTCGGCCGAGCCGATGTGGATCGACGGCACCGGCGGCACCTTGGTCGTGAGGCCGAACTTCGCCGCTTCGCTGACGACCGCCTGCTCGCCCACCTCCATGCCCAGCTTCACCGCGACGATGTTGCGCGAGAGCATGAGCGCCCGCCGCAGCGTCATGGGACCTTCGAACTCGAGGTCGTAGTTCTGCGGGGTCCAGATGCCCTGGGGCGGCGGCAGCTCGACGGTGAGCGGCTCGTCGGTCACGACGTAGGAGAGCGGGTAGCCCGCTTCGACCGCGGCGGAATAGACGATCGGCTTGAAGGTGGACCCCGGCTGGCGCCGGGACTGGGTGACTCGGTTGAACTTGCTATCCTCGAAATCCCGCCCGCCCACCATCGCGCGGATGGACCCGGTCTTCGCCTCGAGCGTCACGACGAGACCCTGGAGATAGGGCGTCGGCGTGTTCGTGTTGTCGTCGGTGTTGTCGCCACGGCTCTCGAGATACTGCTGGTAGGTCTGGTGCGGGAATTTCCCGTCGGCGCCGCTCTCGATCGCCTGGAGACGGGCCTCGAGCGACCGCTCGGCGGCCTGTTGCACGTCGAGGTCGAGCGTGGTGTAGATCCGGAGGCCTTCGCGATAGAGATCGGGCCCGAAGCGCGCATCCAGCTGCTGGCGGACGTACTCCACGAAATACTCGGCCACGCCGCTGTAGTCCGAGCGGGACGACAGCAGCAGCGGGTACGCTTTCCACCGCTCCGCATCACGATCGGACAGCTGGCCGTCGTCCCGGAGCAGGTTGATGACCGTGTTGCGGCGCTGGATGTTGAGGTTCGGGTTCCGGCGCGGGTTGTAGCGTGACGGTGCCTTGGGGATCGCGGCCAGCGTCGCCGCTTCGGCCAGATTCACATCGCGAACGGACTTGCCGAAGTACCGCTGCGACGCGGCCTCCACGCCGTAGGCGCGGTTGCCCAGGTCGATCTGGTTGAGGTAGAGCTCGAGAATCTTGTCCTTCGGATACGTCTTCTCGATCTCCATCGCGACCTTGATCTCGCGCAGCTTCCGGCGGAGCGACTTGTCTCTGCCGCTGATGTCCTCAGGCCAGAGGTTGCGCGCCAACTGCATCGTGATGGTCGAGAAGCCCTCGGCGAAGCGGAGCTTGAACACGTTCGCCCGGATCGCGCCGAAGACGCGGACCCAGTCGATTCCCTGGTGCTCGTAGAAGCGCTTGTCCTCGGTGGCGATGAATGCCGCCTTGACGTACGGCGACATCTGCGGAAGCGGGACGACCGTCCGGCGCTCGAGCCCCAGGTCGGTGATCAGGCGCCCGTCGGCCGCGTAGACCTTGGAGGCCTGGTTCGGGTCGTAGCGGTCGAGACCCTCAATGGAGGGGCAGGTATTCCCCGCGCACGCGCCGGTCCAGGCCGCGAGGACCACGGCGCCGAAGAACGTGACCAGGGCGAGGAGGCCGACGAATGCGCTGCGGCGGAGCTTGGGCGTGCGCCAGGCCCGGGTGACCTGCGAGGAGAGCCGGCGGAGCATGGACGCAAAGTAGCGGGGAGGCCGGGGGGACACAAAGGCGTTCACTGTTTACCGTTTACTGCTTACGCTTTAGCCATGCCAGACCTCCTCGCCCTTTACCGGGCCCGCGGTTTCCTCCAGGAGGCCACCCCCGGCCTCGCGGCCAGGCTCGCCCGGGGCCCGGTCACGGCCTACATCGGCTTCGACCCGACGGCGGACTCGCTCCACGTCGGCAACCTGGTGCCCGTCATGGGCCTCGCCTGGCTCCAGCGAGCCGGCGGGACGCCGATCGCGCTGGTGGGAGCCGGGACCGCCATGGTGGGCGACCCGAGCGGCAAGCGGACCGAGCGGCCGGTCCTCCCGGTCGAGCAGATCGACGCCAACGCCGCCGCGATCCGGTCCCAGCTGGGCCGGTTTCTTCGTTTTCCCGGTGCCGCGGGCGACCAGGACCGCGCGCCCCGGAACAACGACGCGCGCATGCGCAACAACGCCGACTGGCTCCGGCGGCTCGGCCTGATGGAGTTCCTGCGCGACACCGGCAAGCACTTCACCGTGAGCTACATGCTCCAGAAGGAGGCGGTGAAGAGCCGGATGGAGGCCGGCATCTCCTACACCGAATTCAGCTACATGCTCGTGCAGGCGTACGACTACTGGCATCTGTTCACGGCGGAGGGGTGCGAGCTGCAGATGGGCGGCAGCGACCAGTGGGGGAACATCACGGCGGGCATTGAGCTGGTCTCTCGGCGCGAGTCGCGCGAGGTGCACGGCCTCGTCTTCCCGCTCATCACGACGTCGTCCGGAGCCAAATTCGGGAAGAGCGAGGGCGACAACATCTGGCTCGACCCGGCGCGCACCAGCCCCTACAAGCTCTACCAGTTCTGGCTCAACACCGACGACCGCGACGTGGAGCAATACCTCAAGCTCTTCACCTTCCTCGAGCTCGACGAGATCGGCAGTCTTGTGGCGGCGCAGCGGCAGGACCCCGCCAGCCGGCCGGCCCAGCGGCGCCTGGCCTGGGTCGCGACCGCACTGGTCCACGGGGAGGCGGAGGCGGACAAGGCGCGGGCCGCGAGCGAGGCGCTGTTCGGCCGCGGATCGGGCGGCGATTCGGACGACAGGGCGATCCAGGTCATCGCTGAGAGCAGCGACATTCCGGTCCACACGATGCCGCGCACGGAGCTCGGCGACGGCATGCTGCTCGTGCACGTGCTGGTCCGTGTCGGCCTGGCCTCATCGAAGGCCGACGCTCGACGGGGCTTGCAGGGCGGCGGGTACTACGTCAACGGCCCGCAGATAAGCGACGTAAGCCGCCGGCTCACGCCCGACGATTTCGGCGGCCGCGGATGGGTACTGCTGCGGAAGGGGAAGAAAAATTACGTGAAACTGATACTGCAGTGAGAAGTTTACCATCTACTCCTCCCGCTCCCCGACCCCGGCTTCGCACCGAGCAGGCCGAAGAGCCCGCGCACGACCTCCCGGCCGATCGTGCGGCCGATGGAGCTGGAGAGCGCGCCGACCAGCGCTCCGGTCGCAACAGTGGCGATCGTTTTCCCGGCCCGTCCCCCTCCCTGCTCCTTGACACCTCCAGCCTGCGCTGCCGGCGCCGTCTGCTGCATCCGCTTGGCCAGCATCTCCCGGGCACTCTCGCGGTCAACCGCCTGGCCGTAGGTGGCCAGCCAGGGCGACTGGCGGACGTCGGCCTGTAGCTCTTCGGGCGCGAGCGGTGCCATCCGCGAGCTCGGGGGAATCAGCCGTGCGGCGAAGACCGGCGTGGGCGATCCCCGCCCGTCCAGAACGGTGACCACGGCCTCCCCGATGCCGAGCGACGTAAGGGTCTGGCCCAGGTCGAAGAAGGGAGTTCGGGGGAAAGTCCGCACGGTCGCCCGAAGCGCGGCCTCATCGTCGGGTGTGTGCACGCGGAGCGCGTGCTGCACCCGGTTCGAGAGCTGGGCGAGCACCTCGTCCGGCACGTCCTTCGGTGTCTGCGTGACGAAGAAGACTCCGACCCCCTTCGACCGGATGAGTCGAACCACCTGCTGCACCTGATCCAGAAACGCCTTCGATGCGTCCGCGAAGAGGAGATGCGCTTCGTCGAAGAAGAACACCAGCTTCGGCTTCGGCAGGTCGCCCGCTTCGGGCAGGTTGTGGTACAGCTCCGCAAGGAGCCACATCAGGAAGGTCGAATACAGGAGCGGCTTGTCCTGCGTGTCGGCGACTTCGAGACAGGTCACGACACCCCGCCCGTCGGACGTGGTGTGGAGGAACTCCTTCACGTCGAACTCGGGCTCGCCGAAGAACTGGGCCGCGCCCTGGGCTTCCAGCTCGACCATCTTCCGGAGGAGCACGCCCACCGACGCCTGCGCCATGCCCCCGTAGGCGGCAAGCTCACCCTTTGCCTCGTCCGAGGTGAGATACTGGAGCACCGCCCGCAGGTCGGCGAAGTCGAGGAGCGGAAGCCCCTTGTCGTCGCAATACTTGAAGACCATCGCGAGGACGCTGGCCTGGGTCTCGTTCAGCGAGAGCACCTTCGCGAGGAGCAGCGGACCGAACGAGCTGACCGTGGCGCGCAGCTGCACACCGAGCTTCCCGGTCAAGCTCACGAACTCGGTGGGGGCGCCCTTGGGCGCCCAGCTGTAACCGACGTCCTTGGCCCGGTCGGTGACCCGGTCGCTTGCCTCGCCCGGAACCGCAATCCCGGACAGATCGCCCTTGATGTCCGCGGCGAAGACCGGCACGCCCGCCGCCGACAACTGCTCCGCCAGGAGCTGAAGGGTCTTGGTCTTGCCGGTGCCGGTCGCGCCCGCGATCAGGCCGTGCCGGTTGATCATCGCAAGCGGGATCCGGATCTTGGGCTCCCGGTGCACGGTGGCGCCCTCCAAGGCGGCTCCCAGCACGACCGAGGGGTCGGAGAAGCCGTAGCCGGCCGCGAGGGTATCCGAGAAAGAGGGCATGGTTAGGAGAGTGAGAAGTGAGAAGTGAGAAGTGAAAAGTAGCAGTGAGAGATCAAGGGGATCGGCTCCCGGCCGCGTGCATCCGACACTCCGCGGCCCACCTCCTCCTGCAAACATACAGCGTGAAGTCACACACGTCGCTCATCGCGTGGCAGCGGGCCCACGCCGTCAGCCGGGCGGTGATCCGCGCCAGCCGGGAGAACTGGAAGCCCTGGGCAGCCGCGGTGTTCTCACAGCTTCAGCGCTCGGCGTTGTCGGTGCAACTGAACGTAGCCGAGGGGTATGCCCGGCGGCTCCGAGCGCCCTCTCGGTGCCACCTTGGCATCGCGTACGGATCGGCCGGGGAGACGGGAGATCTGCGTCGCCTGACTAGGCCCCCTCTCACTTCTCACTTCTCACGCCGTCCAGCACCTCCGCCACCCGCTCCAGCTCGGCCGGCGTGTTGTACAGGTGGGGGCTCAGGCGGAGCGCGCCCTCCCGCACGGTCGCCACGATGCCGGCCGTCTTGAGCGCCCGGTACGCGCGGAGGGGATCCGGCAGCTCGAGGCAGACGATTCCTGAGGCATGACCATCCAGCGGTGACGTCACGCGCACGCCCGCGCTGGCGGCCCAGGCGAGCACGGGCCGGGTCACGGCCCGGAGGTACGCCTGGATCGTCTCGATGCCAACCTCGAGCAGGAGGCCCAGCGACGCATTCATGCCCGCGAAGTCCTGATAGGGGAGGGTCACCAACTCGTAGCGCCGGGCGTCTGCCCGGAGCGTCGTGTCGTAGGTGGTGAGATGGGAGAGGTCGTCGGTGCCTTCGTAGGCGAGCCAGCCGATGTCCGCCGGCAGCAGGTCCTGAATGAGCTCGCGCCGCACGTACACGAAGCCCGAGCCCCACGGAGATAGCAGCCACTTCTGGCCGCCCGTGGCCAGGATGTCTACCGGCGTGGCGCGCACGTCCACCGGGATCTGGCCCAAGCCCTGGATCGCATCCACCACAAGGAGCGTGTTGGTCATGCGGGTCACCCGTGACAGGCCGCCGAGGTCCACCGTGTAACCGCTGGCGAACTGGGTGAGAGAGACCGCGAGCACTCGCACCCGCGGGTCCGCCACACGCTGCAGCATGTAGGCTTCGTCGGGCCAGCCTTCCGGCGTGGTTGGCGCCAGCTCCACCTCGACCCCGCGCTCCCTGAGCGCGAGCCAGGGATACACATTTGCCGGGAACTCGCGGTCGCTCACGAGTACGACGTCGCCCGGCGCGAGCGGGAGCGCGCGCGCCGCGAGGTTGACCCCGAAGCTCGTGTTGGGCGCGAGCGCGATCTCGTCCGCGTCGGCGTTGATGAGCGCCGCCGCGAGACGCCGCGATTCCGCGAGCGTGCTGAAGAGCACCTTGTCCGGGAGCCGGTGCGGCGCGGCGCGGAGCGCGGCGAACTCCACCACGGCCCGTCGGGACCGCTCCGGCAGCGGACCGATCCCGGCAGCGTTGAGGTAGATGGCCTCGGACGTCCAGGGAAACTCTGTCGAGCGGAGCGCCACGGGCGAGAACTGGCTTCTCGATCCGATCACCTCGACCCTCTCACCTCTCACCTCTCACTTCTCACTTTCGGGTCGAACGCCTCCCGCAGGGCGTCACCGACCAGATTGAACCCAAGTACCGCCATCCCGATAGCGATGCCGGGCGCGAAGCTCACCCACGGCGCCACCCGCAGCAGATCCCGTCCGTCCGCCACCATGGCCCCCCAACTCGGCGTCGGCGGCTGGGCGCCGAGCCCAACGAACGACAGGGCGGCCTCGGCCATGATCGCGCCAGCTACCCCGAGCGTGGCGGCGATCATCACCTGTGCCTGCACATTGGGCAGGAGATGCCGCCAGAGTACCCGGCGGTCCCGGGCGCCGAGCGCCCGGGCCGCCACGACGTATTCCGCGCCCCTCAGCACCAGCACCTGGCTTCTGACGATCCGGGCCATCCCGGCCCACCCCACGACCCCGATGACGACGAAGATGACCGGCAGGGACGGCCGGACTGCCGCGGCGACGGCGATCAGGAGTAGCAGCGTCGGGAAGGCAAGGGTGACGTCGGCCAGCCGCATCACGGTCGCATCCACCCACCGCTGGTAGTAGCCCGCCACGAGGCCGAGCAGGACCCCCAGACTGACCGCAACTGTCTGGGAGATGACCCCGACCAGGAGGGACAGCCGCGCCCCGTAGAGGACACGGCTGAGCACGTCGCGCCCCTGGGTGTCCGTCCCAAGCAGATACCTGCCCCCAGGGCGCAGGAGATAAGCATTCTGCAGGTCGCCGACCCGGGGGTCGTGGGGGGCCAGCCAGGGGGCGAATGCCGCGGCGGACACCACCAGGGCTACCAGAACCAGCCCCAGCCGGAAGAACCCATCGGTGCGCCAGCGGTCCCGGATGACCGCAAGAGCGTTCACCCCCGGGAGCTCCGGGGGGCCCGGGTTCCGTGGCTCGTCAGGTGGCACTGAAAAGGGCTGCAAGTTCTGGCGTTCGTTGCCGATAACTGGGAAGTGGCACCCGGATTGCAAGCTTAGGCAACGGTCATCGGTCAAGGCAAGCGGTGAAACAGGCGACCCAGTTCTCGGTAGTGCTCAGCGGAGGCGGCCTGAAGGGGCTGGCCCATATCGGTGTGTTCCGCGCTCTCGAGGAGCGCGGTCTCACACCCGATCTCGTGGTCGGCTCCAGCATGGGCTCGTTGATCGGCGCCGCCTGGGCCGCCGGAATGCCCGTGGCCGAAATGCAGGAACGGGCGCTTAGGGTGGAGCGGCGGCACGTCTTCAAGGTCGCCCACGCCGACATGGCCCTCCGCCGCATGCTCTCCCCCGCCGTCTACCGCCGCGAGCCCCTGGAAGCGCTGATCACCAGCATCGTGGGCACCCGCACTCTCGGCGACGTCCGGCGCCGCCTGCTCGTCAACACCGTGGATCTCGGCTCCGGTTGCCAGGTGGTCTGGGGTGATGGCGCCTCCAAGGACGTGCGCCTGGCCGACGTCGTCTTCGCTTCGTGCGCGCTGCCCGGCATCTTCCCGCCGCGCGAGATTGGGGGCCGCCAGTACGTGGATGGCGCGATTGTCGAGAATCTGCCCGTGCGCGTGGCCGCGGCTGCGGCGCCCTGGCCGATCATCGCGGTGAATGTCGCGGCGACCAGCGTGGAGCGGCAAGGCGGCGAGCTGGAGGGCTTCGCGGCGACTTACATCCGGGGTCTCGAAGTGGTGATGCAGACTCAGATCGAGGCCAACCTCCGGCACTGGTCCGGGCCGCCGCTGGTCCTGCTCCAGCCGCAGGTGGCCCACGTCTCGATGTTCGCGTTCGACCGCACTCCGGAGCTGCTCGAGGCGGGCTACCGCGCGACGCGCGACGCACTCGACGCGCTGGGCGGGCATCTGGACCAGATCGACCAGGCGCCGCACCCCCGCTGGCCCCCGCCGAACGAGCGGCATATCCGCGCCTCCACGGCGTTCGCGGTGCTGCCGAGCGAGCCCAAGACGGCGGCATGAGCCAGCCTTCTCACTGCTGACTTCTCACTGCTTCTCTCCCCACCTCCGCCGCCACCGCCGCCAGGTCTCGCGCCACCCGGTCCCAATTGTAGTACCGCTCGATCTCCCGCCGCGCCGCGGTGCCCAACCGCCGCGCGAGCTTCGGCTCGCGCAGCAGCCGGCGGACCGCCTCCGCAACCTCTGCCGGCCGCTCCGCGTCCACCAGCAGCCCGGTCTCCCCGTCCTTCACCGCCTCGGGAATCCCGCCGGTCCGCCCCGCGATGACAGGTCGCCCGGCGCTGGCCGCCTCCGCCAGTGCGATGCCGAAGCCCTCCGCGGTGAGCGGCGTCCGTCGCGACGCGCCCACGTATACGTCGGCGAGATTGTAGAGCCCGGGAAGGTCGGCATCCGGCACGCCACCCAGGAACCGGACGCGGTCCGCGAGGCCGAGAGTCTGGGTGAGGCGCTCCAGCTCCCTCCGTCCCTCGCCCTCGCCGACCACCGCGTAGCAAACGTCCGCTTCCTTGCCGTCGAGCAGCGCGAGCGCTCGCAGCACCGTGTCGATCCCCTTGTGCGGCGCGAGCGGCGATACCGAGAGGAGCCAGCGCCCGCCTTTGAGGCCATAGCGATCGCACACAGGGCCGGTTGCGACGCCGGGCCGGAAGAACGCGGGATCAGTACCGAGCGGGACTACGCGCACCCGACCCTCCTCGGCATCCAGCTCGAGCTCCTGTAGCAGGACCTCCGCGAGCCCCCGGGTCCACTCGCTGTTGGCAACCAGCACGGCCGCAGCACCCAGCAGCGCCCGGGCGGTGCGGCGCTTCATCGCGGAGCGATGAACCTGATGCTGGAGGACGAGGAGGTCCGCGCCGTGGAGGAGGATGCCGAAAGGCGTCCCCACCCGCTCGCGGGTCCATTTTGCGGGATACGCAGACGGGTGAATGTCGCCGCACCAGATGAACCGGGCCCGGTAGCTCCGCGCTAGCACAGCCGCGCGGCGGGACCAGAGAAGCAGACCCTGGAGCGTACGCAGGTGCTTGGCCGGAAGCGGCAGACGGTCTACCGGCGAGGGTAGCGTGCCATCGACGTCCGCCGCATCCGGATGGAACCCTGTGGACACGACGATGCCCGGCGGCGGGTACCGCCGGGCAACCTCGCACATCCAGCGCGAGACGCCGCCTGCCATCGGGGGGAAGGCGAGGGTGAGGAGCAGGTCGGCCGGCACGGACGCGGTGACGCTTAGCGGAAGAGCGAGTACGTCTACCGGGGCGGCTCAGCCGGCCGAGACTCCGCGGTGCGGTAGGGCTCCGGCAGCCGCGACTCGGACGCGGGTCTGGTGCCTGCGACTGGACGGGCGACCAGCACATCGTGCAGCAACGCGGTCAGCCGGTGCATCAGCGTGTGCTCGCTCAGCGCTCGCCGCCGCGCCACCTCGGCCACGGCCGCCGTGTCCTTCGGGCTCTCAAGCATCAGGCGGACCAGCTCCTTGAGCTCTCGCTCGCCCCGGTAGAACAAGACTTCCGTCTCGGGTGTGAAGTGACGCCGCAGGTCCGCACTCTCGTCAACCGCCTGGGGCACGCCGATCGCGGCCAGCTCGAAGAGGCGGCGATTGCAGCCCTCGCCGGCCAGCGCGGGATCTTCCCGGTGGATGTTGACCCCGACGAACGCGCCGGAATAGGCCCGGACATAGTCGATGAGACCCAGACGCTCTCCCCGGCAATAGTCTCGCAGGGGTGTCCGGCGCCAGCCGGGCCCCCAGAGAGCAAGCCCGAAGCTGACAAGCGTGGACAGAAAGCGCTCGCGATGGGGTGTGGCCCGGCCGGCGAAGACCACGTTGGCGCGGAACTGGTCGCGCGAGCGCATGGGGCGGTGGACCGACGGATCGCATCCATCCGGGAGATAACCGACGGGCGGGAACCCTTTGCTGTCCAGCGCGTCCCGCGCCGAGCTGCTCCCGACGAACACGGAGTCGTAGGACGTACCGGTCGCCTGGAGCGCCGCGCAACGGGCCAGGGACATCTCACCGGTGGCCCACAACACCCAACGCGCGGGCGACGTGCGCCGAAGCGCGGCGATGACCTCGGCCTCGAGTGGCAGATCGTCGAGCACCAGAACGAAGCTCGGATCGTGACGAGCCAGCGCCCGCCTCAGGCGCGGCGCGAGCGTCGGGATGCCGAGCAGCCGGCCCCAGCCGCGGCCGTAGTCGAGATCGACCAGGTCCACCTGGCAGCCGAGCCGCTCGAGCGCGCGGCGGTAGAGCTGGGGGTAGGTGAAGGACTCCATCCCGGCGGCGGCGACCAGCAGAACCCTGGCGTCGAAGCGGGCGGGCATCAGCCCCGCCTCGGCGTGAGCAACGCGATCGGGAGCACGACCTCCTCGGGTGAGACGCCGCCGTGGAGGAAGGCGCCCCGATAGCGGGCCTGGTACTCGCGGAGCTTGGTCGGGTAGACGAAGAACCGGTCCCCCGTGGCGAGCAGGAGCCGGGTGCCGGGCGCGCGCGGGGGCAGCCCGAAGCTCGGGAGGTCGTCCACCATGAGCGCGGCCTCCGGGTCCTGCGCCCGGAGATCGTCCCCGAACTTGTAGCGCAGGTTCGACGTGGTGTCGCGCTTGGCGTAGACCGTCGCGGGGGTGTGGCAGTG
>JBGPPG010000097.1:0-12344 GCA_041488455.1 Gemmatimonadota bacterium
AGAACCCTCTCACCTCTTACCTCTCACTTCTCACCGTCTCTCTCCCCACCTCCGCCGCCACCGCCGCGAGGTCTCGCGCCACCCGGTCCCAGTTGTAGTACCGCTCGATCTCCCGCCGCGCCGCAGTGCCCAATCGCCGCGCGAGTTTCGGCTCGCGCAGCAGCCGGCGGACCGCCTCTGCAACTTCTGCCGGGCGCTCCGCGTCCACCAGCAGCCCGGTCTCCCCGTCCTTCACCGCCTCGGGAATCCCGCCGGTCCGCCCCGCGATGACGGGTCGCCCGGCGCTGGCCGCCTCCGCCAGCGCGATGCCGAACCCCTCCGCCGTGAGCGGCGTGCGCCGCGACGCGCCCACGTACACGTCGGCGAGGTTGTAGAGGCCGGGAAGATCGGCATCGGGCACGCCGCCCAGGAACCGGACGCGGTCCGCGAGGCCGAGCGTGTGAGCGAGACGTTCGAGCTCCCTCCGTCCCTCGCCCTCGCCCACGACCGCATAGCGCACGTCCCCTTCCTTCCCCTCGAGCAGCGCGAGCGCCCGCAGGACGGTGTCGATCCCCTTGTGCGGCGCGAGCGGCGACACCGAGAGGAGCCAGCGCCCCCCTTTGAGGCCGTAGCGATCGCACACAGGACCGGTCGCGACGCCGGGCCGGAAGAAGGTGGGATCAGTGCCGAGCGGGACCACCCGGACCCGGCCCTCCTCGGCGTCCAGCTCGAGCTCCTGTAACAGTACCTCCGCCAGTCCGCGGGTCCACTCGCTGTTGGCGACCAGCACGGCCGCAGCGCCCAGCAGCGCACGGGCGGTGCGGCGCTTCATCGCCGACCGGTGGACCTGATGCTGGAGAACGAGGAGATCCGCGCCGTGGAGGAGGATGCCGAAGGGAGTCCCTACCCGCTCGCGGGTCCATTTCGCGGGATACGCGGACGGGTGTATGTCCCCGCACCAGATGAACCGGGCCCGGTGGCTCCGCGCCAGCACCGCCGCGCGGCGGGACCAGAGAAGCAGTCCCTGGAGCGTGCGCAGCTGCTTGGCCGGAAGCGGTAGCCGGTCCACCGGCGAGGGCAGCGTCCCATCCACGTCCGCCGCATCCGGATGGAACCCGGTGGAGACGACGATGCCCGGCGGCGGGTACCGGCGGGCAATCTCGTACATCCAGCGCGAGACGCCGCCTGCCATCGGGGGGAAGGCGAGGGTGAGCAGCAGGTCGGCCGGCACGGACGCGGAGAGGCTCAGCGGAACAGCGAGTACGTCGACCGGGGCGGCTCGGCCGGCCGAGACTCCGCTGTGCGGGGGGGCTCCGACAGCCGCGGCTCGGCCGCGGCTCTGGTGCTGGTGACCGGGCGGGCGACCAGCACGTCGTGCAGCAGCGCGGTCAGCCGGTGCATCAACGTGTGCTCGCTGAGCGCCCGCCGCCGGGCCACCTCGGCCACGGCCGCCGTGTCCTTCGGGCTCTCGAGCATCAGGCGGACCAGCTCCTTGAGCTCTCGCTCGCCCCGGAAGAACAAGACTTCCGTCTCGGGCGTGAAGTGACGCCGCAGGTCCGCACTTTCGTCGACTGCCTGCGGGACACCGATGGCGGCCAGCTCGAAGAGGCGGCGATTGCAGCCCTCGCCGGCCAGGGTGGGATCTTCCCGATGGATGTTGATCCCGACGAACGCCCCGGAGTAGGCCCGGACATAGTCGATGAGACCCAGGCGTTCTCCCCGGCAGTAATCTCGCAGCGGTGTCCGGCGCCAGCCGGGGCCCCAGAGAGCCAGCCCGAACCCGACGAGCGTGGACAGGAAGCGCTCGCGATGGGGTGTCGCGCGGCCGGCGAAGACCACGTTGGCGCGGAACTGGTCGCGCGAGCGCATGGGGCGGTGCACCGAGGGATCGCATCCATCCGGGAGATAGCCGACGGGCGGGAACCCCTTGCTGTCGAGCGCGTCTCGCGCCGAGCTGCTCCCCACGAACACGGCATCGAAGCAGCTGCCGGTCGCCTGGATCGCCGCGCAGCGGGCCAGGGTCATTTCACCGGTGGCCCACAACACCCATCGCGCCGGCGACGCGCGCCGAAGCGCGGCGATGACCTCACCCTCGAGCGGCAGATCGTCCAGCACCAGGACGAAGCTCGGGTCGTGGCGAGCCAACGCCCGCCTGAGCCGCGGCGCGAGCGTCGGGAGGCCGAGCAGCCGGCCCCATCCGCGGCTGTAATCGAGATCGACCAGGTCCACCTGGCAGCCAAGCCGCTCGAGGGCGCGGCGGTAGAGCTGGGGATAGGTGAAGGACTCCGTCCCGGCGGCGGCGACCAGCAGGACCCGCGCGTCGAAGCGGGCGGGCATCAGCCGCGCCTCGGCGTGAGCAGCGTGATCGGGAGCACGACCTCCTCGGGTGAGACCCCGCCGTGGAGGAAGGCGCCCCGATAGCGGGCCTGGTACTCGCGGAGCTTGGTCGGGTAGACGAAGAACCGGTCTCCCGTGGCGAGCAGCAGCCGCGTGCCGGGGGCGCGCGGCGGCAGCCCGAAGCTCAGCAGGTCGTCCACCGTGAGCGCGGCCTCAGGATCCTGCGCCCGCAGGTCGTCCCCGAACTTGTAGCGCAGGTTGGAGGTCGTGTCGCGCTTGGCGTAGACCGTCGCGGGCGTATGGCAGTGGATCGAGCCGTGGTCGGTCGTGAGCAGCACGGGCACGCCCCGGCGCTCAGCCTCGCGCAGGGCATCCCAGAGGGGCGACCGCTCGAACCAGGTACGGGTCAGGCTCCGGAGCGAAGAGGCGTCCCGTGCCACTTCGTACAGGGTCAGGTTCTCGGTGCGGCCGTGCGTCAGCTGATCGATGAAGTTGAAGACCAGCGCCGTCACGCCGTCCTGGGCCAGGTGCGCGGGGAGCCGCTTGAGCAGGCTTTCGCCGTCGGCGGAGGTAAAGACCTTCTCGTAGCGCACCGCGACCGGACGGCCGCAGACATTCCTGAGCTGCTCCACCAGCAGCTCGGCCTCATGCGCGTTGAGGCTCGCCTCGTCCTGCTCCACCCACCACTGCGGGTATCGCACCGCGAGCTCGGCCGGGAACAGCCCGCTGAAGATTGAGTTCCGGGCGAACGGCGTGGCCGTTGGGAGGATCGAGAAGTAGTGGGCGGTCTCGATGTCGAACCGTTGGGCGATGACGGGCCGGAGCATGGCCCACTGGTCCAGCCGCAGGCAGTCCACCACCACCAGCATGGCACGCCGGTGCGTGTCGAGCACCGGCCGGAGGAATTCGGCCCCAATGTCCACGGAGAGCGGTGGCCGGTCGGTGCGGGAGTCGTGCAGCCAGCTCGCGTAGTTGCGCTTGAGGTACCGGGCGAAGTCGTCCCGCAGGCTGTCCTGAAGGGTCCGCAGCGCGTCCTGGAGGCCCGGCTCCTCGGCCTGGCCGAGCCTGACCTCCCATTCGGCCAGCTCCACGACCAGCTCGACCCACTCCCGCCAACCCATGGGCGAGCCCCTGCGGGACTCCAGATCGCGGAACCGCGTGGCGAAGTCGCGTGAGAGCCGCTGCTGGCGGATCCGGTCGCCCTCCAGCAACCGGGTGACCACCGACAGGATCTGGCGGGGGTTGACCGGCTTGGTGAGGTAATCCGAGACCTCCGCGCCGATGGCGTCACGGAGGGTGTCGGGCTCCTCGCTCTTGGTGACCATGACGACCGGCAGCGCGTGGTCCATGGCCCGAATCGACTGGAACAGCTCGAGGCCCCGGCGGCCGGGCATCTGCTCGTCCAGCAGCACGACCCCGTAGTTCTGCCGCTGGAGCAGCACCATCGCGTCGTCACCGTGGGTGGCGGTTTCCACGGTAAACCCCTGCTCCTGGAGGAACAGGATGTGAGACATGAGGCTTTCGACCTCATCGTCCACCCAAAGGATGCTGCGGGGCCGGCTCATGATGGAAAGGTATGGGTGGGAGAAGGGGTGCACAACGCGTGCCGTCAAGGACTTGGACCCGGCGGACCTGGTCAGGTCCGTCGCTGGCAAGCATTCCCGGCGCCCTCTACATTGACCTCCGTGACCCAGGTGATGGTGTCCTCGAACGCCCTAGCGGTCCGATTTGGCTCCCTGGGGGACGTCCTCCTCACGACCCCCCTGCTCCGGGCTATCCGCCAGCAGCGACCGGAGATGCGCGTCACTGTGCTGACGCGGCGCCGCTACACCCCGCTGCTCTCGGACAACCCCCGGATCGACGAGGTCATCGGGCTCGGGCCGGAGGATTCCCTGCTCGCGATCGGGGCCCGGCTCCGGGCCGCACAGTTCAACCACCTGCTCGACCTGGAGAACAGCCCCCGAAGCTGTCTGTTGCGGCTTCTGGTGCCGGGTTGGTGGCGGGCAGCGCCCCAATACCGGCTGGCCCGGGAGCTCCTCATCCGTACCAAGCAGAGCCTCTATCCGGGGGACTCGAACGTGGCCGACCGCTACTTCGATGCGGTACGGTACCTTGGGGTCGTCCCCGACGGGGGCCCGGCCGAGTTCTTCCTGAACCCCGAGGCTGAGGAACGGGCGGATGCCTGGCTGGCCAAAGTCAACCTGGGGGATCGGCGGCCGTTCGTTGCCTTCGCGCCGAGCGCGGGGCAGGCGACCAAGCGATGGCCGCGGGACTACTGGGTGCGGCTGGTACGGCGCATCATCGGAACGGGCGCGGGCGCGGTGTTCCTCGGCGGGCCCGAAGATGCGACCCTCACCGGCAGCGTCGCGGCTCGCTGTGGCGCCGAGGCGGTGAATGGTGCCGGGGTACTGTCGCTCCAGGGTACCGGCGCCGTGCTCAAGCGGGCCGCGGCCCTCGTGACCGGTCACACCGGCACGATGTACATGGCGGCCGCGCTCGGCACGCCGCTCGTTGCGCTGTTCGGCCCCACGGTACGGGCATTCGGCTACTATCCGTACAATGCGGCCCACACGGTTCTGCTCGAGCGGAACCTGCCGTGCCGGCCGTGCAGTTTTTCCGGAGGGGAGGAGTGTCCGCTGAAGCACCACCTGTGCCTCCAGGAGATCCAGCCGGACGCCGTGTACGCGGCACTCTGCCGGGTACTGGCGTGACCTGGGCCAGCCCGCTCCTGAGCTTGCTCCCCCACACCGCCCGAGGCCCCAAGCGGGACGGCGTCTTTGCGCTCTGGCTCACGGTGCGCGTGGCGCAGGACCTCTTCACCGATCCGCCGCCTGCCGAGCGGGCGCACCGCCGGCGGGTGGCCGCGCTCGGGCACCGGCTCTCGAGCCTCATGCTTCCGACACCCCTCCGGCGGGCGCTGTCCGGGGCCTTGACCGATCTGGAGCGGGGCGACCCCGCGGCGGCCGTCCAGGTCTTGAGCCAGCTCGTGGCCCCCGCGCGCGAAGGGGCAGGCCCCGACGCCGGCGAGGCGGTTGCCGACGCCGCCCGATCGGCCCGATCGGCGCTTCGTCATGGCTGACGCGCACCGCCCCGGACGGCGGCGGGGGTCCACGCCGCTCGAATCGCTGGTGGCCCGGATTGACGAATCCAGGCCGGATGTTCCATCTCCGGATACCGTCCGGTCCGGTTTCTCCTCGCTCGACCGGGTGCTCGGTGGCGGCTTCCGGCGCCAGGACCTGGTCGTGCTCGGGGGCGACATCGGGAGCGGGAAATCGGCGCTCGCCCTTGCCATCGCGCTTCGGGTGGCGAGGCAGGGTCTGCCGACCCTGTTCTTCTCAGGTGAGATGGGCGAGGAGCGGCTCCGGGAGCGGGCCCTCGCGATCGAAGGCAGGGCGACCGTGGACGAGCTGAGGCAAGGACGCCTGGGGGACGAGGGCCGCGCCGCGGTCGGCGCCGCGGCGGTGGCGCAGCGGAACCTGCCGCTTCTCCTCCGGTCACTGGTTGAGCCCGGCTTCGCGGAGATCGAGAGCGCGCTCGATGTGTTGCCGCGCCGTCGCCTCGCTGTGGTGGATTACCTCCAGCTGCTCCAGCCCCCGGGCGCCCGCCAGGAGGATCGCGCCGCCACCGCGATCCGGTGGCTCAAGGCGCTGGCCGTTCGTCTCGACCTCGCCGTGCTCGCGGTGGCGCAGCTCCCGCTGCACCACGGCGACCGGCCCGATCCCCGCCCGACGCTGGACGACCTGGGCGGACGGGGCGCGGTGAAGCAGCACGCCGACATCGTGCTCGGACTCTATCGCGAGGAAATGTATCGGCCCGGTCAGGGGATGGAGGGCGCGACCGAGCTGATCATACTCAAGAATCGCAACGGTCCCACCGGTTTCGTGGACCTGTACTTCCACCAGCGGTGGCTTCGCTTCGAGGACCTGCTGGACCGCGATTGACCCGCGGCTTATGTTTGTCCAACTTAGGGAGCCGCAAGGAGTTCGGCGATGGCCGGTCACAGCAAATGGAAGCAGATCAAACGCAAGAAGGCGGTGACCGACGCCCGGCGGGCCTCGGTGTGGACCAAGATCATCCGCGAAATCACCGTCGCGGCCAAGGCCGGCGGCGGCGATCCTGACGGGAACCCGCGCCTCCGCCTCGCCGTGGACTCTGCCCGCGCCGTGAACATGCCCAAGGAGAATATCGAGCGCGCGATCAAGAAGGGCACGGGGGAGCTGGAGGGCGCCTCATTCGAGGAGCTCACCTACGAGGGCTACGGACCGGGTGGTGCGGCGATCTTCATCGAGACGACGACCGACAACGCGAACCGCACCGTGGCTGAGATCCGCTACGCCTTCAGCCGCAACGGCGGGAATCTCGGCGCCTCGAACTCGGTCGCGTGGATGTTCGACCGGAAAGGCCAGATCTATCTCGACGCCACCAAGCTCGATGAGGACTCGACGCTCGAGGCGGCGCTCGACGCCGGAGCCGAGGACTTCGTGCGTGAAGGCGACCAGTTCGTGGTGACCACGTCGCCGGCGGCGTTCCACGCGGTGCAGGACGCGCTCCGCGCGCGCAAGATCGCCGTGGACTCGGCCGAGCTGGCGATGGTCCCGAAGAACACGGTCCGGGTCGAGGGCGCGGATGCCGAACGCATCCTTAAGCTGGTCGAAACGCTGGAAGAGCTGGAGGACGTGTCGAAGGTCTTCTCCAATTTCGATATCGATGCCGCGCAGCTCGCGGAGGCGGAAGCCTGAGCCGACCCGCCGCATGAAGGTGCTCGGCATAGACCCCGGCACCGCGGTCCTCGGATATGGGGTCGTGGAATCCTCGCCGGGCCAGCCCGCACGGCTGCTCGAGTGCGGCATCCTCCAGACCAAAGCGCGCGACCCCCTGCCCTCCCGTTTGCGGGTCCTCCACGATGGTATCCGGGCCCTCCTCGCACGCCACCGCCCCGACGCGATGGCGGTAGAAAGCGTGTTCTATGCCCGGAACGTCCGCACCACGATGGTCATGAGCCACGGCCGCGGGGTGGTGCTCCTCGCCGCGGAGGAGGCCGGCGTGCCGATCAGCGAGTACACACCGGCCATGGTAAAGAAGGCTGTGGTCGGCCGGGGTGCGGCGATGAAGCCGCAGGTAGGCTATATGGTGGCCCAGCTGCTCCGGCTCCGGAGCGCGCCAGAGCCCGCGGATGCGGCCGACGGCGTCGCGATCGCGCTCACGCATCTGCTGCTGGCCGGCCGCCGACCGGGTGCGGTGCGGCCGGCGCTCGGCGTGCGATGATCGCCACCGTCACCGGCGTGCTGGCCACGCGGGACGGCGAGACAGTCGTCATCCAGACCGACGGCGGGGTCGGCTACGCGGTGACCGTCCCCCTCGGCGTCTTCGAGCGGCTGCCCCATCCGGGCTCGCGCGTGAGCCTCTACACCGAGCTGGTGGTGCGGGAGGACGGATGGTCGCTCTACGGCTTCGACCGCGCCGGCGACCGCACCGTGTTCCAGCGGCTCCTCGGCGCGAGCGGCTTCGGGCCCAAGCTCGCGCTCGCCCTGCTCTCGGCACTCGGGCCCGACCGCACCGTGCGCAGCATCCGGGAGCGGGACCTCGCCGCCCTGAGCACCGTGAGCGGCATCGGCAAGAAGAAGGCGGAGCGGCTCGTGCTCGAGCTGCGCGATCGGTTCGACGACGTCCCCGTCGTCGCCGAGCGCCCGGCTTCAGGCTCCGATCAGGCGGTGCGGGCGCTGGTGAGTCTCGGCTACGCCCCAGCCGCCGCGGAGGACGCGGTGCAAGGCGCCCTGGCCGGCGGCGCCGACGGCGATACGGCGGCGGTGGTGCGGCGGGCGCTGTCCACGCTGGCGCCGGGCAAGAAGTGAGACTTCTCACTTCTCCCTTCTCACTTCTAACTTGCTAGCTCTGGCACAAGGACCGGACATGGCCGTCCCCGCGCTCACCGCGGAATGGAACTGCACGCGTTGCGGGACCACGAACCGGAAGCTCGTGCCCGCGGCCGCGCCGCGGACGATCGACCGCTGCGCGCACTGCGGGGCGAAGCACCTGGTCGAGCCGGGCGAGCGGCCCCGCGTTCGCTGGACGGCGGTCGCGGCATGACCCGGATCCAGATCACCACGCCGGATTCGCTGCCGGACGAGCCGGCCGACGCCGCCCTGCGGCCGTCCCGGCTCGACGAGTTCGTCGGCCAGCAGCAGGTGAAGGGAGCCCTCCAGATCGCGATCGACGCGGCGCGGGCGCGGCGCGATACCCTGGACCACATTCTGTTCTTCGGGCCCCCTGGACTGGGCAAGACCACGCTCGCGATGCTGATGGCCCGCGAGATGGGGGTCCAGCTCCGCACCACCTCGGGGCCGGTCCTCGAGAAGCCCGGCGACCTGGTCGGGCTGCTGACCGGCCTCGCGCCCGGCGACATGCTGTTCATCGACGAGATTCATCGGCTGCGGCCAACGCTCGAGGAGTATCTCTATCCCGCGATGGAGGACTTCCGGGTGGACGTCCGCATCGCCGACGGCCCCAACGCCCAGACCATTCCGATGACGCTGGAGCGCTTCACGTTGATCGGGGCGACCACCCGCTTCGGCCAGCTCACGCCCCCCATGCGGGCCCGCTTCGGCATCGTGGAGCGCCTCGGCTTCTATCCGGTCGAGGACCTCCACACCATCGTCGCGCGGTCGGCGACCATCCTCAAAGTGCCGATGGACCAGGCCGGCGGACTGGAGATCGCGCGCCGCAGCCGGGGCACGCCCCGGGTCGCGAACCGCCTGCTCCGGCGGGTGCGTGACTTCGCCCAGGTCAAAGCGGACGGCCGGATCACGGAGAGCGTCGCCGCCGACGCGCTGGCGCGGCTCAACGTGGACGAGTTCGGGCTGGACGACATGGACGCCCGGATCCTGCTCACGATCATCGAGAAATTCGGCGGTGGGCCGGTGGGGATCGGTACCGTCGCCGTCGCCGTCGGCGAGGACGCGGGTACGCTCGAGGAGGTCTACGAGCCGTTTCTGATCCAGCAGGGGTTCCTGGAGCGGACTCCGCGGGGGCGCTGCGCCACACCGCTCGCGTACCGTCGCTTCGGCATCAGGCCACCTTCCAGCCAGGCCGCGCTGTTTTGACGCCAGACCGCGGATACACCCTCTCCGACTTCGACTACGAACTTCCGCCCGAGCTGATCGCCCAGTCGCCGATCGAAGAGCGGAGCGCCAGCCGGCTCCTGGCCGTCCGGCGCACCGGCCGCCTGGTCGGGGGACCGACGGGCTTCGAGGATCTGATCTTCAGCGATCTGCTCGGCATGATCCCGGCGGGCGATCTCGTCGTGCTCAACACGAGCCGGGTTCGTCACGCCCGGCTCATCGGCACGCGTCCGTCGGGAGCGCCGGCGGAAGTGCTCCTCATCCGTCCGGTGCACGACGGCACCTGGCTCGCGCTCGGCAAGCCGGGCAGCGCGCTGGAGCCGGGCAAGCGTATCCAGCTCGACGGGGGAACGTGGGTCGAGACGGTCGAGGTACTGCCCGACGGCCACCGCCGGGTCAAGATCGTGGGCGCCACCGCCGAAGAAGTAATGACGCGGCTCGGACAGGTGCCGCTTCCGCCCTACATCGCCCGCGAGCCGGTCGCGTCCGACGCCGTGCGGTATCAGACGGTGTACGCCAAGCGGGAAGGCAGCGTCGCCGCCCCGACGGCGGGGCTCCACTTCACCAACGAGCTCCTCGACGGGCTGTCCGCCAAGGGTGTGATGATCACCGGGCTCGACCTCGAGGTGGGGCCGGGCACCTTCAAGCCGGTCGATACCGAGCCGATCGAGAACCATCCGATGCACCCCGAGCGCTTCGACATTCCCGGCCGGGTGGCGGCGCTCACGGGGGAGGTCCGTCGCGGCGGCGGGCGGGTGTGGGCCGTGGGGACGACCGTTGTCCGGGCGCTGGAGAGCGCGGCCGACCAGAGCGGGGCCGTGCGGCCGGGCCCGGGAGAAACGTCGCTGCTCATCCTTCCCGGATATCGGTTCAAGGTCGTTGACCGGCTCATCACCAATTTCCATCTGCCGCGCTCGACCCTGCTCATGCTGGTCAGCGCGTTCGCCGGGCACGAGACCATGCAGGACGCGTATCGTCATGCAGTGAAACGCCGGTATAGGTTCTACTCGTACGGCGATGCGATGGTGGTGATGTAGCAAGGGAGCCCTTAGCCATTAGCCGTTAGCCTTTAGCTAACGGATGGCTAATGGCCAACAGCCAACAGCCAACGGCTAAGCCATGACCTTCTCCAATCCCGCCGGCAGCGCCCGCGCCGCCGCCCGGGGTTACACCAAGGCCCTCCTCGAAGTCATCGGCGAGCGGGATCCGCTCACGGTCATGGCCGAGCTGGTCCCGTGGGTCGAGCAGCGGGTCCGGGCCCTGGACGACGCGGCGCTCCGACGGCCCGAAAAGCCGGGCAAGTGGTCGGTACTCGAGGTCGTGCAGCACCTGGCGGACACCGAGCTGGTCTACGGATACCGGGTGCGCATGATCCTGACGCAGGACACGCCGCCGATCCCGGGCTACGACCAGGACGCCTGGGCGCAATCCTTCCGCTACCGCGCGCTGCCGGTGGCCGAGACGCTCGCCCAGCTGGGCGCGCTCAGGCCGGCGAACCTCCGGCTCTATCGCTCGCTCGACGCGGCCCAGCGTCGCCGCGCAGGCCTGCACTCGGAGCGGGGGCCGGAAAGCGTGGAGCACATCATGCGCATGATCGGCGCGCACGATCTGGTGCACCGGCGGCAGATCGATCGGATCATCGCGGCCCAGGGTTGATGTTCGAGTTCCGGGTCGATGCCGCCGCCGGCTCTGCGCGGGCCGGCCGCCTCGCTCTTCCCCATGGCACGGTCCGGACGCCCGCGTTCATGCCCGTCGGCACCCACGGCGTCGTGCGCGGCCTCCATCCCGACGACGTCCGCCGCGCAGGCGCGCAGATCGTGCTCGCGAACACCTATCATCTTCATTTGCGCCCGGGCGAGGACGTGATCGCCGCGATGGGCGGCCTTCACGCGTTCACGACCTGGGACCGCCCCATGCTCACCGATTCGGGCGGGTTCCAGGTCTTTTCGCTCGAAGGGCTCCGGCGCGTGGAAGAGGAAGGCGTGGAGTTCACGAGCCACGTGGATGGCTCGTTGCACACCCTGACCCCGGAGCGGGCCGTCGAGATCCAGGCCGCGCTTGGGGCCGACGTCGCGATGGCGTTCGACCACGTGGTGCCGGGCCAGGCGCCATTCGCGCTCGCCCTCGAGGGGATGGAGCGGACGCTTCGCTGGCTCGCGCGCGGCAAGGCGCGCCAGGCAACGCTGCCGGGAGCGGGCGCCGTCCAGACGCTTTGGCCCATCGTCCAGGGGGGCACGCACGACGAGCTGCGCCTGCGGTCGCTGGAGGGGACGCTGGAGCTGGGCCCCTGGACCGGCATCGCGGTCGGCGGCCTCTCCGTCGGTGAGCCCAAGGACGTGATGCACCGCGTGCTGGAGACGCTGGAGCCGGTGATGCCGCCCGCGGTGCCCCGTTATCTTATGGGCGTCGGGTTTCCGCCGGATCTGCTCGAGGGCATCGCGCGGGGCGTGGACCTGTTCGACTGCGTGGCCGCCACGCGGAACGGACGCCACGGCACGGCCTGGCTGCCGACGGGCCGCGTGAATGTGAAGGGCGCCGGGCTCAAGGGCTCCCGGGAGCCGCTCGATCCTGCGTGCGACTGTGAAACCTGCACGACGTTCCCGCGAGGGTATCTCCGCCATCTGTTCATGGTGGAGGACATGCTCGCGCTCCGGCTGGTCTCGATTCACAACATCCGCTTCCTCATCCGGCTGGGCGAGGAGGCACGCGCCCGCATCTTGGACGGGACCTTCGACGGCTGGCGCCGGGAATGGCTCGACCGCTACCACCGAGGAGACACGTGACCCCAGCACTGCTGTTCGCCATGGCCCCCGCCCCCGGCTCGGGAGGTGGAAGCGGCTTCACCATCCTCATCATGCAGGTCGCGGCCATCGGGCTGGTTTTCTACTTCCTGATCATCCGGCCGCAGGG